>JBOFTV010000016.1:0-62958 GCA_051652245.1 Culicoidibacterales bacterium | reverse complement strand
AGTTAGAATTAAGGTTGATCAAATTGCAATTGGTTCATGTACCAATTCATCTTATGCTGATTTAATGATTTTAGCGACGATTTTGGCTGGTAAAAGAGTGCATCCGGATGTTAGTTTAGTGCTTTCGCCAGGGTCGAGTAATATTATGGCGATGATTGCCCAAAATGGCGCACTAGGGACACTTATTTCAGCAGGAGCGCGTGTTTTGGAGTCATCATGTGGCCCATGTATTGGGATGGGGCAGGCACCTAAATCAGATGGTATCTCATTAAGAACCTTTAATCGTAATTTTAAGGGACGTAGTGGAACGATGAATTCATCGGTTTATCTGGTGAGTACCGAAACAGCAGCAGTGTCAGCGATTACGGGTTATTTTACGGATCCACGAACATTTGGTGATGCGCTAGTTATTGAAGCCCCAGAACGGTATGAAAACCAAGATAATTATTATATTTATCCACCAACGGATGATGAAATAAGACGCAATACAGAAATTTTCTTAGGACCAAATATTCAACCATTTCCAACAAATACGGCATTAGTGGAAACGATGAGTCAAGTTATTGTCCTTAAAACGGGGGATAATATTACAACAGATGATATTTGTCCCTCAAATGCTAAGCTTCTACCATATCGTTCGAATATTCCCAAGCTTGCCGAGTATTGTTTTACAACATTAGTCTCTGATTTTAAAGAGCGAACGGTAAAATATAATGGTGGGATTATTATTGGTGGTGAGAATTATGGTCAGGGCTCAAGTCGTGAACATGCAGCATTATTACCTTTACAACTAGGTATTATGGCAGTTATTGCGAAGTCTTTTGCAAGGATTCACAAAGCAAACTTAATGAATGCGGGAATCCTGCCATTAGAATTTTTAGCAGATGGTGACTATGACGCACTTTCTGAATTTGACGAATTGGTTTTTACAGAGATCACAAATGGCTTAGCCTTGGGACGACTTAAAGTCCTTAATAAGAGTAAGAATACGACATTTGAAGTCGGTTTTACTGGTTCAGAGCGTGAACGACAAATTTTAGCTTATGGTGGGTATCTTAACTTCGCAATGAGTGATGAGTTTTAATTGTAGTGTAGTAAGAAATTCGGGCGACCGATTTTTTTCTTATAATAAATAGTAGAGGATAGAAGGAGGCGGTTTAGTTATGGTGAAAGTTACGCTAATTCCCGGAGATGGGATTGGACCAGAAATTGCAACGGCAGTTGTTGATATTTTTGCCGCTGCGAAAGTGGATGTTGAATTTGAGGTTGTAAATGCGGGGATGGCTGTTTTAGCAGCAGAGGGTGTTCTTGTACCAGAGAGTGTCTATAAGAGTATTGAACGCAATAAAATAGTCTTAAAGGGGCCGATTACAACACCAATTGGTGCAGGCTTTAGAAGTATTAATGTCGCTCTGCGGAAAAAATATGATTTATATGCCAATATACGACCAATTAAATCACTGCCAAATGTCTTAACGCGCTATGAAAATATTGATTTAGTTATTTTTCGTGAAAATACGGAAGGGCTTTATATTGGTGAAGAATATTTTGAAAATGATGATAAAGACACAGCTATTGCGCTTAAAAGAATTACGCGACAAGGAAGTTATCGGATTATTAAGGCCGCTTTTGAGCATGCTGATCGCCTAGGTATTAATAAGGTGACGGTTGCTCATAAGGCTAATATCTTGAAGTTGACCGATGGACTTTTTTTAGCGGAAGCTAAGCGGGTTAGTTTGGATTATCCGCACATTGCGCTGGAAGCAATTATTATTGATAATATGTGTATGCAATTGGTTATGAATCCAACGCAGTTTGGTGTTATTGTGACAATGAATTTATATGGCGATATTTTATCAGATTTATGCGCTGGTCTTGTTGGTGGTCTAGGGCTTGCTCCGGGTGCTAATATTGGTGCTGATATTGCGATTTTTGAGGCTGTGCATGGATCAGCACCCGATATCATCGGGCAAAATAAGGCAAATCCACTGGCTTTACTATTTAGTGGAATTAATTTATTAGAATATATTGGTCAAAATGAAGCAGCAGCTAGAATTAGCGGAGCAATTGAGCGTGTTTTACGTGAAAATAAGGTAAGAACACAGGATTTAGGAGGGGTGGCAACAACAACAGCGTTTGTTGAAGCAATTAAAGCGGCACTTTAAAGAGGAAGGATGTTTCTATGAAAAAGACATTTCTAGCTGATATTTCAGATATGATTTATCAGAACAATGCGATTGAACCAGCGTTATATGAGAAGTTTGATGTTAAAAGAGGGCTTCGACACCAAAATGGAACAGGTGTATTAGTCGGGTTGACTAAAATTGGTGCAGTGCATGGCTATCAAATTATTGATGGAGAGAAAATCCCGCAACAAGGGCGACTTTATTATCGGGATTATGAACTTAAAGAATTAGATCGCTTGTTTAAAAAGACATCGAAGTATTCATTTGAGAAAACAATTTTCCTCTTATTATTCGGTCAATTACCAACGGATGAACAATTACTAACATTTAGGGAAGAATTATTTAAACGCCAAGATTTACCAGAAGAGTTTACCGAAAATTTCTTATTGCGCAAACCAAGTAAAAATATTATGAATCAGTTGCAGCGAGCAGTCGTTTGTATGTATACAATTGATGATAATCCTGATGATATTAGCTTACCTAATTTAATTGCGCAAACGGTTAATATGATTGCTAAGTTTCCGAGTATTTTAACGTATAGTTACAATGCACACCGGCATAAGCATTGTCAAGAGAGTTTAGTTATCCATTCACCACAGCCAGATTTTAGCATTGCGGAAAATATTTTACATATGCTAAGACATGATAATGAGTATTCGCAAGTAGAGGTTGAGACACTAGATTTGCTCCTTGTAATTCATGCAGAACACGGTGGGGGGAATAACTCAACATTTACATCCCACGTTGTTTCTTCAACGGGGACTGACACCTATTCGGCAATTGCTGCTTCAATTGGCTCACTTAAGGGACCAAAACATGGTGGAGCTAATACGATGGTAGCACAGATGATTGCTAATATTAAGGAAAATGTTGAAAATCCAACGCTGGAGGCACTAGAAGTATATCTGGGAGAGATGCTGAGGGGGCAAAAATTTGATGGCTCAGGTCTGATTTATGGACTAGGACATGCAATTTATACAATTTCGGATCCACGAGCCGATCTTCTTCGCCAAAAAGCAGAACAATTAGCAGAATCAAAAGGGGAACTTGCCTTGTATAATCTCTATAAGAATGTTGAAATTGCTGCAATTAGGGCTTTGAAAAATGTTCGTGGAGTCGATTTTGCGATTTGTGCAAATGTTGATTTTTATTCAAGTTTTGTTTACCAATTACTTTGTATTCCGCAGGATTTATATACCCCCTTATTTGCAACAGCCCGAATTGCTAGTTGGAATGCGCATCGAATTGAGCAATTAGTGTTTGACAAGAAAATTATTCGACCAGCATATAAGGCCATTGATGCACTGGGGAATTTACTTTAGGATAAGTAAAAGGACTACCTTAGACAAGGTAGTCCTTTTTTATGTGGCTTATTATGCTGTAACACTCATATGTTTAAATGCTACATCAGGTGAGATTGTATTATGATAATAACCTTTAACTCCTGGTTTTAAGAGGGTAACTGAACCTCTTTGGAATGTTGGAACAATGGCATAATCATTAATTAATATTTGTTCCATTTCCTTGAACATTTCCCATCTTTTTGTTGGATTAGTTTCTGTTTCGGCAGCTGTATATAGGGCATCAAATGACGGGTTGTTCCAGCGACCATAGTTATGATCATCTGTTGAACGGAAAATACTGAAATATGATGCTGCATCACGGAAGTCTGCACCCCAACCTGCTGAAGCAGCAGGTGTTTCAAATTTCTTAAGTTCAGGATAAAATGCAGAACCAGGAATTAGCTTTAAATCAACGGTAACACCAGGTAAAACAGTTTCGATTTGTGATTTAATGTTTGTATAAATCTTTTTGTTTGTTGATGTATCAGTTGATAATAGTTCAAATGAAATTTTTTCCATTCCTAATTCTGATTTAGCTTGAGCTAAGAAATTAGCTGCTTTAACTTTATCAAACATTGGTGTGGCATAGGTTCCAGTAAAATCACGGAAATCTTTGCCATCAAGGGCAACAAAGTTTTTTGGGACAATTGAATCAATTGGGATTGAGCCATCTTGTAAAATTGAATCAGTCAGAATTTTTTTATCAATTGAATGAGCAATGGCTGCACGGAAATTCTTATTGGCTAAAGTTTTATCTTCTTTTTTAGATGTTCCTGATAAGTAGAAGTAAAATACTGATGCCTGTTCTTGAATATCTTTTTCTGTTGATTTTTCGTAGCGTGCTATTAAGTCAGCATTAACAAGTTGTAAACGATCAATTTCATTGTTGTCATAAAGTGTTGCTTGCGTTTCGGGTGTTTCAACAACACGCGTTGTAATTTTATTTAATTGAACATTTTTAGCATCCCAATATTTAGGGTTCTTTTCAAGTGTGTATCCTGTATCAGCATTATAGTCAGTTAATAAAAATGGTCCATTAGCCAAAATTGTTTCTTTGGAATTACCATAATTAGCAGCTCCAACACTATTAAAGAATTCTTCGTTGATAGGGTAAAATGCGGGAAAGGCCATTAACTCAAGGAAGTATGTTCTTGGTGAAGCAAGTGTTACTTTTAGGACACTGTCACTAACTGCTTCAACACCTAGTGTTTTAACATCAGCTTTTATTTTCTCATCGATGATTGCCGACCCATTTTTAATGTCTGCTAACATTGATTTATATGCTGCAGTTGGCGTTAGGGCAAGTGTTTGCCATGCGAAGACAAAGTCTTTTGCGGTAACTTTAGTACCATTTGACCACTGCGCATCTCTTAAATTAAATGTATATACTGTTTTATCAGCTGAAACAGTCCAATTTTCAGCCATCGATCCAATGACTTCTTTATTAGCAGCATACGTTGTAAGTCCTTCGTGGAATTGACCAATAACCTGCGAGTTAACCGTCTCACTTGAAGTTAAACTACTTACTGTATTTGTCTTAAAGGGTGTTGCTAAGCGCAATTCACCCGTTTTTGTTCCAGTTCCACCTCCACAAGCAGCAAGCAATAAAACTGCTGCAAATAACACGGAACAGACTTTTGTGATATTCTTGAAATTCTTCATTATTTTTTTTCCTCCAAATTATAGTTTTGATAACTCTATTATATGAAGAATTATCAAAAATGTAAAGGCTTTTCAGCCATAAGAATAAAGACAATGGCAGACTGGGGGGCGTAACTTATTTTTCATTTTTTTCATTTTTACGGAAAAGAACAATTTGAATGATTAATTCTTCTGGAAGCGGACAATTCCAAGGGAATTGAATTGCTCCCTTAGAGGTTCTATAGGCGGATAATTCAGCCGAAAAAGCAATAATAGCACGGGGAAGGGGATAGAAGCCAAGATGGTTTTTGGCTGCAGCAAAATAAACTAAGGGCCGACCGTTGTACGTGAAAGCGGGCATCCCATAGCTAATTTTCACGTCGGCATCAGGAACGGCAGTAAAAATTAGCTGATAGACGTGCTCAAGGATGCGTTGTTTTTCGGACTCAAATTGGTTGATATAGGCTCTAATTTCACTTTTCACTAAAATGACCTCCTGTTTTCTAAGGATGACTAATATTATACCCTAATTTACTGGCATTAGTTCTTTTTTTATTATATAATCATATTATAAATTGTGAAAAAAAGGAGGGGAAAGGTCATGGTGAAAGTTGCCCAAATCATGTTATATGTGACAAATCAAGAAAAATGTGCTCAGTTTTGGACGGAATTATTAGGTTTTGTTGAAGTGGGACGGCAAGATTATGGGGAAAGTTTTGCCATAGAGTTAGAAGATCAGACAAGGACAGGAACAAAGCTTGTCCTCCAAAATAAAGCAGTGGTTGCCAAAAAGCAGCCGCAGCTGAATCTAGCAGTACCATCAATTTTATTGACTGTAGCAGATGTGGACAAGCTCTATGACAAATTAAAGCAACATAATATCACAGTGGGGGAAAAAGTAATATTTCCGAACACGAACAAAGGCGTATTCAATTTTGCCGACCCTGAAGGGAATTACTTTGCCGCTATTGACGAGTAATTAGAAAGGATAGATTAACATGAGTATATTTCCATACTTAAACTTTAGAAAAAATGCGGTAGAAGCAATTAACTTCTACGAGGAAGCACTAGATGGCAGTCAAAAAGTTGTCATGCTTTTTGGTGATACACCAAGCGACCCATCATTTCCAATGGATGACCAAACAAAAAAATTAGTCATGAATGCTTCACTTAGCATCGCGGGAACAGTCGTGATGTTTTCTGATGTGCCCGATTTTATGGACCAAAGTCACATGCTGGGTAACAATATAACATTAGCAATTGACCTTGATGATAGCGAGCGCTTAACACGCTATTTTACTAATCTAGCTGTAGGTGGCCAAATAGGCATGCCATTGCAAGAGACATTCTGGTCACCATTATATGGTCAAGTTGTTGATAAGTTTGGCATAAGTTGGCAGCTTAATTATACACCAGCTGTTAACAGCCTGACAAAATAAAGTGATCCTAGTAAGCAATGATAAAAGTGAGATCTTCTGAGATGAAAATCTCACTTTTTTAATACCTGTTTACACTTTTTTACATAATTTTACAATAATATATGTATTTTTCTGTAAAAACATTGACAATAGATGTAAAATACTGTAAACTCATCGTTAGATAACGGTTTCAAGGAGGTAAAGAAATGAAAAACATTAAAAAAATCTTAATGTTAAGTCTGACAGCGATTTTTACAGTTGGTTTGGTTGCTTGTAGTACAGGTAGCGGTTCTGCTGGTGGAAAAGTTGCTTTAACGTTTGCCACATGGGCAAATGAAGAAGAAGGAAAGGAAATTGACGCAATACTTGAAAAATTGAGTAAGGCTTCAAAAACGTACACATTAAAACAACAAATTATCCCGAAAGATTATTACGTTAAAATTCAAACGCAAATTGGGGGGAATCTTGCCCCAGATTTATTCTGGCTGGCACAAGAGTATATTCCTGCATATATGGAGACAGGAACAATTGCCAAATTAGATTCATATCTAGCAGGACAAACACAAATTGATATGAATGATTTCTACCCTGAAATTTTAGCAACAGCTCAAAAAGGGGGGAGTACATATGGACTACCATGGATTAACCAACCATATGTTGTTTACTATAATAAAGCACTTATTAGTGAAAATGATGTGAAAAATTGGACATGGGATGATTTTTTAGCTGTTTCGAATAAAGTCAAAACAGATACGGTACATGGTTATGCATCAACAGGAAATCCACCGCCCGAAGTCTTTATTTGGGGTGAAGGTGGCGAAGTAGTTACTGCCAATGGACAACTACAATTGAATACACCGGAGGCATTAGCTGGATTAGCAGTAATGAATAAAGTGATGAGCGATAAGGCAACGATGCCATTTAATGAAGCAACATCAAATGGTGTGGAAAATACTTTTGTTAATGGTAAAGTAGGAATGATTATTGGTGGAGCAACTGATGATGTTGAGAAGAAAGTAAAAGAGGCAGGCGCTAATTTTGAAGTAGGGATGGCCGTTATGCCAAGAGGAAGTGCCAAAAAAGTGACGTTTTCATGGAATGCATCCACAGTTATTGCCGAGCAAACGCCAAATAAAGATGTCGCCTTTGAAGCATTAAGTGAATTAACGCAAGAACTGTTTGATTACAAAGCGCCAGCACCAATTAAATCAAAGGCCGATAAAGTAGGTCAAATAAATAAAAATAAAGCGTATGCAACGGATGTAATCACAGAATCATTAAAAATTGCACGTGGCTTTAATAATCAACCAAAGCAAAATGAGCTAGCGAGTGCTATGTGGGATGAATTAACATTGCCATTATTATCAAATAATGATGGTAAAGGTAATCTTGATATCATAAAACTTGTGGACACCACAAGTCGTCGCTGGAAAGAAATCGCAGGCTAAGAAATAATATCAAAGGTAGCTAAACGCTACCTTTTTACTTCAATAATTAAAGGAGGCTGTAACATTATGACAACAAAAGCAAAGTTAAAAGAAGAACAGGTCGTGCGAATTCGTGGGCTTACAACAAAACCTAAAATCAAGAATATGGGTTTTTGGTATATTAGTCCGTGGTTTATTGCCTTTCTCATTTTCGGTATTTTTCCAATAGGTCTGTCATTTTATATGAGTTTTATGGAGTGGTCAGTTGTTGGTGTGCCTAAATTTATTGGCTTTAAAAACTATACCGCATTATTTAGGGATGCCCAGTTTTTAAATTCCTTGTATGTGACGGTACGCTATGCGTTTTATTCAGTTCCATTAGGAATGGTGACCGCATTTTCAATTGCTTTTATCCTAAATACGAAAACGCGAGGTGTTGGCTTCTATCGAACGCTTTACTATTTACCCGCTGTTGTATCGGGTGTTGCAATTGGGATAATTTGGCGTTGGGTTCTTGATCCGGTCAATGGCTTACTTAATAGTGCCCTTGCGGTTATTGGCATTACTGGTCCAGGTTGGCTAACTGATCCTGCATGGGTGCTACCATCCTATTTAATGATTGCAATTTGGGGTGCTGGTGCGGGAATGTTGACTTATTTAGTTGCCCTCAACGAAGTATCAAAAGATTTATATGAAGCAGCAGAAATCCAGGGGGCTGGGTTTTGGCATAAACTTTTTTTCATCACTTTACCCTTAATGAGACCGATTCTTTATTTCAATCTTATTATGGGAATTATTGGTTCTTTTAAGAAATTTACGGATGCTTATATTTTAGGGGGGGCCGGTAACCAGGCAGAATTTGTGATGCTTTACCTATATAAAAATGCCTTCGCTTACTTTAAAATGGGCTATGCATCCGCCATGTCATGGCTGTTATTAGTCATAATTCTACTAATAACCTTACTTATTTTTAAGTTTACTGATTTTTGGAAGTATAGCCAAATGAATGGAGAGCAATAGAAATGAAGCAATTATCAAAACAAGATAAAATCAAGCAAATAGCTAAAAATAATAAGCAACTAGATGGAAAAACAGTTGTTAAAAGTTCAACAAAGCATATCTTACTTATTGTTGTAGGGATAACAATGATCATGCCTTTTTTATGGATGATTTCAACATCGTTAAAAACAACATCAAATGTTTTTGTCATTCCTCCCCAATGGATTCCAAGTCCAGCAGTCTGGCAAAACTACCCCCTAATTTTTGAAAAAATTCCCTTCCTCCGCTATCTCCTAAATACTGGTGGGATGGCAATCGGAAAACTTTTTGGTGATATTTTTGTTTCAGCATTGGTAGCATATGGTTTTGCTAAATTTAATTTCAAATTCAAGAAGGGTTTATTTTTATTTTTATTAGCAACAATTATGCTACCAGGAGAAGTTACACTAGTGCCAACATATATTATGTGGTCAAAATTAGGAAGCTTTGTCTCAAGTTTGGGTGCGGGAAATTTCTCGTTTATTAATACATATATCCCGCTTATGCTGCCAACACTGGGTGGACAAGCTGTGTTTGTATTCTTCCTTGTGCAATATTTTCAGACAATTTCCAAGGAGTTCTATGAGGCCGCCTACATGGATGGGGCAAATAGTTTTGCGATCTTTTTAAAAATCTATTTACCGTTATCAATCCCTGCTATTGTAACAATCAGCATTCAGTCGTTTATGGGGTCATGGAATGATTTCCTCGCACCATTAATTTACCTAAATGATCAAGAATTGTTTACCGTTCAAATTGGCCTTGCCATGTTTCAAGGACTAAATGGAACTAATTGGCCTTTACTAATGGGGGCAACAACACTTTCAATTATTCCGGTATTAATCGTATTTTTTAGTATGCAGCGCTATTTTGTTCGCTCAAATAAGGCCGATGGCATAAAATAGGGAGGAATAACTGTGCTCATTAAATTAAGCGTCCACATGAATAACGTATTGACGAAAACACCAAAAATTGCCCTAATTTTCATGATTATTGTGGGACTAGGAAATTTCATTATGCCAAGTATCCTTAATGCGCAAAAAGTCGTTGCAGCAGAGTTAGTTTCGTTTGCAGCTTTGGTGGAGACAATTCCCGCTAATACAGTCTTTTCTCAGGAGGAAAGCTTTAGTGATGGGGTGGAGACAACAATTTATACAAATCAGGCGTACACGACTGCTAATAAGGCCCTTTTGCCGAATAAAGCATTACTGATTAATGAAACAGCCGCAACAATTGTTATTAATGATGTCGTCTACCACGCAAAATTTACGACAAATTTCCCAACTACACGGGAGCAAATCATTTATGCAATCGATTATCTAGCGGATGTCATGGTTAAAAGTAGTTATATTAGCGGAGCCTTAAAAGCGGTATTTAGTGAACTTATTTTCATTAATATATTATTGCTTATTATTTATTTTTGCTTAGGTAGAACGGAAAAATATGCCAAGATTCTCGCAAAAATACTCCCCCTAATTGGACTGGTTTCAAGTGTTTGTAGCATCATTTATTTAACCATTGAAATGCCCTATCTCACTTATTATTTAGTCACACAAACAATAGCAACATGTTTCTGCCTAATACTCTACTGGGACAAATACCTAACGCAGTACTTTATGGGAAGAAACAGTGAATAACGGAGGTTAAAACATGTCAGCTTTTTCTGAAAAAAAATGGATTGAATCAGGACAAATTCCTTTAATATTTAACCTGCGTTTTAATGAGCGTACAACAAGCCAAAAGGCATTAATGTTTGCGGGATTTATCCCGTTTGGTACTGGAGGAATGAGGGGAGCGATGGGACTGGGACCAAATCGAATTAATAATGTGACAATTGCCCGTGTAAGTTATGCGATTGGTTTAGAACAATTGGCAAGCTATGGGATGTTGGCAAAAATTGTAATTGGCTATGACAATCGTAACTATTCAAGTGAATTTGCCCTAACAGCAGCACAAGTTCTAAGCGCATTGGGTTGTAAGGTATTTTTATTTAGTGAGCTAATGGCAACACCAATTATTGCTTATGCCATTAGAGATTTTGGTGCAACAGGTGGTATTATGATTACCGCATCGCATAATGGTGCAGCTGATAATGGCTTGAAAGTTTATGATAAAACGGGCTGCCAATTATTACCCGAGGCCATTAAGCGTGTGCAAGGGGGACTAGAAAAATGCCAAGATATTTTTAATATTCCCCGAACGGATGAGGGAATTTGCTTTATTGATGCCACCTTCATCCTCAAATATGTTAGTAAAATTGCGGAATACCTACCCAAAACACAGACACCCAAGACACTATCAATTGGTTATTCTCCTCAACATGGAACAGGACTTAAACCAGTGATTGAGCTTTTTGGTCAGTATGGTTATACAAATTTGGTGCTTGTTAAAGAGCAGTCAACACCTGATGGTAATTTTCCGAACACGGATTGTCCTAATCCAGAAGATTCACGCTCTTTTGCTTTATTAAAAGAATATGGACGAGCCTATAGGCTGGATTTATTAGCAACAACTGATCCCGATGCTGATCGCTTAGGAGTCGCATATTATCATCCCAGTGGTGAATATAGACAACTAAGTGGGAACCAAATTGGTGCCCTATTAATTGATTACTACATCGCGTCTAAGGGCACACCCGCGGGCCAAAAATATATTGTCAAAACGATTGTAACTGGTGGTCTAGGAGCAATAATTGCCCAGAGCTATGGTATAAAGGTTTTTGACGTGTTAACGGGTTTTAAATATATTGGTGATCTGATCAATCAGCTAGGCGAGGAAAATTTTATTGTTGGCTATGAAGAAAGTTTTGGCTATCTGCAATTTCCTTTTATGCGCGACAAAGATGGGTTGCAAATTTTATTACTGGTTGCAGAAATGGCAAATAGCTATAAAAATAGGGGAACAACACTAGGGCAACGCTTAGAGAAGTTAGGCCAGAAATATGGTTACTTTGAAGAAAAACTTATCGCAATTGAACTTAATGAGCTGAGTTGGCAAGATGATATGGCTCTTTATTTAGCCAAAATCACCCAAATTAATTGGCCCGAAATCATAATCAAAGAAGATTACAATTTGGGTATTCGAACTTTTGTTACCCAAGAAAATCGGGTCGAAAAACTCACACTCCCCGCTGCGGGAGTGTGGAAGTATTATCTAACGGATACCGACTGGTTTTGTTTTCGCCCTTCAGGGACCGAGCCAAAACTAAAAATTTATCTTGGTGTACACGCTACAACTAAAACTAAAGCGCAACAAAAGTGTGAACAACTAGAAAAAAAAATATATACCTACTTAGAAATCAAGAAATAAGGAGAAATGACAAATGAGTTATATGGTATTTGAAAACATTTATAAAGTATATGGTGATAAGTATTTGGCAATTGATGATTTTAATTTGACAATTGAGAAAAATGAATTTATTGCCTTGATTGGCCCATCAGGATGTGGCAAATCAACACTTTTACGAATGATTGCTGGTCTGGAACAAATTTCTGATGGTAAGTTACTTGTGGAAGGCAGTCTTGTAAATAATGTCCATGCAAAAGATCGAAATATTGCAATGGTTTTCCAAAATTATGCGCTTTATCCACATATGACAATTTTTGATAACATCGCTTTTGGCTTGAAAATTCGTAAAATGGCAAAAAACGAAATTGAAAAACGAGTGGAAGATGCCGCAAAACTACTTGATTTGGGCAATCAAGTAACGAAAATGCCGAGTGAATTATCAGGTGGACAGCGACAACGTGTCGCACTTGGACGAGGACTAGTGCAAAAATCAAAAATTCTTTTAATGGATGAGCCACTTTCCAATTTAGATGCCAAACTCCGCCATAAAATGCGTCGTGAAATTTTAGCATTGCATAAAACACTAGGTGTAACAACAGTCTATGTTACACATGATCAAATTGAGGCAATGACGATGGCTGATCGAATTGTTGTCCTTAATAATGGTGAAATTCAGCAAATAGGGACACCAAAGCAACTCTATGAAGCACCGCAAAATATCTTTGTCGCGCGCTTTATTGGTGAGCCAGAAATGAATTTAAGCATCTGTCGTTTTGATGGTACGAAGTTAGTTTATCAGGACAATGAAATTACCTTAAGTGGATCAGCAATTGCCACTTTAGGAACGAAGTATATTGATCGTGATGTTTATCTAGGTATTAGGCCATCGGATGTTTATGTTGAAAATTTAGGAAAAGTGACCTATCCGGAAACAATTTTTAGTGCAACAGCGAACTTAGTGGAGCTTAGGGGCGATTATCAGGTGATATCAGTTGAGTTTTTAGGGCTAGAAGATTTTGCAATTAAGGCGAATACACATCAATATTTTAATCGCAATCAAGTAATTGACTTTGCCTTAAATCCTAATAAATTTCATTTCTTTGATGTCGAAACGGAAAAAGCAATTAGGGAAAATAAGTTAGAACAAGGAGAAGCGAAAAGATGAGACAATCAGTTGCAAGTTTATTAGAAAAATTTGATCAAACCCGACTACAGAATCCGCAAAAACTTAATTTTAGTGGATTAGAAGGCTTTGATGTTTATAATATTACCGCCCCATTTATGGACAAAGGCCTAAAATTAATTATAGGTAGGGTTGAAAAAAGGGAAAGTGAAATAGCGCAAGCGCTCTTTTTTAGTGAAAGTGAAGCTAATACGTGGACGGTTGTGGACCATTTGCCTAAATTTAACTTACAGGATCCTTTTATTTGTAAAATTGGTAGCGAGTTCATTTTTGGCGGTGTCGAAATTTTTAGGAAAAAAAAGGGGCTGGGCTGGCGCACAATTTTCTATCGGGGTGAAGATATTGCCGGGCTTAAGCCATTTTTTACAGGTCCCGATGGGATGAAAGATATTCGCTTAGTCGAACTTTTGGATGGCCGCATTGGTGTCTTTACTCGTCCGCAAAGTAACAGAGAAGCAACTGGTGGTCCAGGTAAAATTGGTTTTACGGTGATTGAAAATTTGGAAGAATTAACATTAGCGGCGATTGCCCAAGCTAAATTATTGCCCCAATTTGTCCAAAGCCAATGGGGTGGTGTCAATGGAGCCTATCTCCTAGAAAATGGTAATATTGGTGTCCTTGGACATATTGCTACATATAGCAAACAAAGAAAACGCCATTATTACGCGATGACATTTGAATTACAACTCCCACACTTTAAGCCAACGAAAATGGAATTATTAGCTAAGCGCGCGCAATTTTTAGCGGGAGCTGCTAAAAGACCAGATTTGGAAGATGTTATTTTTAGTGGAGGCTTTGTAAAAATGGAAAAAAAACTGCTGTTTTATGCCGGGATTGGTGATACACATGCCCAACAAGCAGTCGTTTTCAATCCGTTTTCGGCTCTAATAGTAAGGAGGGACTAGCTAAGTGAAGACCAAAAATTGGTGGAAAGCGGGCGTGTGCTATCAAATTTATGTGCCCGGATTTAACGATAGCAATGGGGATGGAATTGGGGATTTAGACGGAATTATTGAAAAATTACCTTATCTAAATAGCTTAGGAATTACGATAATTTGGCTAACGCCGTTCTACCCTTCACCTAAAGTTGATAATGGCTATGATGTGAGCAATTACTGTAACATTGATAGTAGCTATGGCACCTTAGAACAGTTTGACGAATTAATTAGGGTGGCAGATGCGCTAAAAATTAAAGTCGTCATCGATTTAGTCTTAAATCATACCTCAGCAGAACATCCATGGTTTAAACAGGCTCTTGGGGACAAAAATAGTAACTATCGGCAGTACTATCACTTTAAAAAGGAGCCCCTAAATAATTGGGAATCCTCTTTTGGGGGAAGCAGTTGGACAAAAGTAGCGGCAGAAAATTGCTATTATTATCATGCTTTTTCACCGCAGCAACCAGATTTAAATTGGTGTAACCCGGAGGTGCTGAGGGAATTTTACGCTATTTTCAATTTTTGGCTGGCTCGAGGTGTAAGTGGCTTTCGGTTCGATGTTATCAATTTTCTGTCTGTGGATGAAGCTAATTTTAGCAAAGACAACCCCTTTTTAGAAGGTATCCAGCAGCATCTTTACGATCAAAATCAGCCAAGTATTTATCAAACATTAACAAAGATAATAGCGTATCTCAAACAAATTTCCCCCAACATCCTCCTAATTGGTGAAGTTGGGAGCGACCAGCTTAGTCAACTGCAAAAATATAGTGAAAAAACAAGCTTGGATTTGATTTTCAATTTCAACCTGGGAAGTCGGAAGCAATTAGCCTACGAGGAATATATTACTGAGCTAGTCAAGACGTATCAAGTGTTTGGGTCAAAGGAAATAACCCTCTTTTTTAGTAGCCATGATATGAGTCGTGCAATTACCAGGCTTGCGCATAATAATAGTCGGAAGGCAATTATTTTATTAGCGTTGCAACTATTATTAAAAGGTATTCCCTTCATATATGGCGGTGAAGAATATGGTCAGCGGGATAGCATCATTACAACGATTGCGGACATTAAAGATGTGTTTGGGATTACAGCTTATAAATCAGCGTTGGCAGCTAATAAAACCAAAGCAGAAGCACTAGAAATTGCTAAAAGTAAAACAAGAGATTACAGTAGAAGCCTACTTACATGGAGTGAAAATGAAGAAATCAGCGCCTTTTTTTTGGCATTAATGAAAATTAGAGCGGCATATAAAGCGCTCCACGCAGGCAAAATTAGCCAAGTAAAGCATCGTAACGGAATCATTAGTTTTAAGCGGGGCAGCAAAAAGACAGAAATGGCAATAATCATCAATACAACAGCCGCAGAAATAGAGCAGCTAATAGCGGGTAAAATAATTTTTAGCTATCGTGCAAACAGCAGAATTATCCAACCAAATGGCATAATAATTATAAAAGCAGGATAAAGTCTGGATAAAGTTGAAAAAAATCGGGTAGTTTGCTAAAATATAAGACAGAAGCCGATTATTATCAGGGGAAAGGAGATGCTCCATGTGATACCATTAACAAGAAGAGAGAAAATTCTGGAACAATTAAGATCAAAGCAAATTGTCTACATTACTGATCTAGCAAAAAACATCGGAACCTCAGAACAGACCATTAGGCGTGATTTAATGTATCTTGAACAAAGTGGACTAGTAAAGCGTCATCATGGAGGTGTGGCAAAGCTTGTTGATACAAGTCGTGAACTATCAGTTAACCAACGAATGCAAAGATTTAGTGATGACAAAGAAGCAATTGGCAAAAAAGCGGCCTCAATAATTAATAATGGGGATGTAATTTTTATTGATGGTGGCACAACAGCAGCAGCAATTATCAATTATCTAGAGGGAAAAGACATCACCGTGTTTACCAACGGCATTATGCATATTAGTATGCTTGAGAAAATTAATGTTAAAACATTTGTTATCGGTGGTGAAATGAAACGAAAAACGGGGTGTTTTATCGGTCCAATTGCCATAAGAGCCATTGAAAAATGTCGATTTGACAAAGTATTCATCGGTGCTAATGGAATTAGCCTAGAAATGGGCTGTTCAAATGCTGATTTAAATGAATCAGAACTAAAAATGATGCTCATTCGCCATGCAAAAGAGGCATATGTCGTCTCCGATAGCACAAAATTTGATGTAGCGTCATTTCATAATTTTGCCGAGCTAGCAGAAATAACAATCATCACAGATAAATTACCAGAAAAATTCACAAATAAAGTTAAAAATTATATTATAGCAGATTAAGATTTCTTTGCGGGAGTCTTTTTTTAAAAATGTTAAAAGTGATTTTTATGCGCGAAAAGATGCTGTTTTTGCTATACTTGAAGCATAGGGAAAAAAGGGGATGAAAGTATGAATGCACTAAGTTTCATTGATTTAATTTATGAGATATTTCAAAAAGACCAACCAAATTTAGCCAAAATTCAAAAAAAAGGCCTCCTAGCCATTAAAATAGCGCAGACATTTGCTCTAAGAATTGACTTTCTCGATGCCAAAAAATGTACCCACCTAAGCAACTTATATACAGCAACAACAACGATTCCAGCGGAAGATGTGGAAAAATTATTAGCAGAATATACGGATGAATTATGGCAGCAGCAATTCGCGTTTTTAGATAGAGTGCCCTTTGCTAGTGCCTCAATTGGACAGGTTCATAAAGGGGTTTTAACGGATGGCCGCGTGGTGGCCGTTAAAATTCTCAAAAATGATTTTCGCAGGCAGTTTATTAAAGATGTCAAAGCCGTGACAAAATTGTTTAAGCTTATCATTTTTTTCTACCCGAAGCTAGCTTTTGTGGCTGATCCAGTGGGAATTTTAGCAAATATTAAGGAGACAACGCTAGCTGAGTTAAACTTTTTGAATGAGGTACGTAATTGTCAGAAATTAAGGGCTATTTATGATGAGAATATTGCCGATTTTGATTTGCATAAGCTTCACTTTATTGAATATATCGAAGAACTTTCCTCAGAAAATATCGTGGTCTCTAATTTTATTGCGGGACAAACATTTGCCAAGAAACTCAATGAGGGGACGCTACCGTATGAACAATTGCTTGATTTGTTTAAAGTTCATGGCTTTTATGTCTTTGCTATTGGGACTTTTCATGGGGATATTCATTCAGGAAATATTATTTCGCAAAATGGTGAAATTTACTTTGTTGATTGTGGGGCAATTGGAACGGTAAGTGAGCAAATGCGCCAGGGGCTATTTAATTTTATGACGGCTTTGGCATTCTATGACTATCCAAACTGCGCAAAATACTTAAATATGATGTCCGATGTGCAGTTAGAAGGGGCGGTTTTTAGCAATTTTGAGCAGCGACTTCTAAGGGTATATGCTGGTTTTAGTGAAAGCACCGTGGGGCAAGTAAGCTTAACAAAAACAATGATGCAAACAATTAAATTAGGTGTTAATTGTGGCATGAAATTTGAACAAGGAATTTATCCAATTATCAAAAGTATGATGTACCTCGATGGGATGGTCACGGCCTGCAACCCAGAGGCCAAATTAATGAAGGATATGCGCGAAAATGTGGCCCTATTAAACCCGCAGGTCTTAAAAGCATACAAGTCATAAAGAGCAATAGCTTTTTTTGGGTAAATATAGTAAAATTAAAGTAATAAAAGAAAAGAGGAAAAGTGAATGAAAGATTTAGCAATATTGCGCTTAGAAATAGATAGACTAGACGATGAAATAATGACATTATTAAACCAACGATTTGAAAAAAGTTTAGAAGTAAAAGCCTATAAACAAGTAAATAATGTAGCAGTGTTGGATAGTGACCGGGAACAAATCATTCACCAGAGAATTAAAGCATTTGCCTGTGATCCAGAAATCAACAGGCAAATAGTCAAAATATATGAAACAATTTTACAAACGTCAAAAGAGGTTCAAAAATGAAAAAATATGGCTTGGTAGGGAAGAAATTAACGTATTCATATTCCAAGATTATTCATGACTTTTTAATTGATCATTTTAATGTAGCAGCAAGTTATGATTTGTTAGAGGTGGATGAAATAACGGCAGATTTATTATTAGGTTATGCTGGTTTAAATGTGACGATTCCTTATAAAGAGGTTGTGCTGCCTTTTTTAAGTGAGAATTTTAGTCCGATTTTGGCGGTCAATACGCTTGTTTGTGCGGATGGTTTGCTTAGTGGGTTTAATACTGATATTATTGGTTTTGATTTATTGGTTGCCAAGCTGGGAATAACTAACATTAAGCGCGTGGTTATTTTGGGTCAGGGGGCTAGTAGCATGATGGTTGCTAAGTATTTTGCGGGACTGGAAGTGATTACTATTTCGCGATCCAACAAGACGTCTAATTATGAAACACTCAAGCATTTACAGGGCGATATCATTGTCAACACAACGCCAATTGGAATGGAAACATTTGCGAGTATTATTGACGAATCGATTATTTCTAACTTTGTGGGGGTGATTGATATCAATTATAATCCGCTTAATTCCAAGCTTGCGTTGCTCACTAAAGGTCTGAATAAACCATTTATTAATGGATTATATATGCTAATTATGCAAGCAGTAAAGTCGTTTGAAATTTGGCATAAGCTTGTGGTTGAACTAGATGTTGTTGAGCAGATATACGCGCATGTCCTGTTTAAGACAACAACAAAAATTGCTTTAGTGGGCATGCCCCTAAGTGGGAAAACAACAGCAATTACCCGGTATAATGGTGTGGATTTAGATGCTCAAATTATCTTGGACACCGGTATGCCAATTGAACTATTATTGGCAGAAAAGCGGTTTCGGGCGGAAGAGACTAAAACCCTTATGCAATTAACAGCAAAGGGAACACCACTAATTGCCCTAGGCGGTGGTGCGATTTTGAAAAATGAGAATATTGAGTTGCTCAAGGATTATCTTATTGTTTTTCTGGATATTCCCTTAGATGTGCTAATTGAACGCTCAAAGCAGGAGTATCGACCACTAATTAAAAGTGAAGCAGACGTGGTTAAGCTTTACAATCAGCGAATTGATTTATACCGAAAACATGCAAATATCAGTCTAAATTTCGAACAATTGGAGGCGTATTTAAAATGAAAATAGTCGTAATAAATGGTGTCAATTTAGCGATGCTTGCTTATCGTGAAGCAAGTATTTATGGGACCTTTTCCTATGAAGAATTAGTGGAAATGATTACAGCACATGCTGCTAATCGTGTCGCTGATTTAGCTTTCTTTGTCTCTAATTTTGAGGGGGAAATAGTTGAGCGCATTCATCGAGCGGTGATTGAAAAAGTTGATGTCATTATCATCAATCCGGCTGCCTTTTCACATTATAGCTATGCAATTTTTGATGCCCTTTTGATGTTTAAAGGATTAAAAATCGAGGTGCATTTAAGTGATGTCCATAATCGGGATGACTTTAGGGCTAACCTCATTACAGCAAGAGCCTGTGATCATATGATTTCAGGCAAGCAGGAAAAATCATATTTTGCCGCAATAGATTATGCAATAAAAGCAAATAAAGGAGAAAAAGCAGATGAATAACTGGGAATTAACAAGTCTTTATCCAAGTTTTACGAGTGAAAAATATGACAATGATGTCAAAAAGTTAGCAGATTTAATTGAAAAATTAACAGAATGGGCAGCGGTATCGTTGGGTGATGATGCAAATTTTAATGATGTTGCAACACATTATTTAACGCAACAAACAGCAATAAAATCGTTGCTAACAACACTCTTTAATTACGCTAATTTAACATTAGCAACAGATGTTACTAATAAGGAGGCAGCAGAAGCGTTAAGTGTGCTACGTGGTGTTACAGCAAAACTTACCCAACCAGAAGCCTTATTTATTACCTGGCTAGGTCAAAATTATGATGATGATGTGGTTTCGCAGTTTACGCCCTATCTAGTAGAACATCAGTTTTATCTGTTAGAGGGAGCAAAGAGTGCTAAGCGGTTACTTTCAAAGGAGGCCGAAATCCTCTTATCAAGCCTTAGGAATACGGGTTCACATGCCTGGTCTGATTTGCAGGATTATGTATCGTCAACAATCACAACGATGCATAATCAACAAGAAAAAACAATAGCAGAAATTCGTAATTTAGCATATGATGGTGACGCACTGATCAGAAAAAGTGCTTATGAAGCAGAACTTTCTGCCTATAAGCAAGTTGGACCGCTATCGGGGGCAGCAATTAATGCAATCAAAGGCGAAGTAATAACCGTTTCGCGTGCGCGTGGCTTTAAAAGTCCACTTGAGCAGAGTTTAGAGGCATCACGGATGGATATGGAAACACTAGAGACAATGATTGCGGCAATTGAAGATGCCTTACCAAGCTTCCATGCCTATTTTAGAGCCAAAGCAAAACTGCTTGGTCATGAGGGGGGACTACCATTTTATGATTTATTTGCCCCTGTTGGTCAAATAGATTTAGTTTATAGTGTGGAACAGGCGCAGGAAGTTATTGCCAAAAATTTTGCAACTTTTAGTCCGAAGATGGCCGAACTGGCAAATAGGGCCTTTGATGAATCATGGATTGATATGTTTGCCAAAAAAGGTAAAGTCAACGGCGCCTTTTGTTCAAATATTCATCCCTTAAAGCAAAGTCGTATTTTGGCTAATTTCGATGGCAGCTTTAGTAATGTCAAAACACTGGCACATGAACTAGGCCATGCATATCATGGTATGTGCTTAGAAAATGAAACGCTGTTAAATAGCGATTATGGGATGCCAATTGCCGAAACCGCTTCAATTTTCTGTGAAACAATTTTAAAACAAGCCATTATGAAAGAAAGTGACCAAAAGACAAAACTAACAATTTTAGAAGCTGATTTACAGGGTGCGGCGCAAGTAATTGTTGATATTTACAGCCGCTTTTTATTTGAAAAAGCTTTATTTGATCAAAGAGAGACAAGGACCTTATCAGTAGCAGAATTAAATCTGCTGATGTTAGATGCCCAAAAAAGAGCCTATGGCGGTGGACTAGACAGGGAAACATTACATCCATATATGTGGTTAATTAAGCCCCATTATTACAGTAGTTCATTTAGCTTTTATAACTACCCGTATGCATTTGGGTTATTATTTTCTAAGGGCGTCTATGCGCAATATGAAGCTGTTGGTCCAGCTTTTGTTGATAAATATGAGCACTTGCTTGCCCAAACAGGGAAAGCAAGTTTATTAGACATTGGTTTGATGGTTGACTGCAACTTGCATGATATTAAGTTCTGGGAATCATCATTAAATTTGATTAAGGAAGACATAGAACAGTTTATTGCGCTCGTTGATTAAAAAGTGGGTGTGTTAAGCCAAATAGCGATTAGTGAAAAGTGAGTGGATTGGTTGTAGAATACTGATTGCTCGCTTTTTTTAAGTGGAAGCTATCAATTTAATTAGTTACAGGCGATCTATTTTTAGTTTTTTCAATAGAACGATTTGAATAGGAGGCTCTACAGATGCTAATAATTTCAGTACGCCAATTTGTAATTGCTATTTCAATAAAATAGAATTCTGACAGTTGATGAACTGTCACATATTAAAAAAAAAGGCATTCTGAATACGTGTCATTGTCAATTGAAAATTGTGACATTTTCAGAATAACAAAAAAAAGATACGATAGTTGTTGAAAAAGTATGAAAAAAATATTATAATTATGCCATAATATATTAAAGAATTGTTCTTTGAGTAAGAGGAGAGGCATTAAAATGAATGAAAAAATTAAAAAAATTGCAATATGGATAACAATGTTATTCATGGGTACGCAAGGAATAGTAGGAATGGTAGAAATCCCATTACAAGCACAAAGTACAAACCAAGTAGCAGAAAGTGAAATCAAGGATGATGAAGCAAAATTAACAAAACAGGAAATTGAACTAGCATCACAGTATTTACCAAAAACATTAAATAGTAGTATGGGCGTTGTCGATAATAAGCCGAAGGATTTTTTAACAGCGGAAGAAAGTGATGATGCTTTTGTTGTTTTGTTTGGAGATGAGGATAATAATTATGATACCATTGTCAAGTTGTTAGCTAATTCCGATGGAAAAAGTTTAGCTACAAGTTTAGGTGGTGCTGTGATCAAAAAAGATAGCATGGATGAAACGGATGAACAGTTTATTGAGCGAATCAGTCAGATTAAAGGTGTGAAAAATGTAGCAAAAAACACGAAAACAGAAATGATAAGTGCCGCAATCCCTAATGATGAGTTTTATGGAAAACAGTGGGAAATGCATCAAATGGGCATGGAAAAAGCTTGGGATATTAGTCGTGGGAAAGGTGTGAAAATCGGGGTTATGGATACTGGGTTTTTAGGAGTTTATGGTGATACAAAAAGTGAGGAATTTGATATGTCAAGAATTTTACCATTAGTAAGTAAAGCAAAGGACAATACCTGCTATGCTAATGGAGCGCATGCTGCTTTGGTGATAAGTATTTTAGGTGGGGCGAAAACAAACAATAAAACGGGGATGGCATCAATTGCCAACGAGGCAACTATTCAGCCATATATGTCAGGGTATAACTGTAAAAAAGGTAGTCCAATGGTATCTAAAGACGGTATTGCAGTGATGGCTATTTTTGATCATGCACTTGCTACAAAAGTTGATATTATGAATATGAGTTATATTTCTAGAGATGGTGCTTTTGAAAATAAGATATTCTCAAAAGCTAATAGAATGGGTATGCTAATAGTTGGTTCAAGAGGAAACGATGCTAAAGAGGAAGCAACCAGAGTATATTACCCCGCATGTAGTGAAGGAACTGTAGCAGTAGGTGCAATAAATAAAGCCAATAGTAAGACCGATTTCTCCAACTATGGTGACTGTGGAAGCGAGTATTACATGATGGCCTACGGTGAAAATGTCCAAACGGCATATATGATGCCAGCTCCAATTAGTAAAATTATTGTGCGTAGTACAAATGGAACTAGCTTTTCAGCCCCTATTGTTTCAGGCGTACTGGCCTTGATGAAAGCTGCAAGACCTTCAGCAACTAGTGAAGAATTAAAAAGTATTTTAGCACTCACAGCAACAGATATTGGTGAAAAGGGATATGACCAAGAAACAGGCCATGGTGGAATTAATCCACTTAAAGCATTAGAAGTTACATTGGAAGGGGTTACAGAGAAGCTTACAGTCCAGTCACCAAAAATGTCTTTAAGCATAGCGGAAGCAGAAGTGATAACAGATGAAATCTTAATTAAAAAAGCAGGTGTAAAAGCAAGCAAAAATGATGGCACCGCCAGTGATATTTTAGTGAATCAGAAAATTAAAGCAGCAGTCGGCAGATATTTTGTTAAATTCAAAACGCCAAAGGGTATAAGTGAAACAGTCATAGTTGATGTTGATAATGAGCATGTTCTAAGAGACGAAAAACTTGGCTGGGCTCTTCATGCAAAAGATATGAGTATAAGTAAATCAGAAGCAGCCAGTGGGATACTTGGGAAAATCTTAAGTCAAAGAGGTGAGATGAAATCCTGGGAATTATATGATGGAAGTGAAGGTGAATATCATCTAGACTATGATATTATACCAGTTTTTGGTAAATATCCTGTTAAAATTAGTGCACGATCAGGACTAGAAAAAACGATAATCGTTACAGTGGAGGATACACCAACAGAAATAAATGAAGAATCAAACACGGGAATGCATGCCATCGACTTTAGCCTGACAACCCTAGAAGCAAAAGCTATCACACAAGCCGACATTATTACAAAAGCCCAAGCAAGAGTCTGGAGTTTACATGATCAAAAACCAATGGATTTTACGATAGCTCATGGCATTAAACAAGATTTGGGAGTATATACAGTAAAATTCACAGCAGCAACGGGACTAGAAAAAATAGTAAGAGCAAAAGTAATCCGTGCCCAAGAAAATACAACAATAGATGAGAGCAAAGATACAGCAATTAGTGCAGCAAAATTTAACATAAAACTCAACGATGAGAGCTTCTTTGGTAACATTGATGAAATGATAACTGAAAAAGCCAAAGCTAAGGGGTGGAAGTTAAGTAATAATGAAGCATTAAAGCTTACAGTAACCCATAATATTGAGCGAAAATCAGGAATATATCCCGTAACATTTACGACGGAAACAAATGTTCAACGGACGATTTTAGTTTATATAGAAGCGCAACACACACTAGAATATCCTCAAAATGATGAGATAATCGGGGCAGCAAGCTTCCAAATAAGCCAAACCGAATTAAAGACTGCGACGTATGAGACACTTAAGCTAAAAGCGCAGGTACAGGCACGAAAGCTAAGTGATGATAGCTTAGTGGAAGTGATCGTCGAAAGTTTTGACCAGAATAAAACCCCGGGAGCATATCAAATTACTTTTACAACAGCCAAGGGATCTAAAGTTGGGGTAACAGTTTCGGTAGTAGATGACCGGACAGTCATAAATAATCAAGAAAATACGGGATTATTTGCTAATAATATTACAATTAATGCCTTTGAAGCAATTAAATTAACCCCAGAGCTACTAAAGGAAAAAATGGGGGCTAAGGCGTGGGCACTAGATAATGGCGCAAGCATCGAATTAAAGACAACTGGCCACGTAGCTCCAAAACAAGGCGTGTATCCAATTTCTTTCACAACAGCAAAAAATGTTAGTATTTTAGCAGAAGTTAAAGTGGAGGTAGAGCCAAATACAATTATTGATAATCAAAATAAAACAATTATACGTGCAAATAATATTAAATTAGCTGAAAATGAAGTCAAAGAATTAACACCAGAGGCATTAATCTTAAAAGCAGAAGCAAAAGCTGTAAAAACAGAAGATGGCACAGAATTAACATTAAAGGTCACATCAATAATTACTGAAGATCCGGGAGTTTACGAAGTGAAATTTACAGCAGAAGAAACAGGGGCAAGTAAAACAATACTAGCGCAGGTTACCAATAAGCAAACAATAATTAATGAACAACTTGATACGGGCATAAGTGCGAATGACTTTATTATACAGGCAACGGAAGTTGCAACAATAACAAAAGAACAACTCATCACAAGAGCAAAAGCCCGTGGATTTACATTAAGTAAAATCGAAGAATTAGCTTTGGCTGTAGAACATAAAATAGCACCTAATGTGGGATCCTATGAAGTGAAATTTACAACTAGTACCGGTTTAAGTAAGGTTGTAAGTGTAAGTGTTGAGGGGGATAGTAATATTGTTAGAGTAGGAGATATGATTTACTACTTATTTGAAGATAAAACAATTGATCGTGCTGAGCAATTTGTCCAAGAAGCAAAAGTTGCATTATACTATTATCTACCTGGAACTAACATAAATGATATCACGGGTAAACTCCAATATAAATTCAACTTAAGTGGAGATGGACGTGAGCATATTACGCAATTGGATGAATATAATAGAGCAAAACAGAGAATTAGTATCAGTTA
The DNA here is from genome assembly GCA_051652245.1 of Culicoidibacterales bacterium. GTDB lineage: Bacteria > Bacillota_I > Bacilli_A > Culicoidibacterales > Culicoidibacteraceae > BHER01. Next base: position 37,086 of record JBOFTV010000016.1, on the reverse strand, counting down.
TTTCACTGCGGAAACAACATATGCTAATTGGGGAAAAAACATCAGTGAGAAATATCTATTATCAGCCGATGGACTTGAATATATTGTCCGTTTAGAGCAATATAATACGAATGGAAAACGTGTTACAATTAGTGAATATCAGCCAAATACAAAATTTGCGAGTCAATCAGGAAAAATATCAGCAAAATATATACTTACAAGTGATGGTAGTCAATATATTACGCAATTAGATGAATATAATACAAAGCAACAACGCATTAAAATTACGCATTTTTTCAGTCATACAAGCTATGAACAAAAAGCGGGAAAGCGTAATTTTGAATACATATTATCAGCCGATGGACGTGAAACGATTACGCGTTTGGATGAGTATAGTACAGCGGGAAAACGTGTTACAATTAGTGAATATCAGCCAAATACAAAATTTGTGAGTAGAGCTGGAAAAATAACGGCAAAATACATACTCACAAGTGATGGTAGTCAATATATTATGCAATTAGATGAATATAATACAAAGCAACAACGAATTAAGATTACGCATTTTTTCAGTCATACAAAATATGAACAAAAAGCCGGAAAGCGTAATTTTGAATACATATTATCAGCAGATGGTCGTGAAAATATCACGCGCTTGGATCAGTATAATACAGCGGGAAAACGTGTTGTAATTAGTGAGTATCAGCCAAATACAAAATTTGCGAGTCGATTTGGGAAAACAAAGTTAAGATACAATCTTACAAGTGATGGTCGTGAAAACATCACACAATTAGAGGAATATAATACAAAGCAACAGCGAATTAAGATTACGCATTTTTTCAGTCATACAAGATATGAACAACGGGCGGGGAGAATAAATTTCATCTATACGCTAACGCCAGATGGAAAAGATTATATTGTTGGACAGGAGGTATATAACACGCGAGGACATAAAATTTCGGTGATTGAGTACCAGCCAAACACAAAATTTTCAAGCCGCCTAGGGCGGATAAAATATCAATATATGCTATCAAATGATGGTCGCCAAGATATCATGCGCCGTGATGAGTATAATTCTAGAGGGAAGCGCATAAATTATGCCCTCTTTAGAAGTAATACAAAATATGGTAATAATCATTTGGGGCGAATAATTAAAGTGGTTAGAGTTTAATGAGGCTCAATTTAAATAGATAAAAAAGACGTGCTCTAGTGTTGAGCACGTCTTTTTATTGCTGGTTAATAAACATTATAAATAATTTTCTTTGTCAATTTGGATAATTGCTGGAATAGGGATAGATGCGCGTGTGTGCTGATTATTGGGTCCACTCTAGCCTCAACAACAAAGAAGTACTCAAATAAAGCACCTTCAATAGGTCGTGATTTAATACTCGTTAAGTTGATATCAAACTGTGAAATAACAGTAAGCACGTCACTTAAAAGGCCAGAACGGTCTTCACCTAATTCAAATAACAAAAATAATTGCTGATGACTCACCAAACTAGGCTTGATTAAAAAGCTTTTAGCTTGCGGCTTTTCCTGTGCCTGTAAAATTAGAAATCTTGTATAGTTAGCACGATTATTACTAACATTTATATCAATAACTTCCGTATTATAATAATAATTTGCAACAGTTTGCGAGGCGATTGCCCCAAGGGTTGGGTCATTTTCTTGGGAAATGTAGTCGACTGCTTGTGCTGTACTAAAGTAGGGACGGGTTTCTAGCTGTTGCTTTGTTGTGTAATCTGTTACCTGAATTAAAGCCTGTGGATGAGAGTAAACCGTTTTAATATCAGCAAGTGTTGTACCCGTGAGCCCAATTAAGACATGCCTAATTTCTAGCGACATAATATCAAAAACAGAAAAATTATAAGTATATAAATTACGGTAAGTTTCATAAACATCCCCTGAAGTTGAATTCTCTAAGGGAATGACTAAAAAAACATTTTGGTCATCATTACTACTATTTTCGAAAATAGCAGTAATTGAAGTAAAGGGCATAAAGGTACAATGCTCTAATTGCTGTTTTTGCTTAAAGGCTAAGGCAACTTCATATGTATAAGATCCAATTGGCCCCAAATATTTAATCACCGCATTACTCATGATAATTTACACTCGTGTGCGTCGCTTGTTGTAAATACAAATCATATAAAGCAATAGAAATAACAGCATTAATAGCAGGAATGACCCGATTAATAATCGTTGCATCATGGCGACCTTTAATTTGTAAGGGGCTAATGACATCCGTTTCAAAATTAAGTGTATGTTGCTTTTGCATAATTGAGGCAATTGGTTTAAGCGTGGTCTTAATTATGATGTCTTCACCATTAGAAATCCCACCATTAAGACCACCGTTATAGTTAAAAAGGGTTAGACCTGGTGCAATAAATTCATCTTTAACCGCACTACCAAAAGCCGTGCCAAAAAGAGTGCCATGCCCAAATTCGACTGCTTTAACTGTACCAATTGAAAATAACTGCCCGGCCAAAACACTTTCCACTGAATGAAAAAAGGGCTCGCCAATCGCAATAGGTGGGTTAATAATGACTGTTTCTAGCACACCACCAAGCGAATCATGCTGCGATCGTGCCTGATTTGCAGCAGTCAGCATCAATGATTCGACTTCCTGATTAATGAGTGGAAAACTTGGTTTAATGGCGCTAAGTTTTTGCTTAATTGCCTCTAATCCCTGTTGCAGTCCGTGAGTTAGCGGTTCAACCTCAAGACGTAGGGCAGCTTGGAGATCAATTGTTGGTGAAAGAGCGGGAACTAGTCCAGCAACGAGTTCTTTACGCAAATCGTAATAATTTGTATCATTAATGCCTGAAAACTGTGAAATATGTGTGATAATTTCCATTCCTGGACATGCTACTTGTAATAACTGTGTTGTAAGGGCTCCTAAAAAAACAATGGGAGTAGTCAAACGACCAGAAAAATGGCCCCCGCCCCGATAATCTTGAGCACCATTATATTTAAGATTAGCAACATAATCAGCATGACCTGGTCGAGGTTGCGAAACGAGGTTGCGATAATCCTTACTCCGCGTATTTTGATTATAAAATAATACGGTTAGCGGTGTACCCGTGGTTTTATTATCAAAGTAACCACAAATAATATCATATTCAATTTTCTCTTTACGCGGCGTATTAAAGGTACTATTTCCACTTCGGAGGGCAAGTTGCTCATCCACTAAAGTAAAATCAAAAGATACCCCACAAGGCAATCCCGACACGGTAATGCCAATTGCTTTACTATGGGATTCACCAAATAATGTATACGTTAATACTTGTCCATTACTACTTTTCATCAACAAAACCTCCTAATATTTGATAATGCTCAATAAAATTCTTGTACGACTTTCCAACACTAGTAATTTCATCTAAGATAAATGGTGTTGAAGCAATTGTCGAAGCAATAATTAGCGACATTGTAATTCGATGATCCTTATAGGTATCAAAATGCCCCCCTAAAACAGTTCCCGGCGAGATAATCAAATCATCACCCTCAATAACAAAGGGGATGCCCATTTTACTTAGAAAACGAGCAATTGCTGCAAGTCGATCAGATTCTTTGTACTTTAGCCGATCAGTGTTATGCATAATCCCCCCAAATTGTGAAAAAAGAACAGCCAAAATTGGTGCTGTATCAGGGACATCAATTAAGTCAACGCGATAATTTTTATCATGAATTACATCTAAAACAAGACGATCACCCTGAGTTGTGGCATGTGCGGGTGGTAGAATGGTGATGTCATGCTCAGCAAAGGCGTTAGCAACTTCAAAGAAACCACGACCAGAGTAATCAGACTCAACAATATAAGCACCAGCTGATTTGTATTGCTGCAACCCGGGAATTTCAAAGGTTGAATAATCAGCACTATGTGAAACAGTAATCCCAAAATCATGAAGTACCTCTAAGGTCATTACAACATAAGGAACCGATTGTAGGGCCGAAGACATTGAAATCGTACTAGATGCTTCCAATAAAGGTAACGTTAGCAGTAATCCACTTAAAAATTGACTGCTTATATTTCCTTCAAGGCTGTAATGACCCGGTTTAATTACACCATCACATACTAATGGTAAATTTAATTGTTCAACTTCTTTGGTGAAACGAACATCAGAAAAACAGGTAAAAAAAGTATCCAGTGGTCGCTTAGGTAGCTGATTTTCACCAGTTAACCTTACAGAGCCAAGTTTAGCAATTAAAACGGGTAATAGCAGGCGAAGCGACGTTCCTGATTCTTTCAAATCCACAGAAGGCCGGCTACTGCTAACCGGTACGTGATGAGGAAAAACCGAAATCGTTCCTGCAGCAGCGTCAAAAATTGTTTTAGCCCCTAGAGCTTCAATTGCTGTTTGCGTCACAATAATATCATCAGAACGCTCACTAAAACCACTTAAAATCGTCGGCGTATTAGCTAAAGCGGCAGCAATTAGATAGCGGTGGGCATAACTTTTTGAGGGGGGAATGGTAATTGTTCCTTGTAACTTAACGGGACTAAAAACAAATTGTGATTTACACGTTTTAATTGATTTATCAGCTCTAATTGTTGAATAAGTTGTTGCAAATAACTGCTGGAGTGTCGCCATATTTGTTGCCCTAATCTCCGGTTTCCCGATTTCTGGCAAGAAGACCTCGAAAATATCAGCGTCGGCCCTTTTTTTATCGGAGATGATTTTGCTTAAATCGACGGGTTGAAATTCACGGAGGCAGTCAAACTTCTCTAAAAGCTCCCTAACACGCGTGTAAGTTGCAAGGTTACCAGACATCAGGCTACTGACAAGCATCCCAATTGCGACACATTCACCATGATATAAATGCGTCGGCGAACTTAATTCTAGTGCATGAGCAAATGTGTGCCCAAAATTTAATAAATGGCGCTGACCAGTATCATAAAAATCAGCTTCAACGAGTGCTTGTTTAACAGCGAGGGAGTGGCAGATTAGTGTTTTTAGCAGACTAGTATTAGCCATTAAATCAGTTATTGAACTACAACCATCAAGTAAAGCTAAAATTTCTAAATCAACAATAAATCCATGTTTAATTAACTCAGCTAGCCCTTCTTTAAATAAGCGTGTGGAAAGCGTCGTTAAAAAAGCTAAATCAATAACAACAGCAGTTGGCGAATAGAACGTCCCAATATTATTTTTAGCACCAAAGGCATTAATGGCAACTTTACTCCCAATTGAGCTATCAACTTGCGATAATAATGTTGTCGGTACCTGAATAAAAGGAAGCCCACGCATATAAATTGCGGCAGCGTAGCCACAGACATCGCCAACAATGCCCCCACCAATTGCTAAAAGCAAACTTTTTCGACTAGCGTTACCTTGATTAAGCATCAGGTGGATTGAATCAACAGTCACTTGTGATTTTAGTTGTTCGGTTGATTCAATCACAAGCACATCCGAAGCCTTAGCTAAAATTGGTTCGAGGAGCTGACCATGTAAGCGTAACACCGCTTTATCAATACAAACAAAATAGTGTTTGTTTTCCGTAAAAGCGTGTAATTTTGGCATAATGATGCCAGAACCAACGGTAATATCATAATTTGTTGTGTGATTAATAGAAATTTTCATAAAAGTGCCTCCAATTACTTATTAAATGATAGACGTCGCTGTTTAGCTTCCTCTAAAAACTGATGTAAAGCCAGCTTATTATCCCCAGCAAGCTGTAATCGAACCGTGTCCAACTCAGCAATGAGATGGCTAATAGCAACCTCTAAAGGTAAACTATTCTCAAAAAAAAGTGTCTCCCAGAGCTCAATATTCATGTTAGCAATACGCGTTAAATCACGAAATGAATCACCAATACAACTTGCTGTTTGCTCACTGAAATCTTGGCTATTAAGCAGGCTTACTGCTAAAACATGGGATAATTGACTAGTATAGGTTATTTGCCTGTCGTGAGTTTGCCAAGGCATGAAGCTTATTTTTTCAAAACCAAGCCATTTAGCTAACGAAACTAAAGCATCTTGCAGCGCTCCACTAGCGGACATAACGTCGGAGATGATAATGAAATTTGCCCCCATAAAAATAGAGGGGAGACTATGGACATAGCCTCCAATTTCACGTCCTGCCATTGGATGTGTGAGCATGTAGTTAAAAGTAAATTGCTTTTGTTGTAGCTGTGTGCAAATATCCTTTTTGATACCACTAATATCAATGACGAGGGCTGAAGCTTTAAGTAAACCTTCTAAGCGTTCAAATGTGGGAATGATTTGTGCGGGATAGAGTGTAATAATAACTAAGTCAATTGTTGCTAAAATCGTGGTAGAATCAAAATCAATAAAGGTTAGCCCGCTAATTTGGGCCGTTGCTAACTTTTGCACAGCGGGGTCGGTATCAATGGCATAGAGCATTGATGACCCCTGCTGAAGTTTTTTAACAAATGATCCCCCCATTAAGCCCAACCCAATAATGAGGATATTGTTAAAATTACTTTTCATCAGCTGCTAAGAAATCGTAAAGTCTTGTAATGCTGTTCATTGCTTGTTTGAATTGTTGCTCATCTAGTGATTGTGGGCCATCACTTAAGGCAATCGATGGTTTGTAGTGTGTTTCAAGCATTAGGCCATCTGCACCAACTGCAAGCGCTGCTTTTGCTACTGGTTCTGCCATCCAATCAATACCCGTAGAATGACTTGAATCAACAATAATTGGTAAATGTGTTAATGATTTAATAAAAGGAATTGCATTTAAATCAGTTACATTTCGATAAGCTGTTTCAAATGTACGAATACCACGCTCACATAAGATAATATTTTTATTACCACTTGCCGAAATGTATTCAGCAGACATCAACCACTCTTCAATTGTGGCACATAAGCCACGTTTTAATAAAATGGGCGTATCAACTTTACCACAGGCTTTGAGTAAATCAAAGTTTTGCATATTACGGGCACCAATTTGAATTAAATCAAGTCGTGGGCCAAAGCGTTCTACTTGATCAACCGTCATTAACTCACAGACAATTGGCAAATCGTATTTTGCGCGTGCTGCTTCCATTAACTCAAGACCTTTTTCTTCTAATCCTTGGAAAGCGTATGGTGAAGTTCGTGGTTTAACGATGCCACCGCGTAATAAATTGGCGCGCGTTTGTTTGATATATTTTGTTGTTAGGTCCAATTGCTCTTCTGATTCAACTGAACAGGGACCAGCAATAACACATAAATCTCCTTGGCCAAAAAGAACGTTTCCAACTTTAATAACCGAATTCTCTTTTTGGTATTCGCGACTTACAAGCTTGTATGGGGCAGTAATTCGTGAGACACTACTAACACCATCTAGCACACTAATTGTCTTCTCATCGATTGTTGCCGTATTACCTAATACGCCTAAAATCGTTCGTGTTGAACCTTTCATTGGTTCAACAGTGCATAATAATGATTCAACGCGGGCAATAATTGCGTTAATTTCTGAGTCTGTTGCCTCTTTTTTTAATTTAATAATCATAATATAATCTCCTTCATCTTCTTATTTCCAGCAATGGTTGTAAAGATTTGACTTAAAAGAAAAGCATTTAACGAAATCCCGTTAAATGCTTTAAAACACTTGCGGAGACTTTCGTATAAACGAAATAGACTCCACAATATATGTAAAATTTACATTATTGATGCAGTCTCGATTTGTTATAAAAATAAAAGTAGCTTGTGTTTTTGCCTATTTTATTCAACATAATCGTCTCCTTAATTCTTTACTTGTGTACAATTATAAACAAAATGAAGTTAAAAAGCAATTCTTTTTTAAAAAAAATGAAAGATAAGGTGTGAGTAGAAGAATTAATTGAGTTAATTATTTGGAAATGAAAGGGCAGAAGCAATTATTTTATCTTCAATTAGTTGTTTTTTTTGTTTTTTTGGTGTAAAAAAATAAAAAAGTAAAAAATATGCAAAAAAACGTGTGCAAATAAATGAAAACCGTGGTAAACTATTATCGTAAGCCATGATTTTTTTATGTTAAAAGAGTAGTGGCTATTAAGCATAAAAGGAGTCGTCATAATAATGAAATTATTGGTTAAAAAAATTAGTAGAATAATTATTTTTGTAAATATTTTAGCTTTTATTGGAACTAGTTTAGCACTGAAAATACCTTTTGAGGGGAAAAAAATATTACATGCAGAAAATAGTGTGACTTTGCCAGCGCCCCTATCATCTATTTTCCCAGATAAGACATTGGTAGAATTTATTAGAAAAAAGCTAGATAAAAAAACGGTAGAAGAGATAGTTACAGCAGCTGAGTTAGAAGCGATAGTAGACATTGAAATTACTCTTTTTAGTGATAAAGTAACTAATTTTGAGGGAATGCAGTTTCTCAAAAATCTTATTAAATTTGGTGTTGCTTCAATGAATAAGCAAAGTGTCGATTTGAGACCACTTTCAAAGTTGACGGAGCTAAAAGAATTGAGGTTAGAAAATGGAAATGCATTGGATTTATCAACAATATCGGGTTTAACTAAGCTTAAAGTATTAACGCTAAGAGATAATAATATTGTAAGTTTGGATTTTTTAACGAATATGGTGGAACTAACAAATCTTTATTTGAATAGAAATATGATTAATGACATTGGTCCATTAGCTAATTTACATAATTTAGAGGAATTATCATTAAATATAAATCCGCTAAGTTCATTGGGGGCATTAGCAGATTTAGAGAAACTTGTAGAAATATCATTTAGGTTTACGTCAGTTTCAGATATTAGCCCGCTGTTTCAAATAGATACTTTAAGGAGCGTCGCTTTTACAGGTAATAGCATTAAAAATCAAGGGCAATTGTCGGGTTTGATTAATATTACATCTTTGAGTTTCTCTTTTACGAATATAACAGATCTATCACCACTGTCTAGTTTGGTTAATCTTACACATTTGGATATAAGTAGAAATGATATAGGGGAAATTGGTCCACTCGCTTCATTGACAGCGTTAGAATCATTATTAGCAAGTCAAAATAACATAGTTGATCTAGATTCTATTTCCCAGTTACCAAATCTTCAGATATTAGACTTTTCCTCAAATTTTGATTTACAGGGCATTCCAAATTTTGTTAATTTGAGTAAAATGAAAAGATTGAATTTCAATGATACGGGGCTTACGGATAAACAAATAAGAGGATTATATTTTCAGCCATTGGATGAACTTCAATATCTTCAGTTAGGAGAAGGGAATCAAATATCCACTTTGGATGAACTCATATATGCACCAAAACTAGAACTTTTGGAGATTACGGGCAATAAAGTTCGTGATATTTCTTTTTTATCAAAACACAAGGGGTTGTTATTCCTTTTGATGTCAAGAAATGAGATAACTAGCCTCGAGCCTATTAGCGGGTTAGAAAATTTAACACGGGTAGATGCCAATGAGAATAGGATATCAGATCTTACACCACTTACTGAATTAATCAAAATTGAACGGCTATCTCTTAGTGGAAATAGTATAGTAGATGTTTCACAACTTGAAAAAATGAGGAATCTGAAGGAACTATTTTTGGATGGGAATAATATCTTTGATTTATCACCTTTGGCAAATAATAGCGGATTAAGAGAAGTTATGGCAAGAGACCAGCAAATAAAGTTAGAAACATTGCCATTTGGCCAATATATTACTCTGGAAAACCCGGTTATTAATATATTGGGACAGACAATAGTGCCATCGAGCATTGATTTACAGGGTCGCTATGGAGAAAATAATCAGATAGAATGGATTTTTCCTCATTACGTCCCTAAAATGGGGTACTCATTTTTTTCAGAGATTAACGGGCTTGGATTTAAAGTTTTTTTTACGGGTAGTGTTGAACAATCATTATCTACGGTAGATTTTGAGTTGACATATGATGTTGATGGTGTGCTAAAACAAGAGAAATTTGGAGCATTTAAATTACTTTCTGAACCAACAAAGCCAACAAAGCCAGATTACAGGTTCACGGGTTGGTCGACGACTAGAGGAGGAGATGGTCGATTATGGGATTTTAAAACAGAAATCATGCCATTTTCAGATTTGATGTTATATGCAAAATGGGATCTTGATGTAGAATTATCTGCTAATAATTTTGTGATGACACTGGAAGAAGCAAAAAATGTTACAATTGAAATATTGTTGGACAAAGCATCAGCAAGGGGGGCGACGATAAGCGAAGGGGAACAGGTAACTTTATTAGCAGAACATAGTATCGAAGCCAAAGTAGGGACATACCCTGTGAGATTTAGAACGGAAAATGGTGTAAGTAGAACAGTTATGGCAACAGTAGATGATGGGCAAACAACAATAGATATACCAAGACAAACAGCAATCCATGGGAAAAGCTTTCAGCTAACGATGGAAGAAGCACAAACACTTACACTCGATCTAATTAATCAGAAAGCGGAAGCAAAAGCATGGAACTTAGAAAATGGTTTAGATATTGCCTACACAACAACACATAGTATCGAAGCCAAAGTAGGGACATACCCTGTGACATTTAGAACGGAAAATGGTGTAAGTAGAACAGTTATGGCAACAGTAGATGATGGATATAATGTAAAATACGATATCAATGGTGGACAGGGTCTTGGCCCAGCCTCAGAAAAGTATGCTTTCAACCAAAGACTTATTGAACCCAGTCCACCAGTTAATAAAGGATATATTTTCCTAGGGTGGAATACACAAAAGTCTGGAAACGGTAAGCAATGGATATTTATAGAAGATAAAATGCCCCAAAGTGATTTGATTTTATACGCCCAGTGGACAGCAAAAACGTATAGTGTTACTTTCAATGTGGATGGAGTTGAAACATTTTTGGACGTTAAATATGGCATGAAAGTGAGTCGACCAGCTAATCCAGAGAAGCAGGGTTATCAATTTGGCGGTTGGAAAATTTATGATGACAATACGCAAAAACTGATGTCAACTTTGGAAGATAAAGACAAACTATGGGACTTTGAAAATGATATTATGCCTGATAATAATATCATTTTATTCGTCCATTGGATTAATAGTGAGCAAACTATTCCCCAACAAGAAGTCAGATTACCAGTAACAGGGAATAATAATAGCGGATTCCTACAAGGCATAATCCTCTTATCACTAGGAATAATAGGACTAGGCTTGAGGAAAACAAGGTAATATGGAAGAGGCACAGTGGAGCAAAAAAATGAACAATGGCTATTTATTAGGAAAGATGCTGTGGTAAATAAGTATTAGTTGATTCCGCACAGAAAGCTTTAAATTATATAATCCTGAATTCATCGGCTAAAAAAATAAAAACGTCATAAATACTGCTGTTAAAGGCTTTATGACGGTTTTTAGTTTTCTCCGTAAGCTACTAATTGCTTGTGGGTAACAATGCCTTTGGTCCAAGTAATTTCTAAGAGTTGGGTGGATAGAGAGTCTCATCAAAGGTATAATGGACTAAAAGCAATATGCTTTCCGTTTGCCTATCAATTGGGCATATATATGTATTGTCTATCACCATTTCTTACATGTTTGACCAAAACCCTTTGCATTTATCAGCTTATTTACATATTCTAAGGATCCAGCACGATGTGTCTTTTCACGGTGACGATAAGTTTCACGCGATGGATAAGCACTTTCTCTGCAATTGCTGTTTCACCATCTAGTTTTTGCTTTTAAACATAGCTTTTGTTCACAAATGTAAGCTTCCTATTGGATTCCCAATCTTTTGCATCAAGAATTCTGTTTTGAATTTCTTTTGGTGTACCAGATTTTCGATGATGTTTTTGTAACGAAAGGCATCCATAACAATAAAAAGTGAAAAAGTGCTGAAAGTAGTTTTATCGAAGGGACTGGGGCATTTTTGTCTGTTATAACTGATAAACTCAGAGCAACAAGTATTAGTTGATTTCGCACAAACATCTTAAAATGATATAATGAAGTAAATATAAAAAGATAGGGGATTGTTAATTATGGCTAAAGCTGATGGATTTCATGGGGGCAATAAAACGCGGCATTTTTTTGAGGGGTGGTATCTTAAGATGACGAATCGGGAGCAAACAGAAACATTTGCGCTGATTCCGGGAATTTTCTATGGCGAAAAGGCGAGTCAAAATCATTGTTTTTTACAAGTCTTGCACGGGAGTCAAGTTAGCTATGAATATTTAAGCTTTCCTGCTGCAACCTTTAGTGCAAGTAGCAAGGATTTTGATGTCCAAATTCTTGAAAATCATTTTTCAAAAATGCTAGTCGATGTCAATGTAAAACTAAGTAGCAACGAAAAATTTAGCGCAAAGATCAAAATAGCAGAGCAAAGTTACTGGCCTAGCACGATAGTTAATCCTGGGAGCATGGGTTTTTTCAATTATCTGCCATTAATGGAATGCTATATGCAAACAGTGATGATGAATGGAGTGATTCACGGCGAAATTACTATTGGGGCAAAGTCCATCAATATGGATGGAGGTTCAATCTATATTGAAAAAAATTGGGGACGCTCATTTCCCAAAGCATGGATTTGGATTCAAGCAAATCAATTTTTAGGGAAACAAAAAGTTAGTCTAAGCTGCTCCGTGGGGAAAGTTCCATTATTAGGAAGGGTCATCGATGGCTTTTTAATTGGCTTAGCAATTGATGAAGCATTCTATACGTTTAGAACGAATAGTTTAGCAAAAGTAGCATTAGATCTAAGCTTTGAAATTCCAATTATTACGGTAAGTAATCGAACCCACCAACTAATAATTGAAGCGTGTGCACCAAAGAACTCATTTATGCTCTGTAAAGGACCGGTACAAAGTGGGGAAATGATGCCATTTGTTGAGGAAACACTCCAAGGAAAAGTTGCCATAAGGTTAACAAACAAACAAAGTGGGCGGGTAATTTACGAAGGTTACTCACCCCAAACAGGGATTGAACTGACCAACCGCCAGCTGTTTAAAGAGGGGAAAAGGCGAACTGGTAGATGACCAAGTAGCAACAAAAAAAATGGCATAACCTGTTAAAATTTGTTATAATAAGACCAAAAGAAATAAAACAGGAGCGTGAAAAGAGCATGACAAAACTTGCAAGTCCCACATGTCCAGTAATCATCCCCAATAATCCGTTGAAATCAGTGAAAGAAATTGAGCGAAGCCTTCAAAAGACGTATGGTTCAGACATTTGGGGCCCATTTATGAAGGCAATTTATGACTATAAACTGATTAAAGATGGGGATCACATAGCTGTTGCTATTTCGGGGGGAAAAGATAGCCTACTCATGGCAAAATTATTCCAACATTTAGAGCGTATTGGTATTTTTGAACTAAAAGTATCATTTATTGCAATGGATCCGGGCTTCAACGAAGCCAACCGCCAAAACTTAGAGAAAAATCTTAAGGCGCTGGAAATCGATTGTGATATTTATGGGGAAAATATTTTTGAACGTGCAGAAAGTCGGTCGGCAAAGTATCCCTGTTATCTTTGTGCAAGAATGCGACGGGGTAGCCTCTATGCTAAAGCAACATCATTAGGATGTAATAAATTAGCACTAGGGCATCATTTAGATGATGTTGTGGAAACGGTAATGATGAATATTCTATACGCTGGTAAATTTGAAACGATGCTGCCTATTTTACCATCAGATAATTTCGACATTGAATTAATTCGCCCGCTTTATTACATCGAGGAGAAAAACATCATTCGCTTTACAAAATCAAGTGGCATTACGGCAATGAATTGTGGATGTACGGTAGCAGCAGCCAAAACAGCATCAAAGCGTCGCGAAATTAAAGAATTAATTGCAAACCTTGAAAAAGGGCAACCGGATGTTAAAAAGTGTATCCTTAGCTCAACTAAGAAAGTAAATGTCAGCAAATTATTATTTGGTCTGGGACAAGAAGATAAAGGAGAATAGTAAAATATGGGTGTTTTAATTGATGTGAAGTCACTGGTAAATAAAACCAGAAAAGAGCTCAGTTTGGCTATTGAAAAATTAAAAACAGAGTCAAATACCATCCCTAAAATCGTGGTGATTTTGGTGGGTGACAACCCTGCAAGTCTCTCCTATGTCAAAGGTAAACAAAAAGTAGCAGCAGAATTAGGCATGGTAGCAGAAGTAATAAAATTTGCGAAGACTGTTACAGCAGCAGAACTTATTTTGACAATTAAAAAGGTAAATCAAGACAGACTAGTGCACGGAATTATTGTCCAATTACCTTTGCCACAGAACCTCGATGAAACGGCAATTCTTGAGACGATTTGCTTAGAAAAGGATGTTGATGGTTTCCTACCTGAGAATTTAGGGCGAATGATGATTGGAAAATCAGGCTTTGTCCCCTGTACACCCAAAGGAATTATTGCCATCATTCAAAGTGAGGGGGTTGATATGAGGGGGAAACATGTTGTTGTTGTTGGCAGAAGTAATATTGTTGGCAAGCCAATTGCGCTGCTTGCACTACAGCATGATGCAACCGTTACCATCACACACTCACAAACCAAAAATTTAGTGGCTTTGACAAAAATGGCAGATATTTTAATTGTAGCGGTAGGCAGAGCTAATTTTATTGGTGCCGAGCATGTGAAATCAGGGGCAATGGTTATTGATGTTGGCGTTAATTTATGCCCTCAAACAGGTAAATTAGTTGGTGATGTCAATGCATTTGAAGTGCTCCCAATTGCCGCTAAGCTAACCCCAGTTCCAGGGGGCGTTGGTCCAATGACAATTACAATGCTATTAAGCAATACAATACTTGCAACCCAGCGCCAAGTAGAAAAAGGAGAATTATCATGTTAGAGAGATACAGTACCCCGCAAATGCGGGCAATTTGGAGTGACCAAAACCGCTTTGAAGCGTGGCTGAAAGTTGAGATTGAAACAGCAGCAGCTTGGAGTAAGCTTGGCGTAATTCCAATTAGTGATGTTGAATTAATTCGTAAAAATGCCAGTTTTTCAATTCCTAGAATTCTTGAAATTGAAGCAATCACCAAACACGATGTTGTTGCCTTTACGCGCGCAGTAAGTGAGACATTAGGAAGTGAGAAAAAGTGGATTCACTACGGGCTTACATCAACCGATGTTGTCGATACGGCGTATGGATATGTTTTTAAGCAGGCCAATGATATTCTAGAAAAGAAGCTAACGAACTTTATGCTCGTTTTGAAAAAACAAGCAGCCGTTTATAAAAATACAGTGATGATTGGCCGAACGCATGGAATTCATGCGGAGCCAACAACAATGGGACTTAAATTTGCGCTTTGGTACGATGAGATGAATCGTAATATGGAGCGATTTGCACTTGCAAGAAAACAAATTGAAGTTGGTAAAATATCGGGAGCCGTTGGAACTTTTGCCAATACGCCCCCCGAAGTAGAAGCGTTTGTCTGTGCCCAATTAGGAATTGAACATGCGCTTATCTCGACGCAGACACTGCAACGGGATAGACATGCCTTCTATATTGCAACACTTGCTTTGATTGCATCATCGATGGACAAAATGGCGATTGAAATAAGACATTTGCAGCGGTCTGAGGTTAGAGAAGTTGAGGAGTTCTTTGCTAAGGGGCAGAAGGGGTCTTCTGCTATGCCACATAAGCGGAATCCAATTAGTAGTGAAAATATTAGTGGGTGTGCACGTGTGATGCGTGGATATGTTGTCAGCTGTTATGAAAATATTGGACTTTGGCATGAACGGGATATTTCACATTCCTCAGTGGAGCGGATTATTATGCCGGATGCAACGCAACTACTTGATTATATGCTTGGGCGTTTTACGCGCGTAATTGAGACGTTGTTTGTTTATCCCGAAAATATGTTACGCAATATGGAACGAACATTTGGTTTGATTTTCTCACAAAGAGTGCTACTTGCCTTAATTGATCAAGGCTGGTCAAGGGAAAAAAGTTATGATATCGTCCAGCCATTAACAGCTGTAGCCTGGGAACAACAAATTCAATTTCGCGTGTTGGTGGAGGCATCAGCGGAAATTAGTGCTGTCCTAACGGGAAATCAAATTGCTGATTGCTTTGATCCACGCTATCACTTGACGCATGTTGATGCTATTTTTGCGCGTTTAGGGATTGGTGATTTGTAATCGGGGGCTTTGCGGCCCTTTTTTTTGCGATAATTTCAAAAAATGAAAAATGGGAGAAATTTGTTGCCTAATGACGAAAATCATAGTATAGTAGGGTATAAAAGTAGCAATAAGGAGTAAATAATTAATGAAAAAAATTCAAGAAGCGAAATCAATTCGCTGGGGTATCTCAAGTATTTATTTTTTTGGTTTGATGTCTTATTCAATTATGATGACACTACTACCACTTTATATGAATTCACTTAATTACACGGAAAGTCAGATTGGGTTTATTGTGGGAGCCGGGTCGTTTATTAGTATCTTTTTCACCCCGATTTGGGGGATTTTGGATGATAAACTTAATAAAACGAGTCTAATGCTGCTAGTAATCTTATTGATGCTTGCCATTGGTTCAGTTATGTTAAGTCTTGTGCAGGTTTTTATGGGGTTTTTACTTGTGAGAATGGTCTATGAAATATTTTCGAGTGGCTATTTTCCGTTGCTAGATAAGACAACGATGCAGGTGGAACTAAATTATCAGATTCCCTTCCCGGTGATGCGCGTGTTTGGATCTCTTGGCTATGCTATTATTTTATTTCCTGTTATTTTAGTGGTCGATCAATATAATAATTATGCGATTGCTTTTTATTGTATGGCTGGTTTTTTCATTGTAGCGGCTCTTTTTACGAGGCTGCTTAAACCGATAGATAAAATTAATGGCCAAAATGCACAACGTCATAATCCCCCAATATTAGAAGGTATTAAGGCACTAATAACAAATAAACCATTTCTGATGCTGACGTTTGCTTATATGCTTGTGGTTGGTACAAATGATGTTTCGTCTTCATTTCAAGGGCTGCATTTGACTAATACACTCGATGCGCCAAAACTGGCAATCTCATTGACTATTTTTGTGGCGGCAGGAATTTCGGAAGTGCCAATTATGTTTTTATCAACTTATTTTCACCGAAAATATGGTTGGTATACATGTATTTTGATTGCTATAGGTGCGCTACTATTGCGATTTGGCTTAGAAAGTGTTGTGACAAGTTGGTATTTGTTTGTTGCTGTAAAATTACTACATGGGATTAGTATTGCCTTTTGGTTTTCCCCAATTTATACACTGATTAAATATCATGTTCCCGATCACCTCTACTCAACAGCAATTACGGTGCTTGTTGCTATAAAAGCTTTGTCAGTAACAATTCTTTCAATTTCAGTAGGCTATTTAATTGAGGCAACAGAAAATACCTATTCAATGTATAGTGTTTTTATTGGGGGGACGGTGGTTGGCTTACTGATGATTGTTTATTATGGAAGACGCTATAAAATCCAAGCGATTGGTAAACGGTTGTAAAATAAAACCGAAAAAGATAAAATGAAAGCAGTTTCATGGTATACTTATATATAAGGGAAATAATTTTCTCAAATTAAACAAATAAAGGGGCAGATGAATATGAGTTATCGAGTTGTCTTAGCATGTAGCAGCGGGGTGTCAGCAACAGTCATTGCCGCAAAAATGAAAGCAGCCGTAAAAGTATCAGGATTAGATGTCATAATTGATGTTGTCGACAATCAACAGACAAGTTTAGATGCACTAGTAGATGTTAATATTTTATTACTTGCACCACAAATGGGACATTTAGCTCCAAGTTTACAACAGAAATATCCACAGATAACGGTAAAAGTTATCACGCAAAGAGACTTTAGCGTGATGGACGGTGATGCAATGTTAGAAAAGGCCTTTACTGATGAACAGCAAGTAGCAGAAACGGGTGTAGCCAAAGAAATATTTATTGTTATTGCCTGTGTTGAAGGTTTTTCATCGGCACTTTTAACGAAGAAGATGAAACTTGCAGCCGCCAAAATTAATCCAGCAATCGATATTAAAGCCACAGCGGCAATTGCTTCACTTGTTAAAAAGTTGGATAAAGTAGATATTTTACTGCTGGGCCCAAATGTTGCTTTTATGAAATCAGATTTTCAAAAATTAGTACCAAAGGACACGATTATTTCAGGTATTGATATGCTTGATTATGGTATGATTGATGGCCAAGCAATTGTTGAAAAGGCCTTGAAAATCCTTAATAAATAGTCATATATTAAATTAAATCAGCAAAGAAAGCATGGTGTAAAACCGTGCTTTTTTTGGTTTAATTATTTAGCCTTTTTTTTTAAAAAAAAGCTAAGTGTTTTATGGTCAATTTATGGAATAAAAGGTAATTAAATTAAATTAAAATGGAATAAATACAATATTTATACATTGTATTTGACAATTGGAATGATTGAGTTGTATAATGTAACAAATAATTAGATGTTCTGGTTAACTTTATTAGTAGCGTCTTAAAAAATTGGGGAGAATACGATGTTCGAAAAATTAAAACAAAACCGACTCAAAAAGAAGTACAGCTGCAGCAGACAGCATGATCAATCAGATTGTGCAGCAGCAGCACTTGCCACAGTAGCAAGCTTTTACAAAAAAGAGCTGTCAATTATGAAAATTCGTGATGTCATTGGTACTGATGCCTATGGAACAAGTGTTCAAGGACTTGTAGCGGGAAGTAAGCAATTAGGTTTTACGGCTCATGCACTTAAAATTAAAAATGAAGATGTTTTTAGTGAGTATACATTACCAGCAATAGCACATGTTCAAACAAAAACGGGGAGGTCTCATTTTGTTGTTATCCATAAAATTGAAAGTGGGCATGTAATTATTGCCGATCCTGCTTACGGGAACAGGCGTTTACAACACAAGGAATTTGAAAAAATGTTTACCGGAGTCATCATCTTATTGCTCCCTAAAAGTGAGTTTGAACAGCTAGAATTCAAAGGGGCATCAATGCTTACTATTTTTAAAAGTTTGATTCTTCCCCAAAAAGGGTTATTGCTGACAATCATTTTTTCCTCATTTTGTTTAAGTATTTTGGGCATTGTGACAAGTATTTTTGCCAAAATTCTTTTTGATGAGATTATTCCCTTTCAATTAATAAATATGCTTTATGTCTACCTTTTGATTTTCTGTGTCATTAATCTTATTCAAGTTTTCTTAGCTGCTTTTAGGGGGCATGTGATGCTTTTTCTTGCTAGGAGAGTGGATATTCCGGTTTTATTGGGGTACTATGATCATTTGTTAAATCTACCGTATAATTTCTTTGCAACGCGGAAAGTTGGTGATGTTTTAACAAGATTTCAGGATGCGATGACGATTAAAGCAATTTTTACGCAGGTTTCAATTTCCTTGGTGATGGATAGTGTTCTAGGGGGGATTACTGGTATTGTGTTGTGGAATTTTAATGCCCGCCTTTTCTTAATTGTGCTTTTGATGGTTGCGCTTAATATTGTTTTGCTGTATTTTTTTAAAAAGCCGTATAAGCAGTTGAATTATGAGCAGATGGAGGCCCAGGCACTGCTAAATTCACAGCTAATTGAATCAATTAAAAATATTGAGACACTTAAAGCAACAGCCGATGAGGAAAGTCAAATTATTAAGCTTGAAGAGCGCTTCGTTGCGGTGCTTAAAATTGGCTATAAAGAAAATGTGCTCAAGAATATTCAGGGGAGTATTTCGGGGGCGAGTGGTGTATTGGGAAATCTTTTTTTTATGGGAATTGGTGGCTATTTAGTTATTACTGGTGATATGTCAATTGGTGATTTGATTGTTTTTCAGACGTTGAGTGGCTATTTTACAAAGCCAATTCAAAATTTAGTTTCACTCCAACTAGCTTTTCAAGAGGCGCAAATTGCAATTAAAAGATTAGGAGAGGTGATGGAGTTGGAAAAAGAGCAGAATGATTTGAATCTCCTTAAAGATGTTAGTTTAGCAGAAGATATTGTCTTTACGCAAGCATCATTTAAGTATGGATCGCGCCCACCAGTTATAAATAAGTTGGATTTGCGGATAAAGCAGGGCCAAAAAGTCGCTATTGTAGGCGAAAGTGGGGCGGGTAAATCAACAATTGCTAAATTATTATTGAAATTCTATGCCCCAACTGAGGGGCATATGAAAATTGGTGGCTATGATTTAGCAGACATTTCGCCCAAGTATTTACGCACAAAAATTGGCTATGTTCCCCAAAATATTGAGTTATTTAGTGGGACAATTATTGACAATATCAAAATTGGTAGTCCTGAGGCAACATACCAACAAGTTATTACGGCGTGCAAAAAAGCTGATGCTGATGAATTTATTAGTCGAATTCCGGGGAGATACCAGGGGGTTATTGAGGAAAATGGCGGCAATCTATCGGGTGGACAAAAGCAGAAAATAGCAATAGCACGTGCCCTGTTACTAGAAAAAGATATCTATATATTCGACGAATCCACCAGTAACTTAGATTCCTTCAGCGAGAAAAAAATGCAAAAAACAATGTTTGAACTAACAAAAAATAAAACAACAATCATCATCGCCCACCGCCTGTCAACAATTATCCAAAGTGATCTGATTCTATTTTTAGCTAACGGAAAAATTATTGAGCAGGGCACACATGAACAGCTATTAGCAAAAAAGGGGAAATATGCCGATTTGATGCAATTACAATATGGACAAAAAGGGGAAGTAGAGCAGGAAAGAGAAAGAGAAAGTGAGGAAATCGTTTATGCCTAAGTTAGAAATAAGGACACAGAAGAAGCTAAGACTAGAAAATGTTATCATCAAGGAACTTAAGAAAATCGATATTACCGTGATAAAGCATGAAATAACAAAATTTAGCAATCATTTAGCAGTAATGGGAATAAAAACAAAGGGGCCCCTAATTACGCATAATGTGGGGAGTCAGTTAGAGAAGTCGGGGAAACTAACACTTGATTATAATATTATGTTTCAAGTTATTGTGCCGGTAGAAAACCTGGGTGAGTATAAATTTCGCCCAGAAATTGTCGTCGATAATTGCCTTTACCTGAAACATCAAGCAGCGGCGCAAAATATGCATTATGCACAAGCAAAAATTGAACTTTATTTGTATGAACATGATTTGTTTGATATGGGGCAACAGTATATTGTGCATATTAGTCCCCAAGAAATTGATATTTTCAAACCACTAGAGGTGTAGGGATGAAAATATATGATAAAAATGAGTTGACAAATAGTCGTATTTTCTTTGATAAAGCACCACCGCGATTTATGAGCTATTTCTTAGTTAGTGTTATAGTGCTCCTAGTAACACTAATTGGTCTAGCAACGATCACAGCTAAAACAGATGTTGTCCAAGGTTTTGGGACAGTGGAGGCCGATGATAAAGTTTATCTTACGCCAACAATAAGTGCCAAGATTGCTACGGTGTTTAAGCAAGAAGGTGATTTAGTGACCAAGGGAGATGTCATTTTGACGCTAGAAGCACCGTTAAGTGCCATCGAAGCCCAAGAAATTGACAAACAAATTTTGTACCAAACAAGCCAAATTGCGACACTTAATTTAGCTAAGCAATCACTTGATGAGCAATATAATTATTTAATGCCCGAACAGGCGGAATTTCATGGGAAAATCAGCCATTATTTAAGAAAGGTTGCAGCGCAAGAAACGGAAAAGGCGATAATAAATGAGAAAAAAGTCCAATTAGGAAGCAGAAATCACGACCAAATTGAAGCCTTGGAGGCAGAAATAAAAGTACTGGAAAAGCGTCAAATTGGTGAAGAAGCCCAAATATCTGCGTTATACGATCAATTAGTCAATGAGCTAGGAAAAATAAGGGCACAGGTAGACAATCGCCTCAAGGAGCTGCAGTTCCAACAAGCACTAAAAACAGCGGAAGTTAATAATTTGCAATTAAAGGCCTCACAAACCGGGAAACTGCATTACCATACTAACATTAAACAGGGGATGGCAATTAGTAACATGCAACCTATTGCCCACATCGACCAAGGCAATGATGCCAAACTAATTATTGAAAGCTATATTCCCGCGGAGCAAATTAGTAAAATTAGCATGGGTAATGAAGTTAGAATCGCTGTTTTAGGAGTTAATCAAACCAAATTTGGAACGCTGAAAGGAACCATTAAAAGGATCAGCAGTGGGACAATAAGCAGACAAAAAGGTGCAGCATCACTCCCCTTTTATCAAATAATAGTGGATTGTGATCAGGATAAATTAAGCCATAAGGCGGGTGAGGAAATTCAGCTGGTCCCCTCATTACAAGTGACAACAAAAATCATTTACAGCCAAGAAAGTTATTTTCAGTGGCTCTTAGAACAGCTCAATTTCATCAATAAATAATCTCGTATAAAAGGAGGAGTACTTGTGATTAAAATACGAACAAACAATCCGGGACGAAGCAGTCCCGGAAAATTAGATATCTAATTAAACTAGTCACTAAAAAGCGCGAAAATTTAGTGGAAGATAAAGCTGAAAGGAATGAAGAAATGATGACACAAGAATTAATAATGCCAAAAATGTATCAAGAAATTAGTGAGGCAGAAATGATGACACTTGAGGGTGGTATCGACACACGGACCCACTGGTGGGGATTAGAGGAAATAATGTCGGCACAAGAATCGCGCGACTATCAGTATAAGTTACATCAAGTAGCAATCGGACAGCTAACAGTTGGGGCACTTGCAGGAGTAGAAAGTGTTGGCGTTGCAACAATTGTTACCGGACTTGGAGCAAGCTATGCAACAGCACTTGCAAATAGTCTAGGAAAGAATACAACAGAGCGTGGCGTAAAGTTGGATTTGACATGGGCTCTGATTTATTCGACTGAGGGGAGATAGCAAAAATGACATATTTAGTTTTATTTACTAATTTTAGTATCATTCGGTATCCATTCAACTACACAATCGAATTTTATCTAATGTAGGCACAAAAAAAGCGGCTAAACAGTTATGTTTAGCCGCTTTTTCCTAAGAACTAATAACCGACTCCCAAATTTGGGTGTAGAGTTTATTTGTCTCCTCATCAGGATTTAGAAAATATTCCATTTTCTGTAATTCACGCAAATCAGGATTATAAGAAAGCCAGGCAACCCAAGGGGCAGTTCCCGTTAAATCAGTCATAGTCTGTTTATTTGGCGTACTAAAACCAACCGCCTCCGTATTCAGAGCAGAGACATCAGCCCCACTAAGATAATCAATAAATTTATGAGCTAGTTCTTTATTTTCAGCATTTTTGGGAATAACCATGGCATCGACCCAAATATTACTTCCCTCTGTGGGAATTGCATAGGCCATATTGGGATTTTCCTTCATAATTGTTGTTGCATCCCCTGAATAAACAACAGCAAGTGCCGCTTGATTATTAATCATACCATTAATAACTTCATCACCGACATAGCCAAACACAAGCGGACGTTGGGCAAGTAATTGCTCCTTTGCCGCATTAAGTTCAAGTGGATTACGTGTATTCATCGAAAACCCTAATTTCTTTAAGGCAACCATCATCGCATCACGGGCACTATTATACATGAAAATTTGTTGTTCATATTTCTGCTCCCATAAAATATTCCATGAGGTAACCGGCTCTGTTACTTTGGTTTTATCATATAAAATACCAACAGTTCCCCAAAAGTAGGGTACCGAATAAAGCTGTTGCTTATCAAAATCAGCATTAAGCAAATCTGGTTTAATCTGGCTAAAATTGGGAATTTGTTGATAATTTAGTGGCTCCAAGAGGTCCTCTTTCACCATACGATCAATCATATAATCAGAGGGAACAAGCACATCATAAGTTACGGTACCAGAAACAATCTTATTGTACATTGCTTCATTGGTATCATAGGTACTATAAACGACTTTGACATTATTTTCAGCCTCAAAATCCTTAATAATTTGGGGATCAATATATTCACCCCAGTTATAAACTTTAAGCGTTTGCTTATTTCCTGCTCCACAAGAAGCCACCAAAGTAACAACTAAAATCAAGGCTAACATCAAGCCCATATATCTATTCTTCATAAAAAAAATCTCCTTCTACCGTTTGTTTTTTTGCGGTTTACTTTTTTTTGTTGTGTAGGCCCAGTAGCCAATAATACCAATCAAGATAATTGCAAGCATTATTGTCGAAAGGGCATTTAATTCAGGGCTAACTTGCCTTTTAATTTGGGTATATATTTCAATTGAAAGCGTGGAAACACCTTCACCAGCAGTAAAATATGTCACAACAAAATCATCCAATGAAAATGTAAAAGACATAATTGCTCCAGCAATTATACCAGGGCGAATATGGGGTAAAATGGCGACTTTGAGCACCTGTAGAGGACTTGCGCCTAAATCT
This sequence comes from Culicoidibacterales bacterium, assembly GCA_051652245.1. GTDB lineage: Bacteria > Bacillota_I > Bacilli_A > Culicoidibacterales > Culicoidibacteraceae > BHER01. The sequence continues at coordinate 12,940 of JBOFTV010000016.1, read as the reverse complement.
TCAGCTGCTTCAACTAAAGCCGAATCGAGGGAATAAAACCGTGGCATAATCGAAATTATCACAACGGGAGTGCAAAACATCACATGTGCTAGTAAAACAGTAAGTCCACCAAAGGGCAGCTGCATTAAAATAAACAATAACATCGTTGAAACCCCAATAATGATGTCAGGGCTAACAATTGGAATTTGATTGAGTGTTAATAGCGTTTGTCGACGCTTGGTGTTAGTATAATAAATTCCAATAGCTGAAATTGTCCCAATAATTAAAGCAATAATGGTAGCAACAGTAGCAATAACCAACGTAAAAATCAGTGACTGCTGAATTGTTGCATTAGAAAATAATTTTTCATACCACTTCAGCGAAAAGCCCGTCCAATTACCAACAGTCTTTGACTCGTTAAATGAAAAGACAATCATAAAAATAATTGGTAAATAAAGGAAAACAAAAATGGCTCCCAAGAAACTGAACCGAAAATATTTCCCAAAAGTAAATTTCTTAGGCATTTGTGCCACCTCCTCGTCGATTCTTCTTGTCGGGTGAGGGCTGAAATTTATTGAGTAAGATGATACTTAGTAAAATCGCAAAAATCAAAATAATTGAAAGGGCGGAACCAAAGTTCATATTATTAGCTGTTAGAAATTGCCGTTCAATCACATTTCCAATTAGATTATATTTACCAGCACTTAATAGTTGTGGAATGACAAAGGTTGTTGCTGCGGGTAAAAAGACCATAATAATCCCACTAATGATTCCGGGAAACGAAAGTGGTAAAATAATGCGGCGAAATGTTTGTAATTTAGTGGCACCCAAATCTTCACTTGCCGTAATAAGCGAAGTATCAATTTTGGAAATTGCCGTATATAGGGGCAAAATCATAAAGGGTAAAAAGTTATAAACCATTCCCAAGTAGACAGCAAATGTTGTATTCTGGAGATGGACAGTTAAACCAAAAAAGCGGAAAAACTGCTCGACCAAGCCATCTTTATAAAATAACACAAGCCAGGCATACGTGCGGAGAACAATATTAGTCCACGTTGGTAAAATAAATAAAAAGAGTAATAATAACTGCGATTTCTTACTAACACGACTAATGAAAAAAGCAGTGGGATAACCTAATAAAAGGCAAATAGCGGTAGTAAAAAGGGCAATAACAATCGACCGCCAAAAAGTTGTCAGATTCTGTGCTGTAAAGACTTCAATGATATTTGTTGTGGTAAAATGCCCACTTTTATCAGTAAAAGCAGAGAAAAGGACAAGTGCTAGCGGAATTAGGACAGAAAAGCTAATCCAAATAATATAAGGGAGGGAGAAGCGTTTAAAAATATGTGCCATTAGGGAGAAATTCTCATAACGTGAATATCTTCAGGTGTGAAATCTAAGCCAATCGTCGTGCCAACAGTTGCACTTTTAGTCGAATGGATAATATATTCTTTCGCACCATTTTCAACAATAATCTCATAATGTACTCCCTTAAAGATACAAAATGTGACTAGACCCCGAATGGGAGAAGACGAATCAATCGAAAAAGTAATATCCTCAGGGCGGATAACAATATCAACTAATTCATCGGCCAAAAAGCCACCATCGACACAGACAAAATCATGACCTGCAAAATTAACGAGAAAATCAGTTTTCATGACACCCGAAAAAATATTACTTTCCCCAATAAAATCAGCGACAAAGCGATTTTCGGGTTCATTATAAATATCAACAGGCGTGCCATTTTGCTGAATAACGCCATTATTTAAGACAATAATACGATCAGACATCGTCAAGGCTTCCTCTTGATCATGTGTGACAAAAATAAAGGTAATACCTAACTTACGCTGAATTTCTTTTAATTCATATTGCATATCCTGCCGCAATTTCAAATCAAGGGCACTAAGTGGTTCATCGAGTAAGAGAACTTTCGGTTTATTAATCAAAGCGCGGGCAATAGCAACACGTTGTTGTTGTCCACCTGATAGTTGGGAAATATCACGCGTGCCAAAGCCTTCTAATTTAATAAGCTTTAGCATCTTTTCGACTTCTAGAGCAATTGTTGCTTTGGGAATTTGCTTGATTTTTAACCCGAAGCCAATATTATCGGCAACATTCATATGGGGAAACAAGGCATATTTTTGAAATACGGTATTAATTGCGCGCATATTAGCGGGAATTGATAATAAATCAGTTCCAAAAAAATGAATAGATCCGCTGGTTGGTTGGGTAAATCCGGCAAGGATCCGTAAAAGTGTTGTTTTACCACAGCCAGAGGGACCTAAAAATGTAATAAACTCATTTTCGGCGATTGTAAATGAAATATCGTCTAAAATGGTATCATCATCAAAGGTAATGGTAAGATTCTGAATGTCGATTAAAGACATGGTAAACACGCTCCTTTCATAGATATTAAAAGCTTGGGGGAGTAGAAACCCAGAGAATTTGGGCTTCTTTACAGTCGGAACAGTTTTGCAGATAATGTGTGTCATTGGCAATAAAGTAGAACGTTTCGCCTTTGCGAACAATATATTGTTTGGCACCTAAGTGCACTTCAATTTTCCCACTTAAAACAAAGCCAAATTCCTCACCCTTATGAGGCAAGTCAAGAGCTGAGTGTCCTTTAGGACCAAGTGTTACAATAATTGGTTCCATCTCATTTTTCTGGGCGTTAGGAATAACCCATTCAATTTTGATGCCAGTGTCAACTTTTTCAAACCAGTCCGCTGCTGAAAAAACAATTTTCTCCTGTTTTTTTTCATTAAAAAATTGGCTGAGTGTTGTGCCAAGAGCCTCTAAAATATCAATTAATGTAGCAATGGATGGTGAGGATAAATCGCGCTCAATTTGTGAGATATAGCCTTTAGTTAATTCGCTGCGGTCGGCTAGTTCTTCCTGTGTTAAGTCATTTTCAATGCGTAACCGCTTGATGTGTTCACCAATATTCAAAACCTGCACCTCATTTCTTAGTTGTAATTGCTAAGTAATTATAATCAAATATGAGCGAAAAGTCAATATTTTTAAGTAAAAAGTTTAGTAAAGATAAACTTCTAAAATATTAACGGGTGGAAGTCTGTCAATTAACGAAAACTAGAGGTTTCCTTGTTTAATCTATTGTGCTATAATAATTTTATCAAGAAGAAAAAAAGACAGGAGTATTATCATGGAAAAGCAAAAGTGGTCGTCAACAAAAAAGAAATATCTAGTCTTATCAATTATGCTAACAGTTCAAATGATTCCCATGTTAGGCTTTGCGTTAAACATGTTATTTGTTTATAGTATTATTGGAATTGTTTATGCAATTATGATCTTATTGGCAAGCAAAAAGGAGCGGGTAACTCGCGGGGGAGCTATTTTGGGGTTGATTACCTTTTTGATGGCAATTCCTTCAGGTTTATATGGATTAGCAATGGTGCGCTATGAGTTCTATAGTAGTATGTGGATGTGGATGTGGTTTTTTGTAAACTGGTTTGTTTGTATAGGTGCTGTAACTACGAGCTATTATTCGACGTATGCTAAGCCAAAAGTGAGTATCAAGATGCCGCTAAAACCTGTTGAGTACGTTCCACACGAGCTTAAAACGTCTGCTAGTCTGCCAAAGGAGGAGCCGCAAGTGGATGTAGAACTATATATTAGTGCCCAGATGCTCGAAGAGGAGCATAAAACGGATGAAAAAGAATATGTCGATGCCCAGATGCTTGAATAAGGGAGGCGATGAGGATGTTAAACGTCATTATTTCACTAATTACTTTGGGGCTACTAGATTGTTTTAATCCGACAATTATTGCGATTGTTTTAATTTTAATTCCCACCGTGGAAAAGAAGTGGTATCCAGTGATTTTTATTGGAGCAACCTATGTTATTTATTTAGTTTTGGGCGTGCTTGTTTATTTTGGCCTCTATACGTATATTTCACTTATTTTTTCGAATATTTTTGTTCACTATCAAAATGTGGTAGCTATTATTTTACTGGTTTGTGGGACTGTTTTATCACTTTATGGTTTTTATTTAATTGGAAAAATTATCAGCCGCATGCTGACAAAAACGGCTCACCCAGGAGGTCAGCCTAGACATTCATTAGTTAGAATGACAACACCCAAAGCACTGATTATTTTGGCGGTGAGCGCAACAATAATTGATTTTCCCACAGCGATACCATATTTTGGCTTTATTGCGATATTATTGCAGCAGCAGGTGGCGATGCCTGCAGCTTTAATTTTAATTGGTGCGTACTGTTTTATTTATAGTATTCCGATGTTGCTTGTGTACTACACATCAATTAAAGTTCCCAAGGCCGCTTTTCGAACATTTGAGCAGAAAAGCAAAAAGTGGATGACTAGATTGAGTATTTATGCAACGCCCTTTATTTTTTTAGGGTTAGGTGCAGTTGTTATTTTTGAAGCACTACAGTTACTTTAGCTAAAAATTGGCTTATTAGGAGGAGAACTGATGGAAAATAAACAGGGGTTAAGTAAGGTTACATTAGCTAGTTTGATTATGACACTAGGGATTATTTACGGGGATATTGGAACATCCCCTCTTTATGTTATGTCAGCAATTATTCATGCTAATAAAGGAATCATCGATGCAACCTATGTTTTAGGTGGTATCTCGCTTGTTATTTGGACACTAACATTGCAAACGACAATCAAATATGTCAGCTTAATTTTAAGTGCCGACAATAATGGTGAAGGCGGAATTCTTTCACTCTATACACTAGTAAGGAAAAAGGCAAAGTGGCTGTTACTCCCAGCAATAATTGGAAGTGCTGCCCTACTTGCTGATAGTATCATTACACCAGCCGTGACCGTAACATCAGCAATTGAGGGACTAAAACAAGTCTTTCCATTGACACAACAAATTATTGTGGTCGTGGTCGCCTTCATTATTAGTATCTTATTTCTGATTCAACGCTTTGGAACTGAAAAAATTGGCAAAATATTTGGGCCGGTGATGTTTATCTGGTTTTTAATGTTAGCATTATTAGGTCTAGGGGCGATGAGTCAAAATTTATCGATATTACGGGCGCTAAATCCCTATTATGGTATTTGGTTGCTGTTTAATAGCCCAACGGGTGTGATTATTTTAGGTGCAGTATTCTTATGTACAACGGGAGCAGAGGCACTTTACTCAGATTTAGGGCATTGTGGGAAAGCCAATATTCATTATACATGGATTTTTGTTAAGCTTGCTTTGGTGTTAAATTATCTTGGTCAGGGAGCGGTTTTATTGAGGCATCAGGGAGAGCTGTTGGTGGGGAATCCTTTTTTTAATATTATGCCGGGGTGGTTTTTATTAGTGGGGATTGGAATTGCAACGCTTGCTGCAATTATTGCAAGCCAGTCTTTGATTTCGGGTTCTTTTACTTTGGTTTCGGAGGCAATTAAACTTAATTTATTTCCGCGCTTGTCGATTACGTACCCAACAAATGTTAAAGGACAGTTATATATTCCAGCAATTAATGTCTGGTTGTGGGTTGGTTGTATGGCAATTTTATTTCATTTTCAAAAATCGTCGAGTATGGAGGCGGCATACGGTTTGTCAATTACCGTTGCGATGCTGATGACAACGATTTTATATGCTAACTATTTAGTGGTGAAGCAGATTTCTTATTGGCGTGTGCTCCCCTTTTTAGGCATCTATTTATTGATTGAAGGGACGTTTCTGTATGCGAATCTCTTTAAATTTTTGGATGGCGGATATATAACTTTGTTTATTGGTTTACTGATCATGGCCGTTATGTATATTTGGATTAGAGGCCGAAAAATTACGGAAAGTGTGCGCCATGAAATTGAAGTGTATCCCTATATCGAACAACTAAAACAGCTGCAAGCAGATGTCTTAGTTGCAAAATATAGCACTAATTTGGTCTATTTAACAAAAGCTAGCAGCGATAGTACAGTCGAAGAAAATATCCTGCACTCGATTTTATCAGACAAACCCAAAAAAGCAAATGTCTATTGGTTTGTCAATATTGAGGTGACGGATAAGCCGTTTACATTGGACTATAAAGTCGATACAATTGTCCCTAAAAGTGTGTTCAAAATTCATTTTATCTTAGGATTTAGAGTTGAAATGAATTTAAGTGTCCTCTTACCAAAAGTAATCTTGGAGTTGTTAAAAACGGGTGAAATTGATCCCTATGATAAGAAATATTATGTCAATAAGCATGAAACAGTCGGTGAATGTACTTTTATTTTATTTGAACAGGTTTTAGCAGGGACTGCTAAAATGACGCTAATTGATAGCTATGTCCTAAGACTTAAATTATTACTTAAAAAATATACAGTTAGTCCACAACGGTGGTTTAGCTTAGATACAAGTAATTTTAAAGTAGAGACAACACCACTATTGATTGGGAAGAAAGTAGATGCTAAGTTAAGGCGTGTTAAGTAAAATGAGCTTATTTGCGCAAAATGGTTGATAATATTTCGTATTTGTCATATACTTAATATACCTTACCAGGGTATAGTATTTAAAGAGAGGGAGGAAAACAAGATGGGAACAAAAAATAAGCCACTAGTTGATAGAAGCGAAAACTTAAAGCACGACTTAACGAAAAGATTAAATCGTGTTGAGGGACAGATAAGGGGCATTAATGGCATGGTCGATAAAGAGAGCTACTGTGATGATATCCTAACGCAAATTTCTGCAGCCAAATCAGCATTAAATTCAATCAGTAAAATCTTGTTAGAACATCATATGAAAGGCTGCTTAAGTGATGATATTAAAAATGGCAGAAGTGAAGTTATTGATGAATTAGTGATAACAATTGGAAAGATCATTAAGTAGGAGGTCATCATTATGATGAAAAAAACAGTTGATATTGAGGGTATGACGTGTCAGTCATGCGTTCAAAGAGTCGAAAAAGCCGTAAAAAAATTGCCCGGAGTAAAAATGATAAATGTTAATTTAATTACGGAGAAAATAGCAATAGAGTATGACCCAAAATTAGTGCAAATAGAAGAAGTTATTGAAACTATGGCTAAAATTGGGTACAAAGGAAAAGTCTTGGAAACGCAAAAGAAAGTGGTCATTCCCATTGAAGGAATGACATGTGCAAGCTGTGCCCAAAAAATTGAAAAGGCGTTAGCAAAATGCGAAGGAATTATTACTGCAGGTGTTAACTTAGCAACAGAAAAAGCGACAATTAGCTATGATGGCGACATCATAAAATTACAGGAAATAAAGGCGGTAATTACTAAAATTGGCTACACTCCTAGATTAATAGAAACAGAAGAAAATGTTGAAGATGCTTCACTAAAAAAAGAAAAAGAATTAAAAATTCTGAGAACAAAACTTGTGGTTGCCGCTATTTTCTGTATTCCTCTTTTTTATATAGCAATGGCACCAATGATTACATGGGTCAGTCTACCAATGCCCCAATTTTTACTGCCGATGGAACATATGTCACGTTATGCAATTGTTGAACTTCTGTTGACAATTCCAATTATTGCAGCGGGCTACCGGTTTTATACGGTCGGATTTAAGGCTTTGTTTAGTGGTAGTCCTAATATGGATTCACTGATTGCAATTGGAACAACAGCAGCACTTGTTTTTAGTGTGTATTCAACTTATGAGATTATCACATTAGCTGATAGCCATTTAGCGATGGCTGCAATGGATGGTTTATACTATGAGAGTGCTGGTGTGATTATTACGTTAATTTTACTAGGAAAATACCTTGAGGCTATTTCTAAAGGTAAGACATCAGAAGCAATTAAAAAGTTGATGGGTCTTGCCCCAAAAACAGCAACTGTCCTAATTGCTGGACAGGCACAACAAATTCCAATTGGTGAAGTTGAAACAGGACAAATCATTTTGGTAAAACCAGGTGAGAAAATTCCCGTGGATGGTGTAATAATTGAAGGACAATCAGCAATTGACGAAGCGATGCTAACGGGCGAAAGTATGCCAGTATCAAAAAAAATTGGCGACAATGTCTATGCTGCATCGATCAATAAAAATGGTAGTCTTCAGTTTGAAGCAACAAAAGTTGGAAAGGATACAGCACTTGCACAAATTATTAAATTAGTCGAAGATGCTCAGGGTTCAAAAGCGCCGATTGCAAAAATGGCGGATATTGTTTCCGGTTATTTTGTCCCAATTGTTGTGGTCATTGCTGTGATTGTAGGAATTATGTGGTATCTTGCAACGCTAGACTTAGGATTTTCACTTAAAATTTTCATTACGATTCTTGTAATTGCTTGTCCATGTGCTCTTGGATTAGCAACACCTACAGCAATTATGGTTGGAACCGGGAAGGGTGCCGAAAATGGTATCTTAATTAAGGGTGGAGCTGCATTGGAGCAAGCACATCGTGTTCAAACGGTTATTTTTGATAAAACGGGAACAATTACCGCAGGAAAACCAGAGGTAACTGATATTATTGCCCTCAATGGCATAACAGAAGATGAGCTACTGCAACAGGCTGCAGCAGCAGAACAAAATTCAGAGCATCCTTTGGGTGAAGCAATTGTTAAGCGCGCTGTGGAAAAACAATTAGTTCTTGCTAAATTAGAATATTTCATGGCAATTCCCGGCCATGGGATCCATGTGAAAATCAATGATAAAGATATCTTGATTGGTAACAGCAAGATGATGCAGGATAATAACATTGGAATCGAATCGCTCCAGGAGACATCAAACAAACTTGCAGATGAGGGAAAAACACCAATGTATATTGCTATTGCTGGTAATATTGCTGGAATAATTGCTGTGGCAGATGTTGTTAAGGCTAGTAGTAGAGTGGCAATTGAGGAACTGCAGGCTATGGGAATTAACGTTGCAATGATAACAGGAGATAATGCTAAAACAGCTAATGCGATAGCAAGACAAGTGGGAATTACCCGAATAATTGCCGAAGTTTTACCAGAAGATAAAGCAATCGAGATCAAAAAGTTACAACAAGAAGGTCAGATTGTGGCGATGGTTGGCGATGGCTTAAATGATGCACCAGCCTTAGCGGTTGCCGATGTGGGAATTGCAATTGGAACGGGAACAGATGTGGCAATTGAATCAGCAGATATTATTTTGATGCGAAGTGACTTAGAGGATGTTGCAAAAGCGATAAAATTAAGTAAGAAAACGATTAAAAATATCAAACAAAATTTATTTTGGGCATTTGGCTATAATGCAGCTGGCATTCCATTAGCAGCAGGACTACTTTATTTATTTGGTGGCCCGCTACTCAACCCCGTTTTTGCAGCTGCAGCAATGGCATTTAGCTCAGTTTCTGTACTCCTTAATGCACTAAGATTAAAAGGAACAAAATTATAAAAAAAGAAAAGGATGATTCTAAATGAAAACAATTATATTAACAATTCCAGCGATGTCATGTGGCCACTGCGTATCTGCAATAGAAGGTGGTTTAGCTGAAAGTTCAGGCATCAAAAGCGCTGATGTAAATCTTGAGTTGAAAAGCGTTGAAGTCGTTTATGATGAGAATTTAATCACAAAAACGCAAATTATTGAAGCAATTGATGAAATTGGTTATGAAGTCGCTTAAATTAAACAACAAGCTTAAGGCAACTGGCAAAGTAAAATTTGACAGTTGCTTTTTTTTTTAGCTTTAATAAGAAAAACATTAGCTACACAAAGGATTCACTATGGTTTAAAATGAAGGTGTAAATAAAGAGTGTCCAAAGTTTGTGGGAAATAGCAAAATTAGGAAGTACATCCTTATTTGAAACGCCGATATCCTGTAGTAAGCTATAAGAAATATCTTGAATTTTGAAAAAAATGAGTAACACCGTAAAAAGAATTTCCATCAGTAATAAGGATGAGAATATCAGAAAAAGCATGGTTAAAGCGTCCAAAGTCTAAATATCATGGGGCAGTAATTAAAAGCTTAGATTTTCCGATGTTTATGCCAGTAATTGCTAATTTTATAGGAACATAACAAGAAAGTCAAGGCGCCCACGACAATTATTTTTTCTAAAAAAAGGCATTGTGAACAAAAAAAATAGTGCGTAATAATCTACGGAAAAATGGTGATTTAAAATATAAAAATGATGATTGTTTTTTTGTTTTTTTACGGTTTAAGAAAGCTTGTAACTCTATAGTTAAAAGGAGTTTACGAGGTTTTTTTTATGTGTAAAACATGTTTTTAAATTGTTTTTAAAATCCATTTTTCATACTGTGTTAATTGGAGAAACCGCATTCAAAAAAATGAATAATATGGCGAAACGTGTGAGTTTTTTTTAAAAATAGTGTATAATAATGTCGTAGATTTAGTTATTAGAGATAACTTTTTTGAAAAAGTAAAAAAAATGAGAGGATGAGCGTAGCAATGGCAAAAATTTTATTAGTAGAGGATAATGAAGAATACCTAGCATATCTTGAATCACTCTTGGTTAGTAATGGATATGAGGTCATATCGACTTATAATCCAATTGTGGCACTAGAACTTTTTGAACTTAGTAAGTTTGATTTTGTAATTTCGGATTTAATGATGGAGGGAATGGATGGGGTGAAATTTATGTCGTTTATCAAAAGGCGAAATCCCTTGGTTCCAACGATGATTTTAACTGGTCATCCCTCAAATTCATCAGAATTAGAATCCTTGGAGTTGTATGTGGACAAATATTTAACAAAAGATATCAGTCGCGATGTTTTGTTAAGGTCAATTGAGTATGTTCTCAGTTTAAATTTAGAATATCGGGAAATAAAAGATGAAATTTTGGTTTCGAATGTAAATCACCTAAAAATGGATCTTAAAGGGCATAAAGTATATAAAAATGGCGCGGAAGTTATGTTGGCGAATAAGGATTTTTTGATTCTTAAACTTTTTCTTGAAAACAAAAACTATTTAATTAGTCGGGACGAAATGATTGAAAGAGTCTGGAAGCTTGATGCAAAACTGGTGGAAGAGCGTGTGGTGGATGTCCATATATCAGTCCTTAGGCGAGCACTTAAGTTGACAGCAATAGTATCTATTAGGGGAGTAGGTTACAGGTGGGATGAGTAATAAAGGTTTTAATATTGTTACAATTATCTTTGTGGTTGGTAAGGTTATTTTAAGTGTGATTCTTTGTTTATTTGTCATCAGAATGCCAATGATTTATGCACAAAAAAAAATCAGCTATAATGAAGCAGCCAAAGCGGGAATTAAAAATGCGCTCGAACAGGAAACGGACCACAAAGTTCAAAGAAAAATTGAAAGAGTGGTTGAACGCTATCCTATGGAAATAGTTATCCGATATAATGAGGAACTTATTTATGAAACGCTGCCAAACTTAGAAGTGATTGATGGTAAGGGTTTGATAAATATGCATGTTGTCATGGAAGAGGCAAATGTGGTTCTGACGGGGCCAAAAGGGGAGTATGATATTTGGTATAGTATTTATAAGATTTCTGATGGTGAATATATTTGGCGTGTGTTTACATACCAAGCAATCCTAGTTGCTATTATAGTAACAATTTCATTGGGAATATTGTTGATTATTCAATATAATTTGGTTCGCCCAATTAAAAAAATCAAGCGGACGATTAAAAGGCTAGAATTGTATGAACTTGATAAGATTGAGAGTAGTAATGATAGTCTTAATAGCAGACTAGGAATTTTTGCGAAAAAATTGAAGTGGAAAATTCAAAATTATAACAAGGTTCAAACGCGATTGGAATATGAAGTTGAGCAGGAAAAAGGTCGACTTCGGCATACGGTTATTGTTTCCCGGGCATTTATTCATAATTTAAAAACGCCACTGCACCAATTTTTTCTTGAAAATGATGAGGTTGCCCAGGATAATAGAAGCGGTAATAGGGAGTTGAGTATTTGGGCTAAGAGAAATGCTAATAAAGCTGAAGTGGTGCTAAATAAGATCAATGAAATATTACGATTGCTTGATGAAAAAGGGGCAATTTGTGTGGATAGTATGAATCGGGTGGATTTGGTTGAGCTCTTTTTGACGGTGAAGCAAGGGTTTTATGGTAGGCTTTCCCTACGGGAATTATCAGTGCATGTGGATGTTCCCCAAAAGTTAGTTGTTGATGTTAATGAAACGGCGATGGCCTTAACTTTTGATAATTTACTTTCAAATGCGATAAATTATGCAGTTGTTGGAACAGAAATAGCCTGTGCTATTTTTGAGCGTGATACTATTATTACAATCGTGGTTGAAAATGAGACGACGAATGAAAATATTGAGCGGATTGAGAGATATGGAGGTTCTTATGAACTTATTGGTGTAAAAGAGGGGACGTGTAGTAGTGGGAATGGTTTGTATTTATTGCGTGAGATAAGTTCAATGTATCAGGGCGAATTTTTTATTGATATTATTGGGAGCCGGGTTAGATCGGGTGTGCGGTTCAAAAAGCAAGATAAAAATTAGTGCAAGGTTCTTATTATTGTATGGATTATGTTAAAGCGGCAACGCTTTTTTTTTATAAAATTGTTTAAGAGATGATGTAATTTAATAATTTTAACATGGATAAGTTAGTGTTTAGATTACTGTCATGTTAAAATATTGAGTGTGCTATCTCTAAGCAATGTCTTGGTGATGGAAAAATATGGAGGCTGAAAACATGAATAAAATAAGAAAAATAGCATGTAAATATTTGAAAACAACAATTATATTTTTGTTGGTATTACAAGGATTTACTGTGGTTGGTGATACGCCGACAAAGGCAACAAACAATAATTATATTGAGGGCGTACGCTCTGTAAAGACGTGGTCAAAAGAGAATGGGGAGAATCCTGAAACCCTTGTTCTACTCGATGATAAAAAGACGGTGCTAAGCTCTGGTTATAATTTAAATGGTGTTCTAGGCCGTGGAATAACTGAGGTATCTAATATGAATATGACATCGTTATTTGCAGTTAGTGATACTTCGGAAGTCCTTGGTGAAATTGAGACGATTTCGATTTCGTCAGAAAATGCAATCTTATTGGATAATCAGGGAGAGGTGTATTTAGCGGGACAAACAAATAATTATGCTAAGGGTGACGGAACAACAACGG
>JBOFTV010000015.1:0-10521 GCA_051652245.1 Culicoidibacterales bacterium | reverse complement strand
AGGAATAATGAGGTATGAGTAGTCAACTTCCGTTTCCATAGTATTGTAAATATAAGCTTTGTTAGAGTTAATTAGTGCTTGCTTAATTTGACTTTGAATATCTGTAGGATAATTATCGGGAAATTTTTCAAATTGCTTTTGATACATTTGAGCTATGTCTGTAGTTTTCACATTGCTTTTATACATTTTGTTATAAGCGGAAATAAGATCAAAGTCTTCTAAATTCTCAGAATATATCGATACAAACCCTTGAAACAATGTACTCATTTTCCCTTGGAGCAATACTTTTTTTGCTTTTTTGTAATATGTTATTCTCAATTTTTCATTTTTTTCGTTAGAAAGGATGAAACATTCTCCTCTAGTTATTTTTTTGCTTTCTGTGTTCACACCATCACCACTTGATATTTTCTCTATAATACTCTTCAATTCTTCAATTTTTACACAATCAAACATCGCATACCCCCTACCCACTTTCTTACTCTTACCAGATGCCCCAAGCTTTGCAAGATCGTCAGCAATATCGTTATATTCAATTTTTGAGTGCCCCTTAATCCATTGAAAATCTATTTGTGTAAATTCTTTATATTCATCCAATTTTTGGATATAAAATTTTGTAACATCCTCTTTTGCCTTCCACTCCTTTGTTGCCCATTTTTGAGCGCCTTCTAAATCATGGTATATTTTGATTTTTCTATCAGTCAATTCTTCTTTTATTATATATTCAATTGTATGTATTACTGCATAGAGTTCACCGGCAACATTTTCTGCTTCTACATGCTTTTTGTAGTTACCATTTCCATATATTTCCTTAGATTTAAAAGTGTTATTCTCAATATATTGAATATATGAACCATATCCATATTTTTTTGTATTTGCATTGTAACTCCCATCAACAAAAGCAACAATAATTTCATTTGAAATTTCATCATTTACTTGTGTAATTATGTCAGCATTAGACATTTTTGGTTTTTGCTGTGAATGAAGATTATTTCCACTCAAATAAGATAAAGCCTCTTCTTCAGTAGAAAAAGCTGTATACTCAGCCCCACTAAATCCATGTACACTTAACTTGCATTCCTCCCATGTTTTATAGATTCCAGGAACAATACCTTTCTTTACTGCATAAAATGATTTCTTTTTTGCCATTTTATATTCTCCTCTCATATAATAAATAAAACCCTCTTTTATTTATTTGTAAAATATCTTTAATGACTCCTTCGTCGTTACTACAAGTCATCCCCTATTCCTTTTTACCATACAATTTATTTTATTCGATATTATTTATATCATTTAATTTTAACATAAAAACTACTATGCGCTATGGGGCAAGTAAGTTACGGTATTTCTAAGTTGATATTCTTAGTTTTTGTCCGTGGTTTAGGATGCTTACTCATTTTTAAAGTATACTTTAAAAAACTTCAAGGTGTTATAAATATTTTGATTATTATCCATATCTTTCACACTCTTTTTTATTATACAACATATAAAGAATAAATCAAAATTTTATATGTATTTACCCTGAGTTTGGCACTTCAAGGTCCTTATAAGCTTTTTTCTTTTCATATACAGATTTAACGACATAACGCGAAACTTTTCACCCATGTAGAGCCACCTCCATTTTAATCACTATAACGAATTACGTAATATTAAAATGAGAAATTCGACAAAAAAATAGCGCCACTGTAATCTTAATGACTACTTTGGTGCTTTTAAGGACCTCACTCCCGGACATTATCATATCACACTGGGTATGGTAGAGATATTTCCTATTTTCTTTTTTATTGATTATTTTTTGATGAATTCTAGATGGCGCATATCTACATCTATCGCAAAAACTTTGCTGGATGTGTTCATTTGAGCAAAGTGAAAAGAATAATATCCGCCACCGCATCCGATGTCTGCAATTTTTCGTCTATTTTCCGTATCTATTTTTCCAATAATATCTTACCATTTTCTTTTGCCTGTTTATTAAGATAATGCAATAATATGTCATAATTAATTCCCATAAATATCATTCCTTTTTTTGAAAAAAATCCCCGCTAAATAAAATTTACATCTATTGATGCTTTGTTACCTTTAGATCATTGGAATCCCATTTTTGACTAGCCTAGTGTGATAGGATAGATTCCTAATGGTTTTTGTTAACTTATTTTCTAGTGGCGCTTGATGCTGAAAATATCTTCTTCTGCTAAAATCTGGATTCTTGTCTATTTCATTCAGGATGTGAGTGTACACCGTTTTAACGATTTTTGCTTTATTTAATTTTTGTTATATCCATCATATGATTTCGATTCACGAATTCCGCGATGCCTTATTTGTCAGGACTATAAGCATTTCTTCGATTATAAATTTATCAAGAGCGTGATGCAAAATATTCCATCATTTTTTTTATTTCTTCCTGATCTTCTTTCTTTGTTCCTTCATGTAAGAGTGAAGCAAGTTTTCCATGTAGTGCCTCCGAATTTATCTTAACGTCTTTATTTACACGTGCCAAGTTCTCTGTCACATCGCTTAATAAAATGTCTTCTTCAACAAAATCATTCACATATCTAGGAATATTTAAGTTATACTCATTTTTTTCTATCTCACTTACCTTAACAGCCCGTAATTTAGACCAAACTGGTTCCCCCCCTAGCAATAATTGTTTTATTTCTCCTAATGCTGTATCCGTAAAAATACTTTCACCTTTTTCTGTAAGTGTAAAGTCTGCTGTTCGCAATACGACAACTTTATGATTCTCACTAAATGCATGTTTTTTACTTTTTCTTAGAATTAATAGCACTCCTGGAATTGATGACCCAATAAAAGAACCTGTTGGAATTTCAATGACTCCTTCTAGCCTAATTTCATCTGATTTTGAAACAAAATACTCCCTCAAAAATTTTTCATTTCCTCTAAATAGCACTCCTTGTGGCATCACAACTGCTGCTATCCCCCCTTCACTCAGTAATGAAACAGCATGTTGAATAAATAGTCCCACCGGGGTCGAGTCTGTAACTTTACCACCATATTCTTGCTCAGAGAATCGCTGTTTCCTTTCCTCTTTCAATAAATTCTTAACGCCGCTTATTTTTGTGGCAAATGGCGGGTGAGTTATAACAATATCATACAGTTTTTTATCATTATCAAGTTCATCCTCAAATTTTTTGCCTAAAAATGCAAGTGGCTTTTCTTTTTCGTTTTTTTGGCCTAGATTAGTGTCCATTATTTTCCCATTAGCTGCTAATAAAATTGTTGTTTTTGCAATTAGTAGATTCGTAGCATTGCTATCATCTAAACTAAAGAAAAGCTTATCCTTTAACGAAGGTATTTCATAAAAGGCGGATAATAAAACACCCCATCCTGCTGTAAAATCATACACCGATAAGACACTATTTCCTAATTCTGATTCTGTATTACTTGATAAGAGTGAATTATGATAAAAGAAGGCTGTTATAGAAGCAATCAACTTAGACAGTGATACCGGGGTGATAGTTCCCTCAGCAGGCTCTTTGATTTCAATTGCAAGACGTTCTAACATGATAAGATAGTATCTCAAAAGGTTTGCTTTAGTGATAGAATTCTTGATAAATATTGTTTTATTAACTTTATTTTTTATAGTATCATAGCCTTTTTCAGGATCATTACTTTGAACTTTCCCTTTTAGGTGTGTCACTAAATTTTCAATTCCATTAGAAGAATTTCCAAGGTCTATTTTATACAACTTAATATGGTACTCTAAAAAAGCGCAAACAATTCCTGTTTTCAGGTTATCTAACCTACTTGTGTTGAAGTCTTCTTTTATCCCGTTAAATAATACTTGTATCTCTGATTCTATATCCTTATTTGTTTTAATACTACTGCTCATCTACTTTTCCTCCCCCATGATAGAATGTTAGCAATTCATCTTTTTGTTCTTCTGCTGTCTTATTCCTAACTTGTCCAAGTGTTGAGCTAATTGGCTTCGGTACTATTACTGCCCCAAAATCAATTCCCTCATCTGCTCCATAGTTATCTCCAATTTTTTTTGTTCTCGTGGGAATATTTGTTGGCATACTTGTCGTCAGAATTTGACCTTCTGGCAAGGGTAAAGAATGCTCTTCCTTATCATTTATTACAATATATTGTTCTACTATCTTTCTAAGTTCTTCGGTTTCTACTGGTGTGAAAAAATCGTCTATCACTTCATCACTCTCAAAGTTTTCTACTTTTACTACTTCATTTAAATATGTTACCATCTCGCTACTAATATCAATCTCCGCTTCGCTATCAACATCAAATTTTTCGTCCTGTTCTTCCTTTATTGAATTCAAAAAATTTTTTATCTCTGGGGTTTCCATTATCCTCGTTAAGAACTCATCATAATTTCCGCTATTATTTTTTTGGATTAAATATAATTTTAAAATATGGGAGAGCTTTTTTACTTTTCCCGTTTTGCTATCGCTTAAGCGGATATCAAGGCTGAGTTGATCAATTGTAGCATTTTCGATTTCAACTTTAAATTCTCCTTCAGACTTATCACTTAACGGAGCATTGTTTTGAGTGACTCCAATTTTAGGCCACCAGGTGATTTTTAGCGTGCCCCATAAAAACAAACCATTTTCAATTCCACCAAAACGCTTTGTTTCCTCAAAGAGTTTTCTAATCTCTTTTGAAATGTTTTGATCACTTATTTCAATATATTCACCTTCATCCTTAAATTGTACATATTCCGCTGATAAAATTAATTTTAAGCACGCATAATAAAAGTTGACTCCTTTTGGAATTGACCATAGCATTCGCCAGTTTATCAAGTGACTATAAGAGCTCAAGAAATCGTCTAAATAACTTTCATCTTCGGGTAGCATCAGATCATCGTGATATTGTTTTTTAACCATCATTCCATACGACATAGCTTGCGGTTTTAATTGTAAAATTTTCAATGGATTTAGTTTCATGATTGAAGCTTCAATCAGCTTTTTCTCTTTAAAACGCTCACGGAGGTTTTCCATCGAAAGCGTTAAAATAAAAACAAGTTTTTTCTTTAAATCATTTTCTTGGTTAATTTTTTGTTTCAAGTTAAAAATTATTCTCAGTATTTCAATTATATTTTCTTCTTTGTAGATACGGTCAATGTCTTCAAACCCAATGATAATTTCCTTTGTTTCTGGTATTTCGTCTATCTCTTTAATAACATGTTCAATCGCCTCGTCAAAAAAATACTCCTGGTAATCTTTTTTATATATCATCATATCTGATTTATACTTCTTCACTTTTTTTAATATTAGGAAAACTATTAAAAAACTAATAAAACCGAAAAAAAATATCCACAAACTATTTCTTACATAATGATGCATATTCCCAATGTTAAAGAAATTGATCGCGTCTTGGTTTTGGACATCTAGGTACATTCCTGAAAAAATAAATTTGAAAACATCCCAAATAATAGGGATTGCTGCTATTATAATAATCCACTTCATCCCTCTTTTTAATATAGCACTACGTTTATAAACTTTTTTTTCACTACGACTGTTTTTTCGAATATCTTCAAAACTAGTTGTAATATAATGTAAAAGATTTTCTTCATAACCAGACTGAAATATTTCTAATTTTTCAATTAATATGTTCTGCCTATTTTCCTTACTAATCGATATTGATTCATAGATATCTAGCAGATTTGTTTTCCCCGTTCCATAATCTCCATCTAGAATGATTATGGAACAATTTTTTTCAGTTTCGTTGAAATAATTGGTCATCATTGCTAACATTGCTAACGAATCTTTGCCTAGATAGTATTCTCTTTCCTCCCCGCTGTTTGTTTTTCCAGAGAATACTTCCTCATATGAATTTTCTCGAGACCTTTTTTCTTTCTGTTCGATAGTATGGTCGTCAATTGCTGACCTTAGCTTTTCCATTTCTTCATTCTCAAATATAATTTTTCCCATTTTATCATTTCCTTATAATTAATATAAATTCAACTTCTCTTAAATTTTTTGATTCAACTCTTATATTATTTGTCTATTTCAACTCATTTTCTAGCAGTACTATTTTTTCATCTAGGGTGATTCTCCAGTTTCTTTTCATGTCCTGTGGATACTTAAATGGCTTAGCCTCTAAGTTTTTTTTCTTATATTGCTCAAAATTCTTACTTTCAATAATTGCCCTCATATTTGGTATTGGTTCCGCACCAACCGTATACTGCAATGCTGATGTTAGTAATTCTTTTTCCTCAACAAACCATTCATTGGAAAATTCCTTCAGTATCTCTTCTTTTGCCTTAGTAAAAAATCTGCGTTTTATACTGAAAATATCTTCTGCTGCTAAATCTGGATTCTTGTCTATTTCATTCAGGATTTGAGTGTATACCGTTTTAACTATTTCTGCTTTATTTAATTTTTGGAGGGCTTTTTCAATTTCTTGGCGAATGTCTTTATTATTTGCTGAATATTCACCTAATAATTTTGCAATGTATGCTGAATCAATATCATACATTTTTATCTGAGAATCACCATAAAATTCTATACCTGAAAAATTTACTGGTTCTCCGGTTTCTGATTCTTCTTTTTCTACTAATGATCCCTTGATGGTTTGATATATTCCTAGCTGTTCCTCTAATACAAATACTTTTTGCTGAAGTGACTTAGATGTAATAATATCATTATTGTACTCATCATATGTAACTATCGCTTCATATGATTTATTACACTCTTGCACAGCCTTCACATATTCTACTTTTATCTCCAAAGGTAAATTTTCGTCGATTACTTTATATACTGAAATGATATCCTGCAACTTTTTATAGGCTTTTGTTAATCTGTTTTTTGACTCTTTGTATGTTGGATAAATCAACCCGGATTCTTCTTTTTCTTCTGAATATAATCGTGTTGCATCTATTACATTTTTTTCCATCGTTGCTTTTTTTCTAAAAGTAACAATAAGACCTTTTGTTTTACCTGGATATGTACGGTTTGTTCTTGAAAATGCTTGAATAAGTGGGGCATACTTAAGACTACGATCAACAAACAGTGTTTGAATTGTTGGCGAATCAAAACCTGTAAGTAGACGCTCTACTACAATCACTAAATCAATTTGTTTTCCTGGTTGCTGAAATTCTGCTTTTTTTCGTGCTAAACGATTATTAACATCGCCATTATAGTGACTAATATCTTTAACAGACCAAGAAGTTCCATAGTAATTATTATATGTCCCTATAATTGTTTCCATTTCCCTTTGCTGCTCTGCTGCCTGCATATTATTTTCATCTAAAGAATATGTAATTGCGATTCGTGGGAAATCTGCATCATCAATTGTTCTTCCTTCCCGAATTTTTTCATTCGGAAATTGCTGCTGCATCCAATCTTTTTCTCTTGTCATCTCTTTAATTGCCCAATAATATCTTTTTGCCATTCCAATGGAATTTGTTGTTAATATTGCTGACTTTTGTGGTCTTCCGTTTAAAAAATCAAATTTTATGTATGAATTATCAGGACGTAGTATTTTCCTTATTACATGTTGAATATGTTCATCATTTTCATATGTACCTGAGATAATGAATGCCTCTTGGTCCTTTTGGTTCATTTCATCAATGACTCTATTTAATTCTTCTATTGAATGGTTAAAATACTTTGGTTGCAATTGCAGTTGTTTTAATACCGTATTAGCTAGAGATGTGGGATGTATTGTGTCATCATGTTCAATTTGAAACCCAAGTACCGATGCATCATCTAAGGCATTTTTAATCGTATATGTATGTAGCACTTCACCGTACTGATCAAATGTTGTTCGTGCAAGTTTGCCATTTGACTGCTTTCTATTTTCTACGCAAATTGGCGTCCCAGTAAATCCAAACCATGTAGAGTTAGGAAATTTTTTCTTTATTTCCGTCATATTTTCATCACTTAATGCACGATGACATTCGTCTACAATAAAAACAATATGTTTACCTTTTAGCTTACTAATAAAATTCGTCTTATGTTTCTGTTGATCTTTTTGAGCATACTTTAATGCTGCTTCTAATTTTTGACGCGTAGTAATGATAATTGTATCAGAATAACTATCTTCTTCTAAAGCCGCACTTAATTCTTCTGTCGTCTTCGTTCCAACAACTAAGGTGTTAGCTTTGCCTTCTCCTGATGAAATTCCTGTATTAAATTCTGTTGCAAATTTCGTGAATTCACTTGTTGTTTGATTATCTAAATCTTTCCTATCCAGCAACATAATTGTCCTATCAATTCCTGATTTCTTGGCAAGTAATTTTGTTGCAACAAAGCTTGTTAATGTTTTTCCTGATCCAGTAGCATGCCAAACATATCCTGATTTATGTTTATTTGCTGCCTCAAAAAGCTTTTCAATTGCATGTACTTGGTAAGGATGCAGTACCATGAGTGTCTTTTTGTCTTCCTCTTCACTTAAAACAGTATAATTTGCAATCAATCGGTGTGCATCTGGGATATTTAATACTTGTTTGCAAAATTCATAAATATTTTCAACTTTTATATTATCTTTTGTTCGCCACCCAAAAACGAATTTTTTATGCATATCTTTTGGCATTGCATTTGCAAAATAGCGTGTTGTTTGCTCATTTGAGACAACAAATAATTGGACTGTCGAGAATATATTATTCTTAAACAGTCCTTCTTCAGCATATTTTTTTATTTGATTAAAGGCTTGATATACTCCATCTTTTGCACTAATCTGTTTTAATTCGATTTGCACAATGGGTAATCCATTAATGAGTAGTGTAACATCAAATCGTCTATCCCTTCCCATTTCTTGCCCTCGTTGTTTAGCGATTTGATTTACAACTTCATAAGTTGAACGTCCACCGCCAATATCCTTGTTTGAATATAGGGTAAGTGAAATTTTCCCATGACTATTATCTTCTCGTTCAATGCTAATTTTTGCAATTCCACTTTCCCCTTTAAGCCATTTTGCAGCCTCATAGGGTGAACTGGTATGGGTGAGTAGTGTTGTTTTTACTCTCTCAAATTCTAAATCTGTTAATAGCTCCTCACCTAGTTCTGAAAGGTTGTTTTGATTGATTTTTTGACGTAAATTATCCCAGAGTCCTTGCTCGCTTTTAATATCTGAGCGATATGTCCATTGATTGTGTCCTTCACCGAGCACTTCAATCAGTCGTGCTTCTATTTTTGCTTCGTTATTATATTCTGTTTTCCCCATTTTAATATCCTCCTCTTAATATTTCGAATTTTCTTAGACAAACATTTTTTGGAGAAATGCTTTCTTCGTTGCTTTTAAATAGTCTAATTCTTGTTGATGAAGGTTGATTGTGTCGTCTAGGGTTTTGAAGAAGGAGCCAATTTTTGTTTGTTCACTAAGGCTAGGATAGTTTAATAACACTTTTTTTAAATCTGAATTCTGTAAATGTACCACTGATTTGCCTTGTGCTCTTTTCATCATTTCTTTTTTTTGACTACCATTTGAAATAGTTATTGCGAGAAATATTGGATCTATTTTAGATTTGGGGCGTATTATGTTCAAATCTCCACCTAGTATAACACCTTTTTGACTGATAACAGATGCTCTAGAAATATCTTTTGCTGTTTCTCCTGAAGCAGGAACTAATATTTCATTCCCTTCACTTAGTACAGATTTTCCATCGCTCAACACGAAAGTATCAACATCTGATATAACTGTTTGATATTGTGTATATAAGCGACCGTATAAAATGATTGGTGTTCCCGAACTCGTTAAATCTTTTTTAGCATAACCCCTTCCTTTTGAAAATTGTGCCAGTCCCTCCAACTCACGCTGTTTCCAATCATCAGTAAATCCGGGAAATCTAATTTCCGGGAAATTCTCTCCCTCTTTTGGAAACATTTTTTGTAAAAATCCTTTTTTTGTTGTTTTTAACGCTTCTAACTCACGTTGATGAAGATTGATTGTGTCGTCTAGGGTTTTGAAGAAGGAGCCGATTTTTGTTTGTTCTTGCTCATTTTCAGTAAAATATGCAGCCTGCCCCTTCAAGATAGAAAAATGCCTTTTATACCCCTGTGACTTTAGCTTGTAACGCTCTAATAATGTAAATAAATAATTACCTTCAAAATTATCAGCTCCAAGTATTTTTATACCATCCGTAGAAACAAAAAATGGTGCTTTGGGCTTATAAAGGGAAACAGTATGATCTCCAAAAAGGGTCACGCCTTGAAATTTAGAAAAAGGCTTCCCATTAGCATATCCAATTAGTGGTGCATCTCCTTGTTGGATAACAGCATAATTTCCATTAACATCAGGATCAGCCAAGAATTGCCTAATGGGGAATGTTTTTAGTATCTTCCCCAACTCACGCTGTTCCCAATCATCATCAAATCCCTTAAATCTAATCTCCGGCTTCCTACTATTCCCCATTACTAAATACCTCCAATGCACCCTCTAGCCATCGTTGCGTCTCTTTATTCCCTTGCAGACTACCAATCGTGTTGTACAGCTGAGCGATTAATCCATCTTTTTCTTTTTTGGTCTGCTTCATCCGCTTGCCAATTGCTTCCATATCAATAATTTCTTCTGCTTCAAACGTATTAACATAACGTGGGATATTAAGAT
>JBOFTV010000014.1:0-49602 GCA_051652245.1 Culicoidibacterales bacterium | reverse complement strand
AAAGAATGCAAAAAACGTTAAATTTATTGCATTCTTTTTTCATTTCAAGTATAATTATTATTGTATGAAAAAAATACGCACAAGTAGGAATTTTAACGTCGAGTGCCTAGAATAATAGGTGATGTTATTTCGAACTATTTGGAGGAAAAACAAGAATATAGGAGGAATAGAAATGTCAGTAATTTCTATGAAAAGTTTATTAGAATCAGGTGTACACTTTGGTCACCAAACACGTCGATGGAACCCGAAAATGGCGAAGTATATTTATACATCAAGAAATGGTATTTATATCATTGATTTACAAAAAACATCAGTATGTATTGATCGTGCATATGAAGCAATGTATAACATTGCAGCAGAAGGCGGTAAAATATTATTTGTTGGAACCAAAAAACAAGCTCAATCAGCAGTAGCAGACGAAGCAATTCGTTCAAACATGTTTTTTGTTAATCACCGTTGGTTAGGTGGAACATTGACAAACTTTGCAACAATTAGAAAAAGAGTCAATAGATTATTTGAAATCGAAAAAATGATGGAAGACGGTACGTTTGCTTTACTACCTAAAAAAGAAGTCATTTTATTACAAAAACAAGCAATTAAACTTGAAAAATTCTTAGGTGGAATCAAACACATGGAGCAATTACCACAAGCAATGTTTATTGTTGATCCACGTAAAGAACATAATGCTATTGCAGAAGCTAAGAGATTACATATTCCAGTATTTGGTATTGTTGATACAAACTGTGATCCAACAACTGTAGACTACGTAATACCAGCAAATGATGATGCAATCCGGGCAGTAAGACTTATCGTTGGTAAAATGGCTGATGCAGCTATTGAAGCAAACGGTGGAAATGAAAGCGAACAAATTGCTGAGCAAGAATTAGTAGAACCAGTCGAAATTGTTGAAGCAACAGAAGCAACAGAAGCAACAGAAGCAGTTGAAGCAGTTGAAGCAGTTGAAGCAGTTGAAGTTGTTGAAGCAACTTTAGAAGTTTAGGAGGTAATAAGATGAATATTACAGGGCAAATGGTTAAAGAATTAAGGGCAAAAACAGGTGCGGGAATTTTAGACTGTAAAAAGGCATTGACAGAAACAAATGGTAACATTGAAGAAGCAAGTGTCTGGTTACGTGAAAATGGCCTAGTAAAAGCAGCTAAGAAAAATGATCGTATTGCGGCAGAAGGATTATGTGGCATTAAATCAAACGATACACATGCCGTAATCTATGAAGTAAATGCGGAAACAGATTTTGTTTCTAAAAATGATAAGTTTTTAGAATTAATGAATACTGTAGGAGATATTTTGTTGAAAAATAATCCAAAAACAGTTGAAGAGGCACTTACAGTAACAGCAGACAATCAAACGTTAGCAGAAATAATTGTCCACGCAATTTCAGTGATAGGTGAGAAAATCACATTAAGACGCTTTGAAGTCCTTGAGAAAAAAGGAGATGAAGCCTTCGGAATTTATCTTCATATGGGAGGCCGAATCGCATCACTAACTCTTGTTGAAAATGCAGGAGAAGCAGTTGCTAAAGATGTTGCTATGCATGTTGCGGCAATTAATCCATTGGCAATTTCGCGTAATGACTTACCAGCAGAAGTTGTTGGAGCAAAACAAGCAGAACTAACAGCAGCAGTTGCAGAAGAAAACAAACCTGCTAATATTGCAGAGAAAATTATTGAAGGGCGTATGACAAAATTCTTTAGTGATTCAGTTATGATTGAGCAAGATTTCGTCAAAAATCCGGACGTAAAAGTCGGAGCATATTTATCAGAAAATAATGGAACTGTTATAAAGTATGTTCGTTATGGTGTTGGTGAAGGAATTGAAAAAGAAGAAATAGATTTCGCAGCAGAAGTTATGAGTCAAGTTCGCTAAATAATAATGTTTAAAGCGCTTCATTCGAGTGAGCAATGAATCATTACATGACTCGTTGCGCATGGTGGATGTGCGTTTTTTCTTATATAAAAGAAAATAGGTAGGTTATGGTTTGGTCTATGGGCAGAAGTATGATAAGGGTAAGAGTCTAGGACAATTACTGGAGAAAATAAGGAGAAGTAGTATGAAACATGAAGGCCGTGTATTATTGAAATTAAGTGGTGAAGCACTAGCTGGAGGCACAGGTTTTGGTATTGATATTAATACTGTTAAGGCTGTAGCCTCAGAAATAAAAATAGGCTATCAAAAAGTCAAGCAAATTGCCATTGTTGTGGGTGGAGGTAATATGTGGCGTGGTAAAACAGCAGAAAATGCGGGATTTGAGCGCGCAAATGCTGATTATATTGGAATGCTTGGTACTGTTATGAATGCACTTGCACTAAAAGATGCCCTTGTTCAAATGGGGGTGCCATGCCGTGTACAGACAGCAATCTCGATGCCAACAATTACGGAGGCATATACAAGAGAGAAAGCGTTACAATACTTAGATTCAGAAAGAATTGTTATTTTTGCTGCTGGAACTGGGAGCCCATATTTTTCAACGGATACAACAGCAGCCCTGAGAGCTGCAGAAATAGGAGCCTCTGTTATTTTAGCCGGTAAAAATAATGTTGATGGTGTGTACGACTCCGACCCAAATATGAATAAATATGCTAAAAGATTTGACATACTAACATATGAAGATATGCTGCTTAAAAAATTAGGTGTCATGGATTTGACATCTGCAACCTTAAGTGAGGAAAATAATATTCCAACATTTGTTTTTTCGATGACAGAACCAGGGAATATTACTAAAGCTATCACTGGCGAAATTACAGGAACGATGATTGTTCCTAGAAGAAATGAAGGAGATGTGTAACATGTCACAAACAGTTATAGCAGAAATGAATACGAAAATGTTAAAAGCAATTGAGCGGTTAAACTCAGAGCTTGCAACAATTAATACAGGAAGTGCAAATCCACAGGTATTAAATAAACTTATGGTGGAATACTATGGTGTAGCAACACCAATAAATCAAATAGCACAAATTGGTGCAGCAGATGCCCATAGCTTATTGGTAACGCCTTATGATAAATCGATCTTAGGAGCAATTGAAACAAGTATTCAGCAAGCAAATCTAGGATTTAATCCAACAAATGATGGAAATGTTATTAGAATAAATATTCCAGCATTAACAAAAGAGCGTAGGCAAGAATTTGTTAAGCAAATTAAGACAATAGGAGAGACGGCAAAAGTAGCCGTTCGTAATGTCAGACGTGACGCAAATGAAGGCTGTAAAAGGCTTGAGTTACCAGCAGATGAACTAAAAGGAAATCAGGATGAAATTCAAAAGAAAACAGATTTATTCATCAAAGAAATCGATCAAGTCATTGCCAACAAAGAAAAAGATGTAATGACGGTTTAGAAAAAAAGGGTAATATTTTTAAAGTACTTAATGTAGAGGAGAATTACGATGTCAATCAGTTTGAGAAAAGGAATATATTGGGTAGGAGCAATTGACTGGGAAGTTAGAAATGTACATGGATATATTACACCAAGAGGAACAACCTATAATGCGTATCTAGTAGTTGATGAGAAGATAACGGTTATTGATACAGTAAAAAAATCTCACGCAGCAGAAATGATGCGTCGAATTAAAGCGATTGTTGACCCGAAAGATATTGACTATATTGTGTCATTACATGCAGAATTAGACCATGCAGGAGCCATCCCAGAATTATTGGAGGAAGCACCTAATGCAACTATAATTTGCTCAAAAGAGGATATAAACCATTTAGAACTGCATTTTCATCGGGAGTTTCCGCATCAGATTATGAAAACGGGAGAAATAATTTCACTGGGAGCGCGATCACTAAGCTTTGTGACAATTCCGATGGTTCATTGGCCCGATAGCATGGTTGCATACATGCCTGAAGAGAAAATTTTATTTTCAAATGATGCATTTGGTCAACATTTAGCATCAAGCGAACGATTTGATGATGAGTATCCAAATGATATCATATACGAAGAGCTACAGACATACTATGCTAATATTGTTATGCCTTATGCCATGCCTGTTAGAAAGGCGTTGGATGCAGTGAGTGGTTTAGACATTGAAATGATTGCTAATGCTCACGGAATAATTTGGCGAAAAAAAGCAAATATTGAGAAGGTCGCAGAACTGTATGCACAATGGGCAAATCATGAAAATGATGGGAGCGCAATTATTGTTTTTGATTCTATGTGGGGCTCAACAAAAGAGATGGCCTATGTTATATCTGAAGTGCTAGAAGATTTAAAAATCCCGTACCACTTGTATAATTTACATGCGCATACAGACGATATTTCCGCAATTATTCCAAAAATGATGGTCTGTAAATATATGTTTGTAGGAAGCTCTAATTTAAATAACACAATTATTCCTACAATTGCTGGATTTTTAACATATGCAAAAGGCTTTAAACCAAGAAATAAAACGGCAATGGCTTTCAGTTCATATGGATGGAGTAATTCAGCATTTAAAGAAATTGAAAGTTACTTAAGCACAATGGGGTGTAGGATGCTTACAAATTATAATATTAAGTATGTACCGTCAGAACAGCAGAAAAAAGACTTTAAAGCACATGTTATTGAACAAATAATAGAAAAAAAGTAGTATAAAATTGAAATACGAGTTACACGTATGCAAGCAAAAGATGCTGCAATAAAAAAGCGTAGTAATAGGAAAGAAGAATAAAAATGGGAAAATTAAACTTCGTTGCACTAGGAGGACTAACAGAAATTGGTCATAAATTACATCTCCTAGAGATAGATAATGATATATTTATATTTGATTCTGGCATGAAATATCCAGAAGATATTACGTTTGGTATTGATAAAGTCATACCGGACATGACATATATTAGAAATAATAAAAAAAGAGTTAGAGCAGTTATCCTCTCAAATATAAGTGATGCTAATATTGGCTCGATTCAGATGCTGATGGAAATTATTACAGCGCCTATTTATGCAAGTAAATTTACAAATGCAATAATAAGAAAAGAAATAAGTGATAAAAATCAAAAATATTTTGATATGCTGCCACAGAAGAAGATAAAATTTGGGAAGACCCAAATTTTATCATTTTCGATGACGTATTCTATTCCAGGGAATCTTGGGTTTTTAATTGAGCATGAATATGGAAATATAGTATACATTAGTGATTATGTCTTTAATCAAAATGTTCCACAGGCCTTTGAAATGGAGTTTGCCCAACTTGCTAATCTGAAAAACAAAAATATTTTGGCGCTTATTTCACCTGTAAAAGGTGCAGAAACAAATAGTTTTGGCGTGACTTCGGATGCATTTACGAAGAAGATGGATGCTGAGATATCAATGAGTAAGGGTGCAGTGTTTATTAATTTATTTACAAAAAATATGTTAGGCATTCAAACGGCAATAACAATTACTGAACAAAAAAAGAAGAAAATATGTGTACTAGGTAAAAAAGGCTATGAACTTGTTGTGCAAGCAGTAAAACATAAAGCAATAAAAATGGCCCCGGAAACACTTGTTAATATTCAAAAAATTAAGCAGGCTGATCGAGAGAAATCAGTTTTTCTTGTGCTAGGTGATGAAGGTGTACCGTATGATTTGATGCTACACATTTTATCAGATACACATAAAGACATTCGCGTTGAATCCGAAGATACTGTCATCATTGCAGTGCCTAAAATTCCAGGAAGTGAATTAAAAACGAGTGCGGTGATAGATGCTTTATTTAAGAAAAATCATAAAGCAGCCATCATTGATCCGCTAGCAGTTACATTTGATATTGCGGGAATTGAAGATATGAAACTCCTGAAAAATATTATGGCACCCAAATATTTGATTGCCAGTGATGGTGAATACCGTCAAATGATCGAGTTTAAAACAAAAATGATAGCTGCGGGTCAGCATGAAAAATCAATTATTTTTGCCGATAATGGTGAATGGGTTAGCTTTGAAAATGGCAAAGAATGCAAGTCAGAGCGAACAAATCTTTCACTAGAAGAAATTCTGGTTGATGGAAATATGATTGAAGATACCGATAATGTAATCTTAAAAGAGCGCGAGCAGCTTTCAGCAGATGGGGTAGTTATCCTTACAGTTGCTTTAGTTAATAAAAGTGACGTTTATAGTGTACAGTATGTCAATTTTCAATCACAGGGATTTATTCCCGAAAAAGAGCAGAAGCAGCTGATTAGTGAAATCAATGAAACAGTGGTTTCTGCGGTTGAGAAATCAAATACAAGTAGCAGCGATGTTAAAATCAATGCGCTCAAAAAACGAATACAAGAACAAATAAATCAGACAATTTATCGTAAAATCAAAAGATATCCGATTGTTGTTGTTCAGTTTGTCTTACAATCAATATAAAAGATAAAGTTAAGTTGGGACATAGAAAGTGTAATCTGTGGCTCAACTTTTTTTTAAATAATAAAAGGTTTTTAATTATTTAAAAGAGAGGTGTTTTTTAAAAATGAAGTGAGAAATGGTTACAGGTCAGATGTTGAAAAAAAATATTCACAAGATTAACATTCCCACATAAAACAACGAGTTATACACCAAAACTCGTGGACAACGCAGGAGCATTTGACAGTATATAAAAAAGTGTTCCCCCCTTGATTTATATGGCATAGTTGTATTATACTCAATGCAGATAAGATGAAGGGGGGCTAAAAATGACACGAGTAAAACCAACAAAAATACAAGAATTAGAGTGTCAAGTAAGCGATAAGAAACGGGTAATACAAACCCAAAATCATGTGATTATGGTAAAAATAGCGGAAAATATAGAACTACAAAAAGAATTAATCAAAAAAGATAGAGCTGCAAATTTATTGCATGAAATAATTGGTAAAGCAGAAGCAAGATACCGTCAATCAGAATTAGAGAAAGAAGAACTCTTAAAAAAAACGTGAACTTACAGAAAGCATTAGACTTGAAAAAAGACAAAAGCCACCAAAAAAAACAGTTCAAACTCAATGAAGCCTTCCCCAACAGATAGCTTCCAAACAGTCGTCCATGTAGATGAAACAAGCATAAAAGTCCAAGGAAAATTAACACGTGTCCTAACAGAGGCAAGAAATGGGGGGACCTCCCTTAGTTTAAAAGGAAGTCATTTGAATGAAGAATTACCAGCGGTCTTGCTAGAACTTTATAACGGTGTGCTTGTACAGGACCATGATAAAAAGTACGATAAAAACACGATTGTACAGCACGCTGAATGTAATGCACATATTTTGAGGTATGTTACATATTATATTAAGTTGCATAAACATCCAGGAGCGATAGACTTTGATGCTTTACTCAAAAGAATAAACAAGGAGCGTCATATTGCTATTACTTCAGAAAGCACATGCCTACGGTGGAATCTGTGCAAGAAATTAGCACACACTTATCAACATGGCAAGCTGAATATGATGCAATGGTGGACCAATTATCGCCAAAGCAAGTAAAAAAATATCATACGAATGAGCGTTTACTCATCCAACGCCTGGGGAAGTATGAAGGTGAACACTTATTGTTCATCGAGAACTTTGAAGTACCATTCACAAATAACGAGGCAGAGCGATCTTTTAGAAGTCTCAAAGCAATCATGCATATTTCGGGGACATTTAGAAGTGAGAAGCATGCACATTATGTGATGTCGATCCAATCATTATTAGGAACTGGACGAAAACAAAAACTTAATATGTTTGATATCATTAAAAACACATTAGCAGGAGACAGAATTTCTTATTGAAATAGTTCTGTTTTCTGGAACAAAAAAAGAGAAGCTAATCTTGCAGTTCAGTGTGTATTTGGATAAACTTCTCTTTTTTGATAGTTTCAACGTCTGACTTGTAACGGGGAATGGGGAAATATAGTAAGTTTAGTCAAGATTTCTATATGATTTTTAAAAAGAATATAGTATAATTAAGTATGATATTAAAATCATTTAGGAAGGGATGCAGAAAAAGTATGGCATACATGACAGGGTACCCAATTTTAGGTGTTACATCTAATATGCTCAAACTGCTGATTGTCGAAATTGAAGGTGTCGATATTCATGTGCTATCATATTATGAGCAAGCACATTCAGCAATTAAAGAAGGCAATTTGATTGATGCAAATGAATTGGTGGAAAAGATAAAAACGATTTATGAAAAGACTAATTTTTTTCTTAATACTGAAATTAATGATGCAATACTGGTTTTCCCAGAAGTGCATTCAACCATAAAAAATAATGAAGTAGGCGTAAAGCTTCAGGCTGACGGGACCGAGATTACATTAGCACATATCCATGAATTACTTAAAGAAACAGCAAGTAAAGTCCAAACACCGAATCAGCGATTGCTAAATATTTTTCCAATGAATTTTAGTGTTAATGACGTAGAGGATATTGAAAATCCTAAAGGACTAATTGGGCAGAGTATTTCGCTTAGATCAGTTGCTGTAAGTGTTCCAGATGGCCTATTTATGAATGTTTTGCATAGTATAGAGCAAGCGGGGGTTAATGTTTTGGATATATTCCCAACATTTTATAGTAATATAATTGAGGTTTCTGATGGACTGAATTTAAGAAGTGGTGGGAATATAATTGATATTGGCTATGAGCAGACAATGATTACAATTTATGAAGCAGGAGTTCCTAAGAAAAATCGACTACTGCGCCAAGGAATTTCGGGTATGGTGGAAATTCTCTCATTGAAGTATCAATTAAGTGAGGAAAATGCGTTAGATTTACTCAAAACATCGGTCTATTTAGACGAGCAAACAGCAGAAGAACTAGTTGTGTACCGCTTGGAATTACCTACAGGGGTACTGGATATAACCGAGCAAGATTTAGCACAGACGTTGTCAAATTTTGCGAGTACACTGATGCTTGAAATTAGAGAAGTCTTAGATCATTTTAGTACGTTTAGCGCATATCCAACAATCTTTATTGGTGATATGATTAAAATTCCGGGATTTAAAGAATTTTCTTCACGCTTTTTTGATCAACAGGAATTATATTTTTATGAACCAACAGTTGTAGGACTAAGAGAATTTACTGTTACACCGCTAATTGGCTGTGTTAAACTTTTAGTCCCACGAGAAAAATTATTACAAAAAAGTTATGAAACAGCAAGAACAGAAAATATTGATTTGGAACCAAAAAATAAAAAGATTGCACAAAAAGATAATAAGAAAATAGAAAAGCATGAAAAGAAGTTTTGGGATAAAATTACAAACTACTTTTTTGATTAGCTAACTATATTTTAAAGGAGAGAATTAATATGAGTCAATTATCATTACATACAATAGAAACAGACATTCCACTAGCAAGAATTAAGGTTATCGGTGTTGGTGGCGGCGGAAATAACGCAATTGAAAGAATGATTGAAGAGGGGCTAAAAGGCGTTGAGTTTATTGCAGCAAACACAGATAGACAAGTGTTAGAACGTTCTAAAGCACCTATTCAATTACAATTAGGAATTGACCTGACACGTGGACTAGGAGCAGGTGCTGATCCAACAATTGGAAAGCAGTCAGCACTAGATAGTCGTGAGGAAATTAAAAACTCGTTGCAGAATACCGATATGCTCTTTGTAACAGCAGGTATGGGAGGCGGAACAGGAACGGGAGCAGCACCTGTTATTGCAGCAATTGCTAGAGAAATGGGTATTCTAACGGTAGGGATTGTAACAAAACCATTTTCTTTTGAAGGAATGAAGCGCGCTAAAAATGCAATCGAAGGAATTAGGGAATTAAAAGATGCCGTTGATTCATTGATTGTCATTCCAAATGATCGATTACTTGAAATAGTAGATCACCACACAGCATTGCTCCAAGCATTTAAGTATGCTGATAAAGTATTGCTCCAAGGTGTTCAAGGTTTAACTGATATTATTGCGGTTCCAGGTGTGATTAATTTAGATTTTGCTGATGTAAAATCAATAATGAAAAATCGTGGTGCAGCATTAATGGGATATGGTGTTTCAACAGGGGAAAACCGTGTCATTGAAGCAACCAAAAATGCGATTTCAAGTCCACTACTAGAAATTTCAATGGATGGTGCAACAGATGCTATTATCAATATAACTGGTGGAATGGACTTTAGTTTAATTGAAGCACAAGAAGCGGCAAAAGTTGTATCACAGGCATCAAGTACGTCAGACGTTAATATTATTTTTGGGGTAACAATTAACCCGGAATTAGAAAATGAAGTTGTTGTTACGGTAATTGCAACCGGATTTGAAGATAATGGCTATGATTTAGTCTCAGTTGAGCAAATTAATTCAGGAGTTCCAAACACCGTATTTGCGAGGCAGCCAAAAGAAGAAGCACAAAAAGTGCAAACAACAGTTGTAAGTACTGAAAGTTTGGAAAATACAGAAGATATTGATATTCCAATATTTTTAAAAGATCGTGGATTTTAGCATAAAAAATAAATAATAGTGGAGGAAATGAAGATGAGTATAAAAGATAGGTTTTTTAAATTTTTAAATGAAGATGAGTATGAGACAGATGATGATTATTTTGATGAAACAGAATTAGTCCACACAGGACGAGTTAATAAAGTTGAAGATGGAACAGCAACTGCTCAAGAGTCAGATGCAGAAAAAAAGTCGTCTGGTCTGGAAGAAACGCTAAGAGGAAAAAATTCTAAAGTTTTAGTAATGGAGCCCAAAGCCTATTCAGAATCGCAAGAAATTGCAGAGCATTTATTGCAAAAGCGAGCAGTTATTGTAAATCTACAAAGAATTGCACCAGAGCAAGGCAAAAGAATCATCGATTTCCTTAGTGGAACAATATATGCAATTGACGGTGAATTACAAAAAGTTTCAACCAATACATTCTTATGTACACCAAGCACTTTCGGTGTTGCAGGTAAAATTACAGAAGATGAAAATAAGCGAGTTCAATAATTATGGAACCACAAATTTTTCAACATTTCTCTGATGCAGAGAAGATATTTGTTAAACAAATCATGACACTAAAGCGGAGAATTCTTTCTGAAAATTACGTAGGCAGACTAAATTTCTTATCAATTAGAGAGCAAAATATTGTTTCAATGATTTGTGGTAATGAGGTGAAGCTTACTTTTTTTGGTGGCTATGAGACTGCTGAGCGGAAAATTGTAATTTTAGCACCCCTTGATATTAATATTAATAATGATGAAATAGAAATATTGAAACTCAAATTTAATGATAAATTTTATTCAGTCAAACATAATGAAGTTCTAGGCTCATTAATTGGTCTAGGTGTAAGACGCGAAATGATAGGTGATATCATAATATCACCTGCTTATGCACAAGTTGTTGTCAGCAAGAAAATTGCAAGGTATATCATACAATCATTAGAAAAAGTAGGTAATGTTAGTATTATTGTTGAGCCAAATGATTCACCTATAGTAGATGTTGAAGAACAGTTGAACAGTAAAATACTCTTTATTAAATCGATTAGAATTGATAATTTAATTGCAGCAATATTGTCCGAAAGTAGGAATAAAGTGCAGACACTACTTTTACAGAAAAAAATTCAAGTTAATTGGAAAATAACGGATAATCCTAATAGTAAATTTGCGGAGACAGATGTTATTTCTATTCGAAAAGTAGGTAGGGTTTACATTAAAAGTATTATGAGTATTAAAAATGGCACTAAATTTAAAATTGAAATTGAACAAACACAATAATTTAAAAAGGAGGGCAACCAGTGGGAAAGGAAATTGAATTTAAAAAAGTTGCATTAGGTGGCTATGATCCTAATGAAGTGGATGCTTATATTGCGAAAATAACAGCAAAATTGGCCGCCAAGAACAATTTAGAAGTTGAAAAGTCCCCCGAAATCCCTTCAGACTTTATTGAACAGTTTAATTCAATTCAAGGTGAATTACGTAGTTATAAAGAAATTGAAATCACACTGCGTGAAGCACTTGAAGCAGCGCATAAAGCAACAATTGATATTCAAGAAGTAGTTGATAGCGAGGCGCGAAAAATATTATACGATGCAAACACAAATGCTGATAAAATTGTTAGCCAGGCACTAGAACAATCAATTTCAGCGCTAAACTACATCAAAAAAATGCGAACAGATGCTCGTGTATTTCAAAAGCGCTTTAAAATATTAATTGATGCCCAAAATGATTTTGCAGACATGAATTTATGGGATGAAGTCTTGGCACCAATTGAGCCATATGAAGTAATTGAAATTAGCAATATTAAAGATATGTTAAAAAGCAAGGATGAAAGAAAGTAATTAAAGAAATGTATTTACAGAGAGCTAAGAGAGGATGCTGAAACTTAGTAATACAAAAATTAATGAAAATCACTTTTGGAGCTAGGAAAACAGAAATAGTAGTAAGTTTTCCCGTACACAGCAGTACGATATCAAATTTGAGTGCCACTTTTGAAAAGACATTGGTGGAATACAAGGTGGTACCGCGGATATCGTATATTCGTCCTTTGAAATAGTAATTTTTACAATTTTAATGGACTTTTTTTATTTTGAAAATGAAGGAGAAACGACAATGGAACTAAAAGAAACGTTATTAATGCCCAAAACAGAATTTCCCATGCGGGGAAATTTGCCCGTCAAAGAGGTGCAAATTCAAGAATTCTGGAAAGAGATAGATATCTACAATAAATTGCTAGTAGAACGTGAAAGTGCAACGCCATTTGTTTTACACGATGGCCCGCCATATGCAAATGGAAGTCTCCATATGGGACATGCACTTAACAAAATTCTTAAGGATTTTATTAACCGCTATAAATTAATGCAAGGATACAAAATTAATTATATTCCGGGATGGGATACCCACGGATTACCAATTGAACAGGCTGTAACAAATAGTGGTATTAACAGAAAAGAGATTTCATTAGCCGATTTTCGGACAATCTGTAATGACTATGCACTAAAACAGGTAGATAATCAGGTGGAACAATTTGAGCGCCTGGGGATTTTCACTAATTGGGATGAGAAATATCTTACACTTTATCCAAAGTATGAGGGACATCAAATTCGTTTGTTTGGCGAAATGCTGGAAAATGGGCTTATTTATAAAGGATTTAAAACAGTATATTGGTCACCCACAAGTGAAACAGCACTTGCCGAAGCCGAAATTGAATATCAGGATAAAACCTCAGCCTCAATCTATGTTTCTTTTGACGTTGTTGACGGCAAAGGAATATTAGATGAGCAAACCGGTATTATAATTTGGACTACAACACCGTGGACAATGCCTGGTAATTTAGCGATCTCTGTTCATCCTGAAATAACATATATTGTGGTAAAAGTTGAACAAAAACAATATTTAGTAGCAAAAGAATTATTATCAAGCCTAAAACAAACTTTTGGATGGGACAATGTCGAAGAAATGCAAGAAATATGGGGTGAAAAACTAGAAGGTATTTTAACAAAACATCCACTATTTGAACGGACATCAGTTGTTATTTTAGGCGATCATGTGACAATCGATGCGGGAACTGGTGCTGTTCACACGGCTCCAGGCCATGGTGAAGAAGATTTTGAAATAGGGAAGAAGTACAATCTTGAGGTTCTCTGCCCTGTTGATGGACGTGGAATAATGACTGCTGAGGCACTACAGTATGAGGGACTTTTTTACGAGAAGGCTAACAAGGTTATTGTTGAGGATTTAGAAAAAGTGGATGCCCTACTTAAACTTGAATTTATTACACATTCATACCCACATGACTGGCGGACTAAAAAACCGATTATCTACCGCGCAACGGATCAATGGTTTGCCTCTATTGAGAAAATAAGAACAGAATTACTAACAGAAATTAATGGTGTTGACTGGGTAATTCCATGGGGGCGCACACGACTTGGTAATATGATTGCCTCACGTGGGGATTGGTGTATTTCACGTCAAAGAGTCTGGGGAGTGCCAATTCCAATTATTTATACGGAAGATTTATTGCCAATTACAGATAAGCGAGTAATTGATCATATTGCTAATTTATTTACAGCATCAGGATCAAATATCTGGTTTGAGAAAACAGCAATTGAGTTATTACCAGCGGGATATACAAATCCTGCTAGCCCAAATGGTCTTTTTACAAAAGAAACTGATACGATGGATGTGTGGTTTGATTCAGGCTCATCACATGCCTACATTACAAGCGAATACGGCTTTAATTATCCAGTTGACATGTACTTAGAGGGAAGTGATCAATATCGTGGGTGGTTTAATTCATCATTAATCACTGGGGTTGCAACAAAGAAATCGGCACCGTATAAAGCGGTATTATCCCATGGTTTTGTCCTTGATGGAAAAGGGCATAAAATGAGTAAATCCTTAGGTAATACAGTGGATCCAATTAAATTAATGCGAACATCTGGTGCAGATATTATTCGCTTATGGGTAGCAAGTGTTGATTATCAAGCTGATGTGAGAATATCAGACGAGATTATAAAGCAAATTGCCGAAAGCTATCGTAAAATAAGAAATAATTATCGTTTCTTATTAGGAAATTTACATGAATTTGATACCAAAAACAGTCTTGAATTTGATAAATTAGAAGAAGTAGATCAATATATTCTGACAGCATTTAGTCAATATGTCAATAAATGCTTAAGTGCATTTGAGCAGTATAATTTCTTAGATGTGTACAAAGAAACGATTCAATTTATTACAAATGAATTAAGTTCTTTTTACCTCGACTATGCAAAAGATATCTTATATGTCAATGAAAAAAACTCGCTGCGAAGACTCCAAGTCCAAACAGTTATCTATACTATTTTAACAGATTTAGTAAAATTACTGGCCCCAATTTTGCCACATACAAGTGAAGAAGTATGGCAGCAATATCAAACAATTATAACGGACAAAAAAAATCCTCAAAGTATATTAGAAACAAGCATGCCACAAAAAACAGATTTAAGTGAATACCAAGTAGCTCTTTTAGGCAAATGGAAGAAATTCATGAGTATTAGAAATGATGTCTTACGAGCGCTGGAAGATGCAAGAAACGAATCAAAAGTTGGTAAGTCGCTGGAAGCTCATGTATATATTGAACTT
This sequence comes from Culicoidibacterales bacterium, assembly GCA_051652245.1. GTDB lineage: Bacteria > Bacillota_I > Bacilli_A > Culicoidibacterales > Culicoidibacteraceae > BHER01. Next base: position 34,651 of record JBOFTV010000014.1, on the reverse strand, counting down.
AATGAGGATAACACATCTATTTTAACAGAACTACTACCAGATTTAACAAGGTTATTTATCGTCTCGAAAGTGACCCTAACAGACCACCCACAAGCAAAAAAATATGATGAAAACACAGTTTACGCTGAAGCATTTGATGGACCAACATGTCCAAGATGCTGGAATCGCTTTGCTACTAGTGAAGTAGATAGTGCGGGTTTATGTGAGCGCTGTGCAGCGGTTGTAAGTACGTTTAAATAAATGAAAAGAAGCTAGATTCCAATGGTTAAATCGGAATCTAGCTTCTTTCTACTGTGAAAAAAGCGTTAGCGTGGCGTTTTATTTTTTTCATAGAAAGTCTTTAGCTGGCTTTCAAATTTTCCGCTCCGAAGCTCTTCATTAAAATCAAAGAAATTATATTTTTGGAGTGAAGGTGGCAGATATGCATAAGTGGACCAGCTGGACGGTGTGCTGTAGTTATATGTTTGCCTCCGATCAATTGTTCTTAATTTGAGAACCTCAGGAATGTCAAGATTTCCGGTTTTAGTGAAAATATCCTGGCTTCTTTTGATTGCATTTGTCACAGTCCGCGATTTGGGCGATAAAGCAAGCTCTGCAGTAATGTAAGCGAGTGGGTAAATTGCTTCAGGGAAACCAACGCTTTGAGCTGCAAGCGTTGCATCAAGTACGCGTGAGCAAACAGCAGGATTACCAAAAGCAATATCTTCAAAGGCAATGACAATTAGCCGGCGTGTTATTGTTGCTAAATCCTGACTTTGTGCCAGTCTAATTAACCAATAAATTGCCGCATCGGCATTCGATGCACGAATGGATTTTTGGAGGGCTGAAAGAAGGTCATAATGCATTTTTGTGATATCTTCTGCTAAATGGATACTAGTGTTCATTGCCCCAAAAGTCGTTAGCGTAATGTGTGGTGATGCTGTTGAAATGATGAGCTCCTCAAGTGTATTCATTGCAAAGCGGATATCACCACTAGCAGCGCTAGCAATCGCTAAATAGACATCATCATCAACTTTTTTGGAAAATTCCTGTAATAAGGCATCGGATTTATTAGCATGTTGAAGCGCTGCAACAACCGTGTCTTGCAAATTTTCTTCGAAATGATAGATGCTTACACGACTGCGAATACTAGCTGGAATTGAAGTATAGGGATGAACAGTTGTTAAGCCAAAAAGGACAACAGCACCACTTTCAATTACAGGAAGTAATAACTCTTGTTTATCTTTATTTAGCCTATGAATTTCATCTAATAGGAGCAACACAGGTTCTTTTTTTGATTCTGTGATAACTGTTTCAATCATCATTTTATTAGAGCTAACAGCATTTAATTCAAATGTTTTAAGAGGACTTGATGCTAAAAGAAGCTTAGCAAATGTTGTTTTCCCACTTCCACTAGGTCCATAAAAAATACAACAGCGATAAAACTTATGTTCAATCATTGCTTTTAAAAAAGGATATTTATCATATAATTTTTCTAGCCCATAAAAATCCTCAAAAGTTTTTGGTCTAATGCGCTCAGCAAGAGGTAAAGTATTAAAAGTCATAGGCAAAACAGCTCCTTCAACCTAATTATACAATAAAATAGTAAAAAAAGAAATCAATAGCAGGATAAAACATCCGGTTTTTTTTGACGAAGGAGTCCTAAAAAAATGGTAATTAGGCAGATTTTTTGCGATGCACATGGTATAATAGGAAGGAAATATTTTTATAAAATAAAAAAAAATCACGAAATAAAGATTGAAAGGAAGTTTGCAAGCATGAAGAAAGTTATTGTTGGTATGAGTGGGGGGGTTGACTCAAGTGTAGCGGCATATTTATTAAAACAAGAAGGATATGAAGTCCATGGTGTTTTCATGAAAAACTGGGATAGCGCTCTAAATAATGATGTTCGTGGGAACCCAACGGTAAATCAGACCATCTGCCAAGCAGAATTAGATTATCAAGACGTACTAGATGTTTGTCAAACAATCGGAATTACGTGTGAGCTTATTGATTTTGTGGAAGAATATTGGCAAAAGGTGTTTGCTTATTTTATTGCTGAATATAAAAAGTATCGGACACCTAATCCCGATATTATGTGCAATAAAGAAATTAAATTCAAGGCTTTTTTAGCTTATGCTAAAAAAATAGGTGCAGATTATGTTGCTACTGGGCATTATGCTAAAGTTAGTCATTTAGCTGGTGTTGCAACACTTAGTCGAGCAGTTGATCAAAACAAGGATCAGACTTATTTTCTTTCACAGCTCAGTAATTGGCAATTAGCGGATATTCTTTTTCCTTTAGGAGGGTATACTAAACCAGAAATTAGAGCGATTGCGCTAAAAGCTCAATTAAGCACAGCTACAAAGAAAGATAGCACGGGCATTTGTTTTATTGGGGAAAGAGACTTTAAAGAATTCTTATCCAATTATATACCTGCACAACCTGGGAAAATCTGTGATATGGAGGGGAAGATAATTGGTGAACATAGCGGCTTGATGTATTATACAATTGGGCAAAGAGGTGGCTTAAACATAGGTGGTAAAGGTGGACCATGGTTTGTCTATGGCAAAAATATTGTTGAAAATCATTTATTGGTCACAAATGACGAAAATTTATCATTGCTATACAGTGACTCACTGATAGCTAGTGGTATTAATTGGATTGCAGAAGACTATGGACTAAAATCATCATTTTCATGTACAGCCAAATTTCGCTATCGCCAAGCAGATATTGAAGTCAGTGTAGAAAACCATGAAAATGATACTGTAACAGTATCATTTGAAGCTCCCGTAAAAGCAATCACTCCCGGCCAAGCAGTTGCCTTTTACGATGGTGATATCTGCTTAGGTGGGGCAACCATAGAAGCAGTATTTAAGGCTGGACAAAAACTGGATTATCTCTAAGAAAGCAGGTGTAGCATGGAAGTAAATTTTATTCAAATTGAGGCAGAATTTATCCAACAAATTTTTCATTCGGACGAGAGTAATTATTATATTATTCGTGTAAAAATGCTACAATCGGTAGAAAATTATGCGGTTGGTGAAACTTTAACAGTTACTGGTAACTTCATTGATTTGGCAGTTAATCACCAATATTGTTTTTCGGGTAATTTTACAGAGCATCCTAAATATGGATATCAATTTCAGGCAGTGAGTATGCATGAAATTATGCCCAAGGAAAAAGATAATGTTGTCCACTATATTAAAAACCTGAAAATTAAAGGGATAGGGATCAAAACCATCGAGCAATTATATGACCATCTTGGTTCAAATATGCTTGAGCAGATCGCAACAGGGGATCTAGAAATATTTACTGATTTTAGTGCAAACCGCTGGAATAGTGAAAAAGCAGCATTACTACAAATGGCAATTAAAGGTGAACAAGTGGTCCAAACATATTTTTTTGAACTAATTAAATATGGTTTTCCATCACATATTGTTTCACAATTACATGAACATTATCGCGAAGATTTACAGATAATTGTCCAAACAAATTGCTATCAAATTTTAGACGATTTTGATGGTATCAGTATAAAAGTCATTGATAAAATTGTTGAACAGCATTTTCCGCAGCAACAGATACATCGAATTGGTTATGCAATTACGTATTACATTAAAAAGCTATGCTATCAAACGGGAAATAGTGTTATAACCAAGGAAATGATTATGGCTGAAATGGCAAAAGATAGCTATGGAACCACAGTTAACGAAGATTTCAGCAGTGCCTTAGCAAAGCTAATTACATTAAAAAAAGTATATGAGTTTGATACGGGTTATGCGCTTGATTTTTTTTACTATACTGAAAAGCAAGTTTCGCTACAGTTACTGCTGCTAAAAGAAAGGAATCAGCAAGAGCATCAGTATGCGCATCATATTGAAAATTATATTGGACAATGTGAAGAGCGCTTTGGTATCACTTATGATGAACACCAAAAAGCAGCAATGAACCAGGCATTTACAGATGCGGTCTTTTTAATTACCGGTGGGCCTGGAACAGGGAAGACAACAATTATTAGAGCCGTGTTAGAAATATATATGCTGCTTGAAAAAACCAAAGGATTAAGTGATGAGCAAATTGAAAACCATATTGCGCTGCTTGCACCAACGGGGAGAGCTGCACAGCGGATGCAAGATGCTACACATTTTTCAGCGCGGACAATTCATAGTTTTCTTGGCTGGGATAAACATAATAACAGCTATCGTTATAACGATGAAAATCCGATGAGTGATATTCAATTTGTCATTGTTGATGAGGCATCAATGATTGATATTTGGCTTGCCAATGCGTTGCTAAAAGCCTTGCCAAACTTAAAGCATATAATCATTGTTGGCGATAAAAACCAACTCCCTTCCGTTTCAACCGGCCAATTTTTTTCGGATAGTTTAGCATCAAATACTTTTTCGATGCTACCATTGAAAAAAATATTCCGCCAAAAAGAGAACTCAACAATTATTGATGTTGCAGCAGCTATTAATGAAGGTGTGGTCTCCGATATTTATTTTCAGCAATCAGCAGATTATAGTTTTCTTGAACTTCGCCCACAGCAGTTACTGCAAGCATTAGAAAAAATTTGCTTAAATGCTACCAAAAAGGGTTATAACGTCAATCAAATTCAAATTTTGGCCCCTCTTTATAAGAGCCAAGTTGGTATTGATACTATTAATAGTCACTTACAGAAGTTCTTTAATCCAGATACCTATGAAGCAGATGAACGCTTCTGGCAGAATGAAAAGGTATCATTTCTACCAAATGATAAGATTATTCAATTGAAAAACATGCCTGAATTAGATGTTTATAATGGTGATATCGGTCGAATTGACTCAATTGAGAAAATAACGGAGAAAACATACGAAATTGTGATTGATTTTAATGGCAATTATGTGATTTATACACAGGAAGAAATGAAATTAATTAGGCATGCTTATTGTATATCAGTTCACAAATCACAAGGTAGTGAGTTTCCAATTATCATTATGCCAATTTTTCATCAATATTCAATTATGCTATATCGCCAGCTGCTTTATACGGGCGCATCAAGAGCAAAGCATTCACTAGTAATACTAGGGCAGAAGCAGTCACTAATTGAAGCCATCAAAAATAATCACCAAAATCAGCGAATTACGCTCCTAAAATCATTTTTAACAACGGAAGAATTTGATAATAGTGATCCAGAGACAATCACAGAGGCACTTAATTTAGGTGTTATTGGTGAGCAATTAGAAGGGGTAGAGCCGTATGACTTTTTATGATTTTTTAATGAAATCAATAAAAAGTCATTTTTTATGGGAAAATGGAGCTATAAATGGTATAATTAATCCACATATAAACAAAAGTCGAAGGAGCGAAATAGACATATGAAATATAGAACAAGTACAGAAATAAGACAATTATTTTTAGATTTTTTTAAGACGAAAGGGCATGCAATAGAACCAAGTAGCTCACTTGTGCCTAAAGATGATCCATCTTTACTGTGGATTAATAGTGGCGTTGCAGCATTAAAGAAATATTTTGATGGAACAGAAATTCCAAGCTCAAGAAGAATTGTTAATGCACAAAAATCGCTGCGTGCAAATGATATCGAAAATGTTGGTGTGACAGCACGCCACCATACATTATTTGAAATGTTAGGGAATTTTTCAATCGGTGATTATTTTCGGACAGATGCAATTGTCTATGGTTGGGAATTTTTAACAGATAAGCAATGGGTTGGGTTTGATAAAGATAAATTATATGTAACTGTTTATCCTGGTGATGATGAAACTTATGATGTGTGGAAGAATATTATTAAGCTTCCAGAAGCACAAATTGTGATGTGTGAAGATAATTTTTGGGAAATAGGTGAGGGACCTTGTGGACCATGTACAGAGATTTTCTATGATCGCGGACCAGCGTTCGAATTTGATGCACCAAAAGAAGAATTGTTTGTTGGTGGGGAAAATGATCGTTACATTGAAATTTGGAATATTGTGCTATCACAATATAATTCGCAAAAGGGGAAAACAAGAGCTGAATATTTAGAATTGCCGACTAAGAATATTGATACTGGCATGGGATTAGAACGAATGGTATCAATTATTCAGCAGGGAGAAACAAATTTTGAAACAGATTTATTTTTACCAATTATTGCCCAAATTGAGGTGCAGACAAATATTATTTATCTGGAGGCAACACCACAGCAAAAATCAGCATTTAAGCTAATTGCTGACCATACACGGGCCGTTATTTTTGCTATTGCAGATGGGGCGCTACCTTCTAATGAAGGCCGTGGATATGTGATTAGAAGACTTTTACGCCGCGCATCGCGCTTTGCTAAAAAATTAGGCGTGCACAAGCCTTTTTTATACGAGCTAACACATAGTGTAATTGATGTGATGGGGGGATACTACGGATACTTATATGGGAAACGGTCGCTAATTGAGAAGGTTATTTTTTCCGAGGAAGAAAAGTTTTTAGCAACACTAACAGATGGTGAAAAGAAGCTAGAAGAATTGCTTGGTAAAACAACAGGTAATGTCCTTTCAGGCATGGATGCTTTTACACTATCAGATACATATGGTTTTCCGATTGAATTAACATTGGAATGTGCTCAAGAATTAGGTTATAGTGTTAATGTTGACGAATTTAACAAGTATCTCCAAGAGCAGAAAACACGGGCAAGAAATGCAAGAGTTAGCCATGATTCAATGCAGGTTCAGGGGGATGTCCTGCAGAAATTTGACACTAAAAGTCAATTTGTCGGGTATGATACATATGAGACCACAGCACAAGCACTATTAATTGTTAAAGATGCTGAAGCTGTAAAACTATTGCAATGCAATGAAATTGGTGCGGTCATTTTAAATCGAACACCATTCTATGCCGAAAGTGGAGGACAAATTTATGATACTGGTACCTTAGTTAATGAGCGCAGTATTATCAGAGTGAATTCAGTTAATAAGGCACCCAATGGCCAATTTATTCACACAGTGAAAGTTATTGAAGGAAAGTTAGATTTAACATCAGAATATACGGCGATTATTGATATAAATCAACGAAAAGCAATACAGAAAAATCATACAGCAACGCATTTATTACAACATATTTTGCGAACAGCTATTGGGGCGCATATCGAACAAGCAGGATCAAGCGTAGATGAAAAAAGACTGCGATTTGATTTTACGCATTTTGAACCACTCTCACAGCAACAATTACAAAAAATAGAACAGAAAGTAAATGAGCTAATTTGGGAATCGGCACCAGTAACAACAGAAACATTAGCAATCGAAGAGGCAAAGAAGTTAGGTGCAATGGCCCTTTTTGGTGAAAAATATGGTGATATGGTTCGCGTGGTTAAAGCCATTGATAGTATTGAGTTATGTGGTGGAACTCATGTTGAAAACACAGCTGAAATCGGTGTTTTTACGATTGTTAGTGAAAGTGGAATTGGATCTGGGGTAAGGAGGATTGAAGCTGTTACGTCAAAAGTTGCTTACACGCATTTAAAAGAAATTGAAACGATTGCTCGTAATGTCCAAAAAAAATTCAAAAGAAAGCATGTCGCAGATATTGTTGATTTTGCTGGACAATTGGTTCACAGCAATAAAAGGTTAGAAAGTGAACTTAAACAAGTTGAGCTAAAAACGGCACAAGTGCGTATCCTAGAAGCAATTAATAACCCAATTATGATAGGTTCTCACGCCGTTATTATAAAGACATTTGGTGAGGGAACAATACCAATGCTTAAGTTGCAGGTAGATATAATCAAAGATAAGTTGGAGACATATTGTACTGTTTTGATTGGTAAAATTGGTGAGCAAACAAATATTGTTATTGCTGTTTCTAAAAATCAAACAGAAATAATTAAAAGTAATTTACTCGTCACAGAAATAAATACGGCCTTTGGTAGTCGTGGTGGCGGAAAAGCTGAAATTGCTCAGGCGACTGCAGACTGTGAAATTACAGAAGCCGAAATTTTAGCGATCGTTAAAGCCAATTTGGTAAAATAGTAATATAAAAAGGAATGAGGAATAAAACATGAGTTTAGATAAAACAATTCAATTTGATGTAAGTGAACTAAAAAGTGATGAAACAAGAGAAATATTATTGTCTGTGTATCACACGTTGGAGGATAAAAATTACAATGCAATTGAGCAAATTATGGGCTATTTACTTTCGGGAGATCCGGCTTATATTCCCCGACATAATGATGCTAGAAACCTTATTCGAAGAATTAATAGAGATGAAATAATCAAAGAGTTATTGCGTGTTTATTTGCAAGGAGAATAGTAATGAAAAGAGCTGTTGCATTTGATGTAGGTAGTCATACAATTGGACTAGCACAAAGTGATGTCATGAAATTTATGGCACAGCCGCTAAAAACGTTGCGCTGCCAAGAAAATGAATGGACAAAAGCCTTAGATAATATTTTTCAAATAATTGATTTTAAAGAAGTGGACACCTATGTTATTGGCTATCCAAAGATGATGAATAACACCATTGGTCCCTCAGCAGAGCGTTCAATTAGATTTGAAACAAAACTTAGAAAATACCTCAATAAATTAGCACTAGTAGAGCAGCCACAAATAATGTTAGTTGATGAACGCTTAACAACAGTGCAAGCAGAAAAAATACTAGTATCTGCAGATATGAATCGAAAAAAAAGAAAGACCGTTATTGATACAGTAGCAGCTGTATTAATCTTAGAAGATTACTTAAAAACACGTTAAAAATTAGAAAAGAGGAAAATAAAATGGAAGAAAAAACATTTACAGTAATAGACGAAAAAGGGAATGAAACATTATGCGAGATAATTTTTACATTTCATTCAGATGAATTTGATAAAAACTATGTTATTTATTCAATGCCCGGTAAAGAAGACGAAGATGAGGTTGAAGTATCAGCTGCTTGCTATGAAGAAAGTGATACGGATGAGGGCGTTTTAAAGCCAATTGAAACAGATGCAGAATGGGAATTAATTGAGCAGGTCCTAGAAGAATTTGACGAAGACGAACAACAATCATAAAAATAAATAAAGGTGGATCTCGATGGAAAAAAATATTTCACGAAAAAATAATCGTAAGAAAAAAAGAACAAAAAAAGTTGTTATAATACTAATTATCATTACAACATTGATTGTTGCAATTTTTGGAAGCATTGGATATGCTTATCAAAATTATATGATTTTGCCTGTAGACACAACAAAGACAAGTGAATTTGAGTTATTTGAATTTGAAAGTAAAGAAACAATCAGAAATATTGCAGATCAATTAGCCCAAAAGGGTATTGTTAAAAAGAGCCTAGCATTGCAATTAAGAGCAAAGCAGCGTAAAATTGATTATATTGCAGCCCCCGGAAAATATGAATTCAAAAAATCAATGACATTAGATGAAATATTAGACATCATTGAGCAAGGACGAACAGCCTATGATTTTCAAATTCCAATTAGTGATGGTTCTGATATTGATAGCCTACTAGATGCTTATTCTACCACAGAAAATGAGCGAATGGCAATGGAGACTACAATTGAAGATATAGGCTATATTACCAAGCTTAAGCAAAGGTTCACATTTTTACCGGATGAAATATTACAGGATGGTATGCGACATAGATTAGAAGGGTTTTTAGGAAATGGCACATATTATTTAAAAATGGACGATCCAATCACCGTATTAATTGAAAAAGCGTTAGAGCAGTTTGAAAAAGAGTATCGTGAAAATAACTTAGAAAACAAACTAAAACAGCAAGGGAAAAGCTTGTATGAGATTGTTACAATGGCCTCTGTTGTTAGAGGTGAGGTCTTCTCTGGTGATACAGAAAATCAAAAAATGGTAGCGGGTGTTTTCTATAATCGGATTGAAGAAGGCATGAAATTTCAAAGTGATGTCACAGTTGGTTATTCATTGGGACTGAAGGAATTAAATTATACACAAGAACAATTAGATAATCCTTCACCCTATAACACATATGCTCATGAAGGATTGCCAAAAGGCCCAATAAATAATCCAGGATTTGATGTAATTGAAGCATCTTTAGCGCCAACAAAAAATGATTATTATTATTTTCTAGCTGATGTTTGTGATGATGGAAAAGGTGAATTTGGTAAAATATATTATGCTAAAGATTTCAGACAGCATAATGCATATAGCGCAGAATTTTTGGCCTGCATCCGATAAACAAAAAGGCAAAGCATGGATTTCCATGCTTTTTGTCATATTAGTAATTACAATAAAAAAATAAGGAGCATTATAATGAAAAAGATAAAATATGTTGTCGTTGGTGATATTGTCAATACCCATGGACTAAAAGGTGAAGTAAGAATCCTTTCAGATAGTGATTTCAAAAAGGAACGATTTACGATTGGAAACGAACTTTTTATTCGTGATAAGCAGAAAAACATTATAACTTCAGTTACTATTGCAAAATACAGAGTTCACAAAAACTTTGATTTACTTACATTTGTAGGCATGGAAAACATTGCTGACGTTGAAAAGTATAAATCATTCCAGCTTTGTATCTCAAGGGACCTTATTCGTGATTTAACGGAAGGCGAAGGCTATTATTTTGATGATATTACAGCATGTGATGTTTTTGAGGGAGAACAGCTTATTGGAAAAGTTTATAAGATTATCCCCATGCAATCATATGATTTGTGGTACATTAAACGACCAGGAAAAAAAGATATTCTATTGCCCTTTACAGGACAATTTGTCAAAAGAATTGAAATTGAACAACAGAAAATATACGTTGAATTACTGGAAGGAATGAACGAATAAAGATGAAAAAAAAATTACATATTGATGTATTGACGCTCTTTCCTGGCATGTTTGAACAAGTGCTCAATACGTCAATTTTAGGTCGAGCAAAAGAAGATGGTAAATTTTCGGTATCATTGCATAATTTTCGTGACTTTTCGTTAAATCCACATAAAAAGGTAGATGACTATCCCTATGGTGGTGGTGCAGGTCTAGTATTGACGGTACAGCCAATTTTTGATGCACTGGAGCATGTTCTAGCACAAAAGGAAACCACGCCACCGATTATTATGCTAACGCCTCAAGGAGAACCATTTACGCATGAGATAGCCCTTCAACTTGCTAAGGAGGAACATCTAGTATTTATCTGTGGTCATTATGAAGGATTTGATGAGCGTGTTAGAGAACATCTTGTAACACGTGAACTCTCACTAGGTGATTTCGTTTTAACGGGTGGAGAAATTGCTTCAATGGCAATGATTGATGCTACAGTTAGGCTACGACCAGATGTTATTTTACAACAATCCCATGAAGACGATTCCTTTGCAAATGGATTACTTGAGTACCCACACTATACAAGACCGCAAAATTTTAATGGCTGGGAAGTGCCTGAGGTTTTAACGAGCGGACATCATGAAAGAATTAGTAAATGGCGTCAACAAGAAAGTATGGATCGCACGCGAAAAAGGCGACCTGATCTTCTAGATAAATAAGACGAGAAAGGATTAAGATGATGAGTGAATTAAAAATAATTTCCACTTTTCTAAAAAAAGAACCGCTCTTTTTTATTCGAATTTTACTTGAAAAACAGAGACAACTTTTAGTATCAGCAGAAGAACTTGTAATTATCCAGTTTTTGTGGTTGGAGCTTGCTAGTAATAATTTTTCACCAGCACACATCTACCTATCGGAACTTTCAGGACTAACGCTAGTTCAGGTAAGAGAAGCAATTGCAAGTCTAATTGAAAAGAAAATGCTCCAGCTAAAAACAGTCAGCAATGATGAAAAAATCATTGAGATTTATGATTTATCGCTACTAATCAACATTTGTTTTAAAGGAAAAGTCGATGAAATATCAGTGTCAAATCCGTTGAAAAATTTAGTTGTGCAGATTGAAAAAGAGTTCTCACGACAGCTCTCTCCAATTGAAATTCAATGTTTACAAACGTGGATTTATGATGAACAAATTGATATCAATACGATTGAACAGGCATTAAAAGAGACAGTGCTAGCGGGTGTTAAGAATTTTAAATATATGAGTGCAATCATTAATAATTGGCAAAGTACAGGGCACAAAAAATATGGTGTTAGCAGCAAAAAGCATTTAGAGTTTAGGGATAAAAACTTTTCACCTGAAGAGAAAACGGTAACGAAGTTTGACTGGGTTAGTGGGTTAGGTGAAGCAGATGACTAATAAAACAAATTATGTTATCGAAATGCTAGAAAAGTTATACCCTAATGCAGAATGCGAATTAAACAATAAAAATATCTTAGAATTAACTGTAGCCGTGATGCTATCAGCACAAACAACGGATAAACAAGTTAATGTTGTGACATCATCGTTATTTAATAAGTATCAAACACTAGCCGACTACGCTAATGCCGACTTAGTAATACTGGAGCAAGATTTACGAAAAATAGGTCTTTTTCGCGGAAAAGCGAAAAATATAAAAATGATGTCATCAATTGTACTAACACAATTTAATGGTATCATTCCCGATACCATTGAAAAATTAATTACACTTCCTGGGATTGGAAGAAAGACTGCCAATGTTGTAATCAGCGTTGGCTATGGAAAACCAGGATTTGCAATTGATACCCATGTAGAACGAATTAGCAAGCGATTAAGACTTGTGAAACAAGAAGATTCAATAAATGAAATTGAGCAAAAATTAAAGCGTCGCTTTCCAAGAGAAAAGTGGAGTAAATTACACCATCAAATGATTTTTTTTGGTCGCTATTTTTGCATAGCAAGGAATCCTAAATGTGAAGATTGTGTCTTTCAAAAAGAGTGTATGTACTATAAAGAGATAAAAAAATGAGCCTTTATTTTGGAGGCTCATTTTTTAGTATTTCTTTTTTGTCTGATAATTTCCGCTCTGTGCCACTAATTAATCGTTTGACATTCTCGCGATGACGCCAAAAAATTAGTATTGTAATTACTAAGAAAGGGATAAAGTAGATCGGGTAGAACATATAAACGGGAACCAACGTGGCACTTATTGCTACAATCGTTGATAGGGAGACCATTTTTTTGACAAATAGGAGGGTGAAAAAAATAGTTGCAGCACTGATAACAACGGGAGGGAACAAAATAATCATTGTACCTAGAGTTGTTGCAGCACCTTTTCCACCTTTAAAACCAAAAAAGAGCGGGTAACATTGACCAACTACAGCACCAAGGCAAATCCAACCATAAGCACTCGCAATATCAAATCCCTGAGGAACAAAAAGGCGTGCTAGAAGTACCGGAATAATTGGTTTGGAAAGATCAAGAACAAAGACTGCCAGAGCTGTTTTCTTGCCTAATGTTCTTAGAGTATTGGTAGAACCGGCACCTTTTGAACCATAATCACGAACATCGACACCATGGAAATATTTTCCAATGATAATCCCATTATTTAATGAGCCGTAAATATAAGCCAAACTAACGAAAAAAATAAATAAAAATAATTGCATAATGACCTCCAAAATAATCTTTAATTTAACGGATACTTAAACATTATACATAATTTCAAGAAAAAAGTAAAAACATTCAAAAAGTTTCGAAAGAAGATATGAGGAAGATACTTGATAAAAGCGTAAATATTAGGTATCCCGAAAATTGAGAGGAGAAAAGGCAATGGAAAAATTGAGTGGGAAATTATTAATCGGAGACTACTATCAATATTTTAATTATCCAATGAGAAGACAAATCATGTATTTGTTTAAAAAAGGTGAAATGGTTAGATTAGAGGGGTTGTTAATCGGTATAATTCCAGATGGGAAAATGGCGAGAATTAAAAAGGATATTCACTGCATCACGATTTTTGATAAAAGGTATCCCAAGTTATTACTTGAAAGTTATGACCCACCACTAGTCTTATATTGTAAAGGAAATATTGATTTATTAAACTACAACAAAAAAATAGCGATGGTAGGTAGCCGCGAACCAAAAAAAGAATCGTTGACAGCAACAAATAATATAATTTCACAGCTTTATCAGGAAGCAGATGAGGAAATCGTGATTGTTAGTGGTCTGGCTAAAGGGATTGATGGCTATGCGCATCATCTAGCATTAGAATATAAAATAGGAACAATTGCCGTGTTGGGTTTTGGCTTTGATTACCTTTATCCCGCAGAAAATAAGGGGTTATATGATAAAATAAGAGAACAAGGTTTGGTTATAACAGAATATCCACCACATATTGGTGTTAAAAAATGGCAATTTGTTGCACGTAATAGAATAATATCAGGATTATGCAAGGCGGTAATAATCATTGAAGCCAAAGCAAAAAGTGGGTCACTTATTACAGCCGAATTAGCACTTTCAGAGAATAGAGAAGTATTTATAGTTGGGGGTAATAGTTTTGATACGTCGTATTATGGATCAAATTCACTTGTACAAGAGGGGGCAAAATTATTATTAAGTGTGGAAGAAGTCTTGGCCGAATATACCTTTGAAAATAGTGAGGAAGCAGAAGTGTAAAATTACATTATTTAAGAAGTTCACCTAATTAGTCATCTTTGTAAAAAACTATGATATAATTAAAGCTAAAGAGAATCAATTAGGAGGACGTTGAATTGAAACAATTAGTTATTGTCGAATCACCTGCAAAATCAAAAACAATTGAAAGTTATTTAGATAAAACATTTACGGTTACATCATCAGTAGGTCACATTAGAGACCTTGCGACCACAGGACAGTATGGTCTTGGTGTTGATGTGGAAAATAATTTTGAAGCGTCATACAAAACAATTACCGGAAAAGCTAAAGTGGTACGTGACCTAAAAAAGGCTGCTAAAAATGCTGATATTGTTTACCTTGCAACCGATCCGGATCGAGAAGGGGAAGCAATAAGTTGGCATCTTGCTGAGATATTAGAATTAGATCCAACGCAAGTAGAAAGAGTCGTATTTAATGAAATAACAAAAAAGGCTGTGCAAGAAGCCTTTCAAAAACCACGTAAAATTGATATGGATTTGGTTCACTCACAGGAAGCGCGAAGGATTCTTGATCGAATTATTGGTTTTCGCTTAAGTAAATTATTACAATCAAAAATTCAAAGTAAAAGTGCTGGGCGAGTACAATCAGTCGCATTAAAATTAATTGTTGAACGTGAACGTGAAATTGAAAAGTTTATTCCAGAAGAATATTGGGAAATGATTGTCAATCATCTCCTTTCAGCAGAACAAAAAGTTGAATTTAAATTAACAAAATTCAAGGGGAAGAAATTAGAGCTTAAAAAGCAGGGAGATGTTAATAAAGTTTTGGGAGCAATTAAAGAAGACGAATATCTTATTGATAAAATTGAGAAGAAGCAGACAATAAGAGCACCAAAACAGCCATTTATTACGGCGAGATTACAACAGGAAGCAGCTAACAAATTAGGGTTTTCTGCTAAAAAGACAATGTCAGTGGCGCAGAAATTGTATGAGGGACTAAAAATTGGAACGGAAACAGTAGGGCTGATAACGTATATGAGGTCAGATTCAGTGAGATTATCAGAAGATTTTATTGAAGATGCAATGTCATTTATTGAAAAATCATATGGGAAGAAGTACATTGGCACTAAACCTAAATATAAGAAATTAGAAAATACACAAGATGCTCATGAGGCAATTAGACCAACATCAGTTGAGAAAACACCAGAACAGATGGCACAATATCTATCTAAAGATGAAGCCAATTTGTATGCCCTAATCTGGACAAGAACAGTTGCGTCGTTGATGGCAAAAGCAAAACTAGATAACACAAAAGTCATTGCTTTGAATAATGAATATCAATTTCAAGCCACCGGACAAATGATTAATTTTGAGGGATATTTGAAGATATATAAAGCATATGAAAAAGTTACAACACAACAACTACCACTATACGTTGAGCAGTCATATATAACACCAGTAGAACTTTTGTCATCTCAGCATTTCACACAACCACCCGCCAGATATAGTGAAGCAACACTTGTTAAGGTTTTGGAAGAACAAGGTATTGGGAGACCATCAACTTATGCAACCATAATCGATACTATCCAAAAACGTGGATATGTTGCTCTGGACCAAAAGCGTTTTATTCCATCAGAGCAAGGAATTTTAACAAGCGATAAATTAACGGAAAATTTTGTTAATATTATCAACGTTGACTATACAGCAAAAGTAGAATCTGACCTCGATTTAATTGCAAACGGGAAATTAGATGAAATTGAATTTTTACGAGCATTTTATAATGAATTTGCACCAACAATTGATGCCGCATATGAAAATATGGAGAAAATGGAAGCGAAACAAACGGGCGAAAATTGCCCTGAGTGTGGGAACCCCTTGGTTGTTAGGCGAAGCCGCTATGGTGAGTTTGTTGGTTGTAGCACATATCCAACGTGTAAATACATCGCTCCAAGTGAAAAAGCAGAGGTGACCCAAACAAATATTGACTGTCCAAAATGCCAAACGGGGAAAATCATTGAGCGAAAGACAAGAAAAGGAAAAGTTTTCTATGGTTGTAATGGTTATCCAGCGTGTGATTTTGCTACATGGTATAGACCAGTAGAGAAGAAATGTCCGAAATGTCAAAGTGTTTTGCTCGAAAAAGGAAAGAAAATTGCATGCAGTTCATGTGATTATGTCGAAAATGAATAGGAGTATACAAAATGAAACAAATAACAGTTAAAGTAATTGGTGCTGGACTTGCAGGGAGTGAGGCAGCGTGGCAGCTAGCCAATGCAGGTCTAAAAGTTGAACTCTATGAGATGAGACCAAAGTACAAAACAGAAGCCCACCAGACAAATAATTTTGCGGAGCTTGTCTGTAGTAATTCATTGAGATCAAATCAATTAGTTAGTGGGGTGGGCTTGTTAAAAGCCGAAATGAGAAAACTTGATTCAATTATCATCTCAGTGGCAGATCAACATAGTGTTCCAGCCGGAAGTGCTTTGGCTGTAGATCGAGATTTATTTTCAGGGGGAATAACAACAAAGATAACTAATCATCCAAATATTACTGTTATCTACGATAAATTGGATAAAATTCCAGAGGGGCCAACAATTATTGCAACAGGACCACTAACAGAAAAAAGTTTAGCGGAGAGTATCCAGACATTTTGTGGTGAGCAATACTTGTACTTTTATGATGCCGCAGCGCCAATAATTGATAAAGAGAGCATCGATTTTTCAAAGGCATACTATAAATCGAGATATGATAAAGGTGATGCTGATTACATTAATTGTCCAATGGATAAAGCAGAATATGCTGTTTTTTACGATGCTTTGATAAATGCGGAAGTGGTTCCTCTTAAATCATTTGAAGAAGAAATTTATTTTGAAGGATGTATGCCGGTGGAAGTTATGGCAAAAAGAGGCGAGCAAACATTATTATTTGGACCACTTAAACCAGTAGGATTAAGGCATCCAATTACAGAACAGCGGGCACATGCGATTGTTCAACTGCGACAAGATAATGTTTCCGCAACGCTCTATAATGTTGTTGGATTCCAAACTCACTTAAAGTGGACTGAACAAAAACGCGTATTGCAACTTGTTCCAGGACTGGAAAATTGTGAAATAATCCGTTATGGTGTCATGCATCGTAACACATTTTTGAATGCGCCCAAATTGCTTAAGCAAACATATCAAACAAAAATGCGGGATGATTTGTTTTTTGCCGGTCAAATAACGGGTGTAGAAGGTTACGTTGAAAGCGCGGCAAGTGGACTAGTAGCGGGATTGAATATGATAAAATATATTGAAGGAAAGCCCGAAATTATTTTTCCAAGGGAAACAATGATTGGTTCACAGGCATATTATATTTCTCACGCAGAAGCTAAAAATTTTCAACCGATGAATGCTAATTTTGGTGTACTCCCTGATTTAGCTATTTATACAAAGAAAAAGGAAAGAAAGCAGGCCTACGCAGATCGAGCGCTAGCTAGCTTAGAAGCCTTTTTGGCTACAATTGATTAGGAGTGGGTCCAAAATGAAGGAAGAGATTAAAAAGTATATTGATTATTTAATCTATGAGCGAAACTATGCTCAAAATACAACAAGTCAGTATAATGACGAGTTGCGATTTTTTTTCTTATTTTGTCAAGAGCGAAAATTTGATGGACACAGCAAGCAAATTACTGACAAATTAATTAAAGAATATCTCTATACACTATATGAAAAAAATCAGAAGGTAACACGGTCGAAGAAGCTATCGATTTTACGTGGTTTTTTTCAGTATCAGTTAGAAAATGGGCGTCTTGATGCTAATCCGTGTCAGTATATTGATCTACCTAAAAAAGATAAGAAATTACCTAAAATTTTGGCCGTTGAAGAAATTGACTTACTTCTGGAAAAACTGCTCGTGTCGAACAAGAAATTTGCAGCAAGAGATTTAGCAATTGTTGCGACTTTTTTTGGTGCGGGTGTGAGAGTTTCAGAGTTAGTGAAGTTAGTTAGTTCCGATATTGATTTTCTAAATAAGACAATTTTTGTTCGCGATGGAAAAGGGGGGAAAGCTAGATTTGCGCCCCTAAGTGTCCTAGCTGTAAAATATTGCTTAACATATAGTCTTGAGCTAAGGACTTTTATGCTGCTGTCAGCCCAAAATCCAACGGAGACATTTTTTCTAAATAAATATGGTAATCCACTGACATCTAGAGGTGTAAATGATATATTGAAACGAGTTAGTTCTGAATTGGGTATTGGAAAAGTTTCAGCTCATATGTTTAGACATAGCTTTGCAACAGCACTGCTCAATGGAGGAGCGGACCTACGTTCTGTGCAGGAATTATTAGGTCATGAAAGTATTGCAAGTACACAGGTTTATACACATGTAAGTCGCAAGCAACTAGAAAGTGTTTATCAGGCAACCCACCCATTAATAAAGTAAATAGATTGACGTTATCCTAAAAGTGGCGTATAATTTTATAAGTAAATAGGAGCGAAGTAATCATGAAAAAAGTAAACGATAGGACCTTTGATATCTCGACGGAAGATATTAAGATTTCAAGAAAAGACAAGAAAAAGAAGAAGAAGAAGAAGAGTAATTTTTTGTCAAATTTATTAACAATTATTGGTGTAATTGGTATTTTAGTAGGCGGTGGTATATTAGGAACAACCCTGTTTGGTGAATACGAGCGTGGTGAACAAACAAAAACATTTGTTAAATCAGCCGAGGCAATTGTAGCATCTGAAAAGCTGATTACTCGTGAGGAATTTAACCCAAATTTAGGTGATGTTGTTGGTTTAATTGTCTTGCCTAAAAATGACATCAAAGTTGCCATAATTGAAGGTACAAGAGATGAAGATTTTCATGCTGGAATTGGTCACGAGCCATCAACAGGATGGCCAACAGATCAAAGGCAAAT
Source organism: Culicoidibacterales bacterium (assembly GCA_051652245.1). GTDB lineage: Bacteria > Bacillota_I > Bacilli_A > Culicoidibacterales > Culicoidibacteraceae > BHER01. The sequence continues at coordinate 15,394 of JBOFTV010000014.1, read as the reverse complement.
CTTTCTAGCAGGCCATAGAAATACAGAGTTTGGTGTCTTAGAGCATTATAAAGCTGGTGACGAGGTTGAAATGCAGATGAGATATGGAACATTTAAATACAGAGTAACAGAAACTAAAATTGTTTCACAACATGCAGTTGAAGAAATTAAACCCCGAGAAAGTTTCGAAAAGGACCAACTTGTATTAATGACTTGTTATCCTTTCACATTTGGTGCGGATACAGAAGAACGCTTTCTCGTGATTGCCGAAAGAATCTAAAAATGAGATTGGAAACTAGAAAAATGCCTTTGTGCTGTAGTTATCAATGTTTAATGATATTTACAACAAGGGGAATATTATTCGAAAAATTAGCACTCTTTAATTGACAGTGCTAATTTTTTTGTGTATAATATAGGTATGGTTAAATATTGACGTAAAGATTAAGGAAAGAAGTAAGGTGTAGATTATGGCAGATAAAAAAGATTATTATGATGTGCTTGGAATTACAAAATCAAGTACAAAAGAAGAAGTCAAAAAGGCATTTAAAAAGCAAGCAAAGAAATATCATCCAGATATTAATAAGGCGCCAGAAGCTGTAGAAAAGTATAAAGAGCTGCAGGAAGCTTATGGAATTTTAAGTGATGATACTAAAAAAGCTCAGTATGATCAATATGGTCATAGCGCATTTGAACAAGGCGGTGCTGGTGGATATAGCTCATCAGATTTTGATTTTGGTGATATATTTGGTGGCGGATTTGGTGATATATTTGGTGATATATTTGGTGGTGGCACATCAAGACGCCAAAGTAGCGGACCCAAACGTGGCGCTGATTTGGAAACACAGATAGTTATTGAATTTGAAGAAGCAGCATTTGGTGTAAGTAAGAAAATTACAGTGCGTCGCCGAATGGAGTGTAAGAAATGCCGAGGTGTTGGTGCAGAAAATGCAAGTGATGTTCAAACATGTGGGCAATGCCATGGTAGCGGTCGCGTTAAGGTTGCTCAAAATACGCCATTTGGGCGAATGATGAGTGAAGCAGCATGTCCAACATGCCAAGGTGAAGGTAAGGTATTTAAAAATAAATGTTCAGCCTGCCATGGTCAAGGTATAACTGAAGGTGAAAAAGTGTTAGATGTGTCAATTCCAGCAGGAATTGACAATGGACAAACAGTAAGGCTTACTGGAGAAGGAAATGCTGGAGCAAAAGGTGGACCAAATGGCGACCTATATGTACATATTCGGGTAAAAGCACATGACTTCTTTGTTAGAGAGGGTCAAAATATATATTGTAGTTTACCAGTAACCTACACACAAGCAACACTGGGAGCTGAAATAGAAGTCCCAACACTTACTGGGAAAGTTAAGCTATCAATTCCAGGAGGTACACAGGCCGATACGGAGTTTAGATTAAAGGAAAAGGGTGTTGTTTCTGTACACGGAGGTGCTAAGGGTTCACAATATGTCAAAATAAGAATTGTTGTACCTAAAAAGTTGACTAAGCGCCAAAAAGAATTATTAGAAGAATTACAGAGCACGTTATCACTCGAGGACCATAAGGATAGTGTATTTGATAAGGTTAAGCGATTTTTTAATTAATGTGTCGAGGTTGCAGCTGGTAATCACGAAAGTCTGTTTAGTCGAATATTAACGAGATTAAAAATAATAAGTATTTGTAATTATGTCAAAAGTCGGATTTTTTTCTAAGAAATAAATATTATTTACGGAAATACAATCATATTTTAGCACTTAGTTATTGACAGTGCTAAGCCAGTGTTGTATAATTAAATTAGCACTTGATTTAAGGTGCTGCTAAGAAGGTGGAAAAATGATTAATGAGCGAAGAAAGCTTGTGTTGAAAGCAATAATTGATGAATTTATTGAATCAGCAAATCCAGTAGGGTCAAAGCTACTGATTCAAAAGTACAGCATCCCCTATAGCTCAGCAACAATTAGAAATGAAATGGTCAAGCTTGAAGAGCTAGGGCTACTGGAGAAAACACATACATCATCTGGCCGCATTCCCTCAGAAGAAGGTTATCGATTTTATATTGAAAATTTACTGGGAGAATCAAAACCAAGAAGAGAGAATCAAAAAACAACAACAGAAATTTCTATTTTGCAACAGCCACGTCTCCAGTTAACGCTACTAGAACAATTAGCGGAAGTCTGTTATAAAACAGGAATCACATTTGATGAGAGGATTAGAGAAATTATTAAGCTAATCAGTCAAATTACAAGTCACACTGTATTTTACTTGGGACCATCTTTGCAAAGAGTGAATGTATCACAAATTAAATTAACGCAGATTACGCAAAATGAGGCCTTGATTCTCCTGATAACAGATCAGGGGAAAATAGAAAGCCGCTTAGTTAATATTAATTCTTTACATGAACTTGAAATCTTAGATTATATTGTAAAGTATCTTAACGAAATGTTAACAAACGTTCCACTGTCTTTGCTTTGTGAGAAACTAGAAAATGAAATTAAACCTATTTTAAGTAAACATCTAGCCGAGTATGAAGTATATCATAAGGAGTTCATTTTGTTATTTGAGCTATTTGTTGGTGGTGCGACCTATTTTAGTGGTCAGGTTAATATGATAACAAATGAGAGTTTAAGTGATTTTCAAAAGCTCAAAGAAATTTTCAATTTTTTTGAGGATGAGCAAGATATGCAATGGTTTAAAAACAATAATATAGGAATTGATGTTCATATAGGTGAAGAAATTAGAAATCCGCTTTTTAATGAACATGCTATCATTAGGATGACGTTTGAAATGCCCATGAGAGGCCATGGAACGTTGGGAGTGATTGGACCAACTAGAATGCAATATAATGAAGTTATTCAATTGTTAAGCTTTGTTAATCGTTTTCTTAGTGGTGTAGGCAAAGCTAATTATAAATACTGACAATGTTACAAGAAAATAACCAGACTAACAAAATATAATATTAAAGTGAGGGATTACAATGTCAATTAAAAATGATGAACAAGAGATTATGGAAGAAAATTATGAAGCTGAAGACGCCGAAGAAATATTAGCAGAAAATGATGATATTTTAGAAGAGAAATCTAATACTGAGGCTGAGATTGAGGCATTAGAATTTAAAATAAGTGAACTAGAAAATGCACTCTTAAAAGAAAAAGCAGAAGTAGAAAATTTTAAGCGACGGATGAAACAAGAATATGATACAAATTTAAAATTTTCCTCACAATCACTAATTGAAAAGCTTTTACCAATTCTTGATGGTTTTGATCGAGCACTTGATAGCGCTGATAAGTCTGATGAAAAGATGGCACAATTCACTAAGGGATTTGAAATGATACAATCACTATTTACGCAAATATTGGAACAAGAAGGATTATCAATCATTCCTTCAGTGGGGACACAATTTGATCCATACTTACATCAAGCAGTATTATCAGATAACATTAAGAGAAAAGCTGATAATGAGGTACTAGAGGAACTACAAAAAGGATATAAATTGAAAGATCGTGTCATTAGGGCAACAATGGTAAAAGTAAATAATAAATAATAATAGAGAGAAAAGAGGAAATATAATGAGTAAAATTATCGGAATAGATTTAGGAACAACAAATTCAGCAGTAGCAATTATTGAAGGTGGAGAAGCAAAAATAATTCCCAATCCAGAAGGAAATAGAACAACACCATCAGTTGTCTCATTTAAAGGGGAAGAAATCATTATTGGAGATGCCGCAAAGCGTCAGGCAATTACAAATCCAAATACAGTAAGTTCAATTAAAAGACATATGGGAACGGACTATAAAGTTGATGTAGACGGCAAAAAATATACACCACAAGAGATTTCAGGAATGATTTTACGTTATCTAAAAGAATCAGCAGAGAGTTACTTAGGCGAAAAAGTAACGAAAGCAGTTATTACTGTGCCAGCATATTTTAATGATGCTGAACGCCAAGCAACAAAAGATGCAGGAAAAATTGCTGGCTTAGAAGTCGAAAGAATAATTAATGAACCAACAGCTGCAGCACTTGCCTATGGTATGGATAAACAAGATAGTGAACACACGATCTTAATATATGATTTAGGTGGTGGAACATTTGATGTTTCGATTCTAGAATTAGGAGATGGTGTCTTTGAAGTAGTTTCAACAACAGGTGATCACAAACTAGGTGGAGACGACTTTGATCAACGTGTAATAGATTATTTAGTTGCAGAATTTAGAAAAGAATATGCTGTTGATTTATCAAAAGATAAAAATGTTATTCAAAGGTTAAAAGATGCAGCCGAAAAAGCTAAAAAAGATCTCTCTGGTGTGACAACAACGCAAATTTCAATTCCATTTATTACAATGAATGAGTCGGGTCCATTGCATTTAGAAGTTACATTGACACGTGCAAAATTCAATGAGTTAACAAATGATCTTGTTGAAAAAACATTGGCATCTGTTAAGCAAGCAATGAAGGATGCCGATATGTCAGCATCTGATATTGACAAAGTATTACTTGTGGGTGGATCAAGTAGAATTCCAGCCGTACAAGAAGCAATTACAAAAGAACTAGGAAAATCACCAAGTAAGGATGTTAATCCAGACGAAGTAGTAGCAATGGGAGCCGCAATTCAAGGTGGAGTACTTACTGGAGATGTAACTGATGTATTATTATTAGATGTAACATCACTTTCACTAGGAATTGAAACAATGGGTGGCGTATTAACAAAATTGATTGAAAGAAATACAACGATTCCAACAAGTAAATCAGAAGTATTTTCAACTGCTGCCGATAACCAACCAGCAGTAGATATTCACGTGTTACAAGGGGAAAGACCAATGGCAGTTGATAATAAAACGTTAGGACGTTTTCAATTATCAGACATCCCATCTGCACCACGAGGTGTGCCGAAAATTGAGGTTACTTTTGATATTGATGCAAACGGAATTGTTAGTGTTAAAGCCAAGGATTTAGGAACAAACAAAGAGCAATCAATTACAATTACAACAGCGACATCACTTACAGATGAAGAAATAGAGCGCATGGTTAAAGAAGCAGAAATGAATGCTGACGATGATAAAAAAAGAAAAGAAGAAGTCGATTTAGTTAATGAAGCTGAGCAAATTATCTTTATGATTGATAAATCAATTACAGATGGTGGAGACAAAGTGTCGGAAGAAGATAAAAAACAAGCAACAGAATTAAAGGAAAAACTGACAAAAGCTATTGCAGATAAAGACTTAGAAACAATCAAATCAACAAAAGAAGAGCTTGAAAAAGTAGCACATAAGATTGCTGAACAAATGTATGCACAACCAGAGCAACAAGCAGCTGATACGAAAGCTAAAGAAGAAAAAAGCGATGGACCAGACGTGGTAGATGGTGAATTTACAGAAGTCTAATATAATAAAAAGGTAATATCTTATTAAAGTGAAGTACCATCCGTTATTAGAAACATAACGGATGGTACTTTTAAATATCAAAATTAAGAGCAAAACAAAGAGACAAGAAAAAAGGTAGCAGCCCCCAGTAAATGGAGGGCTGCTACCTTTTAATTTAAGAAATGGTGCTAAGCTTAGTTAGCACTACTCGAAGTTTCATTATTAGAGGTGCTAGCTGGTGTAGCATTAGGATCAACATATGTGGCTGCTTGGTCATCAACAGATTTTTTGTAGCGATCGTATTCCGCTTTTACTAATTCATTGGTCATTGTAACATCGACACTATCAAGCAGCTGTTTAAGATGCGTTGCAGTAAATCCAGGCGTGTTTTGTTTTTCTTTTAGTAGTTTTGCTTTTATTTCGTCAGATAATTTTTTATCTAATTCTTTGCGTTCAATATTTTTCAACTGAATGATATGATAGCCAAATGTTGTTTTTACTGGTTCTTTAGATGTTGAGTTTTCAGGGAGTTCTTCAAGTGCTTTCGAAAATTCTGGTACGAATGAACTTGTAGGCTCACAGCCTAAATCGGCAAATTGTTTAATCTTTACATTTTCTAATACGATGTCATTCATCGATAATTTCTTTGGTGCGGCAGCTGTATTAGTATTAGTATTAGTTTTTTCTGGTGTTGATAGCGTTTGTAATTCTGTAGCTTGGGCTACTAATGTATCAAATGAAGGATTTCCTTCATTGATTTTTGCCTGTAGTTGCTTAGCACCGGCTTCATCCTCAACTAAGATATGCGTTGCACAATATTTTGTTTTCTCTTTTGTTGCATATTGTGATTGGATGTTTTCAGGTGTAATATTTGCTTTCTCTTCGATAAAGGCTGAATACATTAATTTAAATTTAAGCAAATCAACAAAATCCTTCTCCGTTTTGAGGGGTAAACGATTTTCTTCGGAAGCTTTGGTAAGATATTTATCACCATTTGTTGCTTTAGCATTACTAAGTGCTGAATTTAGCGCACGCGTGTCAACTTTATTGTTGCCTGTTTCTTCGAATACAGCAGTCATCGTTGGGACGATCACAGCCCCACTTTTATCAAAAATAACTGGTCTGTTCGCATCCGTTTTCTCGGGAACATTTGATGTTGTATCAGTCGTTGATCCGGGGGGGAAAACTTCGTCGAAATAAGGAATGCTAACATTCCTTGCATTAACTGTACCAACAAGTTCACCAACAGTAGTATTGGCAGTGCAACTAACTAAAAAAAGTGTCAGGGCACATAATGTAGAAGAAATTTTTATTGATTTTTTCATTGTGAATAGTCTCCTTTAATTTTAAATTTATTGTTGTAGTTCGTTTTGGATTGCTTGTAAATCGCAAGATTTTTCTTTGTTTGATTTATGGATGCTGATGACCAGAGATTCTGATGCATACCTTGGAATTATATGCACATGAAAATGCATGACTTCTTGTCCTGCTGCTTCATGCGCATTTGTTAAAATGTTGCACCCACTAGCTTGGAACGTATTAACGATCTTTTTTGCAAGTTTTGTTGCTACACTGAAAACCTTGTCATTGATTGCATCACTTGCTTCGAGCATGGAGAGGGTAGCGATTTTTGGAATTACAATGGTGTGTCCCTTGGTCAATTGTGATATGTCGAGAAAGGCAAGTACTTCGTCATCTTCGTACACTTTATAGCAAGGTAAGTCACCATTAACTATTTTTGAAAAAATTGTGGCTTGCATATGTCTTATCCTCCATTTTAAAATATGTAATAGATTGATGGATTACATAGACTTGTTGTCATTTAATACATCAATTATAAATCACTATATAGTATTATACCATAAAAATAATTGGAGATAAATATTTTTGCAGATAAATGAGTAAAGTATTGGCAAAAAAATGATATATATAGTAGAATAAAATCTATATCTATCAAAAATGGTCAGATGCACAGAGAATATTAGTATAATCGTGAAAAAAACGAGATCAATTTTGTACGGTGAAAGCAAATAAAAATATCTGAAATAAAAAAATGTTGAAAATATAGAGAAGTGAGGTACTAAAAATGAACAAACCAGTTTTACAAATTAATGATATTCATGCACAGGTGGATACAAAAAGTATTCTAAAAGGTGTCACAATGCAGGTAAATGGTGGCGAAATCCATGCCATAATGGGTCCAAATGGAACGGGGAAATCAACGCTTGCATCAGTTATTATGGGGAATCCAAATTTTGAAGTTCAAAGTGGTTCAATCATATTAGATGGCGAAGATGTTCTAGAAATGGAAGTGGATCAGCGAGCTCGTGCAGGAATCTTTTTAGGGATGCAGTATCCTAGTGAGATTAATGGTGTGACAAATGCTGATTTTTTACGAACGGCAATTAATACAAAAAAAACAGAAGGTGAAGAAATATCGCTTTATAAGTTTGCTAAGGGACTTGATATGGCAACAAATGACTTGGAAATGAGCAAAGACTTACCACACCGTTATTTGAATATTGGATTCTCAGGCGGCGAAAAAAAACGAAACGAAATATTACAGATGCTGATGCTAGAACCTAAAATTGCTATTTTAGATGAAATTGACTCAGGATTAGATATTGATGCACTAAGAATTGTCGGAACAAATATTACAAAAATGGTAGCGGAGCGTAAGCAAGAAGTAGGGGTAATCTTAATTACACATTATCAGCGCTTGCTTGATTATATTAAACCAGACTTTGTCCATGTCTTCATGGATGGTAGGATTGTTAAAACAGGGGATTATACACTGGCACAACGTCTAGAAAAAGATGGCTATGACTGGTTAAAAGAAGAACTTGGAATTAAAAATTATGCGGAAGAAAATGAAGTGAAACCCAATAAAAGAGTCAGCCTAGGTGGTTGCGCTGTACCAAAGAAATAAGTTAGAAAGGTAGGTTGTCAAAATGGATAAGACAATTGGAGAACATATCGTTGAACTTGTAGGGGAAGAAGCCACACAAGTTATTATTATTGCCGACAATGTATTAGACATTAATACATCGGCAATAGAAGTCATCGAATATAATGACATTAATGAGTTTACAAAATATACAAGTGTAAAAAAGGCCACACAAGAAGCGGGCAGATATACACAACAACCTCGAAAAGCGATACATATAAGAATTGCTGAATCTTTGGTGGAACCACTACATATAGTATGTGAACATTCGGAAAATCCGGGAACATACGTGTATGTTGAAATCCTTGATAATGTAAAGGCAACAATTGTAGAACATCAGGTGCTTTGTAGCTGTGGATTAGAACTTGGAGAAATAGAAGTACCAGTATTAGTTGAACTTGAGGTAGGAAGAAATTGTAATATCTTATATAGTGCATTTGATACAAGTGGATTAGTACTTGCAATTACGCGTTACGTAAGTCTGAGAAAAGATACAGAACTCAATGTTGCAATTGGTATGTTTGGAAAAACATGTAAAAGTGAAAACTACATTGGTCTTTTAGAAGAAGGTGCGACAGTTGAAAGTAAATTGATGATGTACGTCGAAAATCAGGATAAGCAATTACACCTTGTAAAAATGAATCACTTAGCCCCACATACAAAGTCCAACATAATTAACCATGGAGTTGTAACCGACAATGCCATTGGTGAATTTGAAGGTATTGGCTTCATTCAAAAAGGAGCACATCAAGCGGATGCACAACAAGAAAGTCGGATTATGGTTTTAGATGACAAAGCAAGAGCAGATGTTCACCCAATTTTATTAATTGATGAATATGATGTTATGGCTGGACATGCGGGGAGTGTGGGCCGTGTATCTGATGATGCACTTTACTATTTGCAAAGTCGCGGATTGACAAGAAAAGATGCATTATTACTCGTTACAGAAGGATTCTTAAGACCTGTGGTTGAAAATATTGAAGATTTACCAACAAAACAGCGAATTGAAAATGTTATTACAAAGAAAGTGGGATTATTCCGTGGAGTTTAAACAAATAATGAAACAATTTCCAATGATTGTCAATCACCCAGAAATAACATATCTGGATAGTGCTGCAACAGCGTTAACACCTAATTGTGTTATCGATGCCATCGTGCATTATTACACCCATAAAAACACTAATATCAGTCGTGGAGTAGATAAGTTATTATATGAAACAACATTAAGCTATGAAGCAGTTAGAAGTAAGACAGCCTCATTTATTAATGCCGGTCTAAAAGAAGAAATAATCTTTACAAGAGGAACAACAACATCATTAAATTTAATTGCCTTTGGGCTTGCAGACAAACTGATTACAGAGGGGGATGAACTAATTTTAAATATTGGTGAACACCATGCTAATCTGTTGCCATGGCAAATTGTTGCTCAAAGGAAGAACGCAATTATTAAATATGTCAATCTTGATCAAAATGGGTCAATTAATTACACCCACCTACAAGAATTACTGTCAGATAAAACAAAAGTAGTAAGTTTTGCACACGTGACTAATGTACTAGGATCCTACAACGATCCACAAGCAATAACAAAAATTATCAGACAATATGCAAAAAATGCCTTTATTATTGTCGATGGAGCACAGGCTATCGTTCAGCAAAAAGTTGATGTTATGGCATACGATTGCGATTTCTATGTCTTTAGTGGTCACAAATTATTTGGTCCCACAGGCGTAGGCGTTTTATACGGGAAAATGCATATGTTAGAAAAAATGTCCCCTTTTGAATATGGTGGTGACATGAATGACTCTGTAACCAAACAATCGTCAGAATTTAAGCAAGTACCACATAAATTCGAAGCAGGAACAATGATGATTGCAGAAGTGCTCGGCCTAGGAGCGGCAATTGATTTCATTGAAGAAATAAACTACAACGACAAAAAAGTACACATAAGAAAGTTACGTGATTTCACAATAACAGAATTAAAAAAGCAAAGTAATATTATACTATACAACGAAGAAAATAAGGATTCAACAACAATTTCTTTTAATTTAAAAGATGTGCATGCACATGATGCGGCGACTGTTTTTTCTAATGAATCTGTTGTGATTAGGGCTGGACATCATTGTGCCCAGCTATTATTAGAAAAATTGGAAACAACATCGAGCCTAAGAGCAAGTATTTCAATTTATACCACGGAAGCAGATATGAAGAAATTCATTGAAGTTTGTAAGAAAGCGAGTGATTTCTTAGATGTCTTATTCTGATAAAGAGCAATGGTATCGTCAAATTATTATGGATCACTACAATTTGCCCAGAAATAAGGGGCTAGTTACACAACCAAATTATCAAACAGTACACCTTAAAAATCCTTCTTGTGGCGACGACTTGAAAATACAAGTGCTACTTGAACAAGAAACAATTAAGGACATCAGATATGAGGGCACAGGCTGCGCAATTTGTTGCTCATCAGCTTCAATGTTAACGCAAAATGTCAAATCAAAATCAACCGAAGATGCTCAAAAAGTAATCAATGAATTCTTGAAAATGGTCATGGGAGAACAAAATCCGGATGAAGATATTTTAGGTGAATCAATTAGCCTTCAAGGGATAAGTAAACTCCCACCAAGAATAAAATGTGCAACACTTGGCTATAAAGCATTAGAAAGAATTATTGCAAATAAAGCAATTAATGATAATGATATAGAAGAAATAAAATAAAGAAAGTGGTGAGTTCCAATGGAAGAAAAAGAAATGATGGATGTACCAACTTCAGAAGACTATCAGTATGGTTTTAATGATGGTGAAGTGGGGATATTAAAATTAGATCGTGGAATCAATGAAAGTATTGTTCGACAAATTTCAAAAATAAAAGATGAACCAGAATGGATGACCGATTTTAGAGTTTCAGCATACAATGAGTTTATGAATTCGCCTTTACCAACATGGGGAGGCGACTTAACAAAGATTAATTTTGATGAAATGTACTATTATTTGAAGCCAAGTGAGCGTTCAGAGACAAGTTGGGAAGATGTACCCGATAAAATAAAAGACACATTTAATAAACTGGGATTACCAGAAGCAGAGCAAAAATACTTAGCGGGAGTTGCAACGCAGTATGAATCAGAAATGGTTTATCATAGTTTACACCAAGAATTGGCAGATCAAGGTGTGATTTTCTGTGATCCTGAGACGGGTTTACGAGAACATCCTGAACTCTTCAAAAAATACTTTTCGAAACTAATTCCGCACACGGATAATAAATTTGCCGCGCTAAACAGTGCGGTTTGGTCGGGAGGATCATTTATTTATGTTCCCAAAGGCGTAAAAATTGATCAACCTTTACAGTCATATTTCCGAATTAACTCAGAAAATATGGGGCAATTTGAAAGAACGCTTATTATTGTTGATGAAGGTGCCGATTTACATTATGTTGAGGGCTGCACGGCACCAACATATTCAACAGATGCTTTACATGCAGCCGTTGTGGAGATTTTCGTTGAAAAAGGTGGACGTTGCCGCTATACAACAATTCAAAACTGGTCGGATAATGTATATAACCTAGTAACAAAAAGAGCAATCTGTGAAGAGGGAGCATCAATGGAATGGATTGATGGGAACTTGGGCGCAGGGTTGACCATGAAATATCCAGCCGTTATTTTGAAAGGTGATTATTCAAAAGGAACAACAATCTCAATTGCTGTTGCAGGAGCCAATCAACATCAAGATGCAGGCGCAAAAATGATTCATTTAGGGAAGCATACGTCATCGTCAATCATCTCGAAGTCAGTATCGCGAAAAGGTGGAAATGTGACCTATCGCGGAATTGTTGAGCATGGTGTGAACGCTGATTATGCACACTCTAATATTGAGTGCGATACACTTATATTAGATGAACTCTCTAAATCAGATACAATTCCATATAATAGAATTAAAAATGGTACAGCAACACTTGAACATGAGGCAAAAGTGTCAAAAGTGTCAGAAGAACAGCTATTTTATTTAATGAGCCGTGGTTTAACGGAAGAAAAGGCAACAGAGATGATTGTTTTAGGGTTTGTTGAACCATTTACGCGCGAACTTCCAATGGAGTATGCCGTTGAGTTAAATCAATTGCTAAAAATGGAGATGGAGGGGTCAATAGGGTAATGAAACAAAGCTTTCATTTATATTTTTCGGAAAAATTAAAGAGCGTATAAAAACGCTCTTTTTTGTTTTTGACGACATCGTGACGACATTTATTTGATTAAACTGTCTATTTTATCAGCAACTTCTTTATCGTCATTTTCAAATACGTGACTGTAAATGTTCAACGTTGTTGCTACGTCATCGTGCCCCAGCCTGCTAGAGACTCTTTTTATATCACCTAAATTGTAAAGTGAAACTGGACAGAATTGCTATTCACTCAGTTTTCGCTACGCGACGATTGCCGGATGAGTGTCAAATTCTGCTTGTTGTGTGTTCATGCTTTCAATCTCTGCTTCAAATAGTTCCTTTGGACTTTTGCCATCGTGTCGTTGGAGTAACCTAGTATTGATCAATGAATCATAGACATCAATCGTTTTCTGTTTCACATCATCAAAGATACGCCCCTTAGGAATATAACGCCACATCTCACGGTTGAATCGTTCGTTAATTCCACGGTGATATGATGCATATGAATCAGCGTAAAAAATTGCTGTTCTTGTCCCTTTGTATACTGATTTTGCAAAGCCAATTAATTGCTTCACCAAAAGTAAAACAAGTGGCCTTTTGGGCTTCTTAAACTTGTTATCAGAATAGAACAAAACACCAGCTGTTTGCAATATTTCTAATTCTGCATCAGTTAGGTATTTCTTTTTTTTATTAGATGTGGTATCATCCTGTCTTTAGAAGTAAAAACAAACAAAAAGGTGCTATAAACGTTGATATATCAACATTTATAGCACCTTTTCATATTCATAATTATGTAGGGGTACAGATCCTAATCGTAAATTTTTTTGACATCAGCAAAAAGTTGTCTCAAATCAGTTCGCTGATAGAATTTTCTTGAGAGATCAATATCAGCTTTTTCGAGAATGTTTCTAGTAATTTTTGATGTGTAATTATTCTTGAAGATATTATCTTTGATATATGTAACTGACAGGTTTCCTAGCTCATCAATGATTTGCTTTGCAGAATACTGATGAGCTAATTTTGCTTCTAACATACGAATCAATGTCAAAGAAATATAACATGAAAGAAAATGTGCTTCAATGTGTGCATCGTTTCGCAAGAAAATTGGTCTTGCTTCCAGTGAAGACTTGGTTACTCTAAATGTCTCTTCGATTTTCCAAAGGCCTCGATACATGTCAATAACTTCCGTATCTGGAGTATTGTGCTCACTTGTTACAATCATGTAGAATCCATCGAAGCGTTCCTGTTTCTTAATTTTTTCGTGATTGAGCGAAAGGTTACTTCCTTCAATAATTTCTCCATCAGCATTAAAGGCATCTTGATTGATGAAAGAAAGCGCCCCTTTGTCCAACTTACTTCTATAGTTTGAGGGATTATCAATAATTTTTTGTGCTTTAACTATCTGTTCTTCGCGTTTTGCTTTAGCCCGCTTTGCATATTTGTGACTCCAGAATACAATTTGCTTCTGATCTAAAATAACTTTCTTCTTCCGACCACTATCAGTAGTAATAGATACTTCACGAGCAATTTTTCGTGATTTGAATGTATAGTCACCATCAACTTGAATAATTTGGTGTGCATCAAAAGAAGTATTGCGACTATATCCTTCAGGAGCGAAAATAAATTGCTGCAGTTCTTTAGAACCACCTGCTACCCGTTCACCGATAACATATCCATTTGTTGCATAGACCATGTTATCTGCACTGTTCAACCCTTTATCGGCGCAAATAATAATTTTTTCAGTTGCAAAGTCTTTCTTAAGTTTTCTAAAAATTGGTTGAAATGTTTGGCTATCATGAGTGTTCCCAGCAAAAAGTTCATATGTCAGCGGAATCCCCATTTTATCCGTTGCAAGCCCCATTTGTATGATTGGAGTACGCTTATTTTCTTTTGAGGCACCGCGTTTCCGTTTGCCTGTTTCATCTTCATTATCTATTTCAAAATAATAGTTGGTGACATCGTATAAACAAATAGAAGTGTCGCGAGAAATGATATGTGGGATATTTGAATTTAAGTGAGAAATAACATCATGTTTTATTTGGGCGAAAAAATCTAACGAGTGATACATGTCATCAAGAGAGAAGTTGAAGTGTTCAAAGAAATTATCGCGATGAAGATAGGTATGACGTTTAGAACTAGGAGAAAAGATACGATGCATAACTAGTGTTTTCATAATATTGTTGGGTATAAATTTAAAATTTCTAGGTCGAGCACGATTTAAGAAAAGCTCATGTAGTTTTAATTGATGATAAAGTTTGGAGAAGACAATGTCACCGATACGTGATACATCATCCGCATCATCACTTAATTTTTCAGACATATCTAGGTCAATTGAGATCTTTTTTGTTTGTTTTTCTTGTGCGGTCAAATCAGCAGCGATTTGCGTAAAATGAGCAATCGGATCAGCAAATTCTTTTTCTAACTCATCAAGATAACCAAGCGACTTAATCGTAAGCGTTTTGGATTGTCCATTTTTACGAACGCTTTTATTGATGCTTAGATATATACGACCACTCGATCTCTTAGCTTTTTTCAAATACATAGAACCACCTCTTTAAATATAGTATAGCTATATTATACCACATATCGGTATTATTCGACACAAAAAAATGATTAAAACTCGACAAAAAAATATGTCACTATTCATTGATGTGACAATGGTTATGAAGTTTTGAATAATATTGGTACTTCTGAAGAATGGAGTAATATTCTACCACGTTATGGAAGAATATTGGAATTATTTTTGTGATTAGGTAGGTAGTATTCCTGTTTTTGCGATTTTTAGGCTTAACTTACGAACATTGATTAACCTGTTACTAAAACATTAACCTTTTCTATTTAGTTCTTGACATCTCAGATAAAATATCATATAATTTATCTATAAAATAGGTCGAGACGCGTCATGTACAACCTCGACTCAAATAAATAAAGTATAGGAGGGGTAAAGTTGTCAAATGTTAGAAATTTT
>JBOFTV010000013.1:0-41587 GCA_051652245.1 Culicoidibacterales bacterium | reverse complement strand
CTATGGAAACGGAAGTTGACTACTCATACCTCATTATTCCTGCTTGTCGAGCTCTGGAGGGACATATGAAATATTTATTAGTTTCTATAGGATATACACTTAAAAATGGTGGGAAATTTGATTTTTTTAATTGTGAGAGGGAAACTGGGCGTTATCATATTTCGAAAGTCGAGCTAATAAATCTTTTTAAGAAGAGCGCTTTTGATAAAAAAAATCTAGAAAACTGTTATAATAAGTATATGGCAATAAGAAATAAATATTCACATTTTGGTGATTTCATTGCTATTCCTAATCTAGAATTGACAGATTCAGCAGTTATAGAATCTTATGAGGATGCAAAAAATATACTAGATGATGTATTGAAAACGATTAAAATAAATATATAAGTATGGTGTGACTTATTGATTGAATAAACGGTGGACAAGTTAATGAAAGGAGAATAATTATGTTTTATAGAGAAGTAAAATATGAAAATAAGCTTATACTTATTTCTTTAAATAATCAAAATAATATAGCTGATATTTTGGAAAGATACAAAGTAATTACTACTTATCGCGGAATAGATGAATTAATCATTGATTTATTTATAAATACACTCTCAGAACACAAACGTTTTTTATGTTTATGTGTAATTAATGGAATAGTTGACATAAATAGTGCGAAGTTCCAAAATGTTTCTCCTTGTATTAAATCTATATCAACAGCAGTGTTTAAAGAATACCAATCATCCCTAGAGGAACAAATTTTTCCACCAAGGCTTAGAGCACTGTTTTTTAATGATAATGAAACAAATATATGTCATTAGCTCCCAGTGTGATAGGTATGTTACATGAATTAGCCTACAAGGATTTTTTTCATAAAAGTGATTGCGCGTTGCTTAGAGGAGTTAATGCAGAAGTAGTGGACGTTATTTTAGGCTTAGATGAAGCGGAGGTCAAAGAGTTTAAAGATGTGGTATTGGAAGCTGTAAAATTACATGCATTAGCGGCAACAACAGCTATTGGTCAAAACTATGCATATGAAGTCGCTTATTTCAAAGTAATCCGCTCAATTGAGCGTTTAAACCTTGCAAAATCCACCAAATTTTCTGAAAAGCTGCGAGAGGCAATTAACATGTATCATAGCCAAGCAATCACAAATACCGAAATGCTCGAGATGCTCCTTCGTCTTGCCAAAGAAATTAATAGCTCTGATAATCGTGAAGATGAGTTCGGTCTAACACGAGAGGAGATGGCATTCTATGATGCACTCATTCATATTTCCTCAGTAGAAGAAATCATGAAACACGAAGACCTCGTAACTATTGCGCGTGAAGTAGCAATAACAATACGCAAAAATAAAACAATAGATTGGAATTCCCGCAGCACGGCACTTCCCAAAATGCGTCGAGAAATTAAACGTCTCCTTGCCAAGCATGGCTATCCACCCAACAAGCAAAATGATGCCCTAGCATATGTCATGCTCCAAGTTGAGAAAACGGCCGATCGGGTACCAGTATTTGTCGATTACGCTGATCAGCATGATGGTGAGCTGCTAATTGCCGAGGATACATATCAAAAGAATGACTAAAAAACATCCCCAAAACGGAATAACTCAAGCCATTAATCCGTTCAAGTAACAGCAAAAACGCCATAAAGACGATGATTAAAGAGTCTTTATGACGTTTTTATCTTGTCTAACCCATAAACGCAAACAAACAACAAGTTAGCGGTACGCCAGTAATAAAATATGTTATAATAATAGCAGAGTAAAAATTAAATAAGAATTGAGGCAATGAAATGAAAATTTTAGTCGTTGGTGGTGCAGGCTACATAGGGTCGCACACAGTATATGAATTACTTCGGGCAAATCACGAAGTAATCGTTTTTGATAATCTGTCAACAGGAAATAAAGCAGCCATACCCGAGGGCGTTCTCTTCATTAAAGGCGACTTATGCAATAAAATCGATTTAGATGCTGTCTTTACAACACATAAAATCGATGCCGTTATGCACTTTGCTGCAAAGCTTATCGTACCCGAAAGTGTCAGTGATCCAATTACCTATTTTACCAATAATGTCTATGGCGTAGGTGTCCTCCTAGAAAGCATGCGAATCCATGGCGTTAATAAATTTATCTTCTCCTCGACTGCAGCAGTCTATGGCGAACCAAATGGAACAAAACCAATTGATGAACTGGCAATTACCCAACCAATTAACCCATACGGTGCAAGCAAACTTGCAGCAGAAGCGCTAATTAAAAGTGTCCAAGTAGCATTCGGTATTGAATTCATCATTTTCCGCTACTTTAACGTCGCGGGAGCAGACATTAGTGGTGAAATCGGACTAGCTCCCAAAGGGACACCAACACATCTAATCCCCGCCATAAATGAAACGCTCCTAGGACTTCGTCCACTATTTAAAGTTTTTGGGACAGACTACAATACAAGCGACGGGACATGCATCCGTGACTACATCCATGTAAGTGATTTAGCACGCGCTCATGTGGATGGAATCGAATATTTAGCCAAAAGCATGGACAGTCAAATTATCAACCTAGGAACCAATCATGGATTTTCCGTCCAAGAAATCATGGACGCTGCCCAAAAACTATTGCAACTAAAAATAACGAGTCAATATGTTGAGAAAAGAGCAGGTGACCCTGGTTTCCTCGTTGCCTCAAATACAAAAGCAAAAGCAATTTTAGGCTGGTCGCCGCAATATTCAGTGGAAGATATGATTAGAACGGATTATAATTGGCGGCAAAACCCACGTTTCACAAATGAATAAAATATGCTTAAATTTAAGCAAACCCAAAGCCAGATTAGCAACGCACCCCAAAATTAGGCAACCGTTACTAACTTCAACAGGGTTGGTTAAAATATCACTGATATTGGTAGCAAAATATTGAAATGTTTGATATAATAAGTAAGAATTTAAAAAATATTAGGAGGAATTTATTATGGCATTAGTTTCAGCAGCACAAATGTTAAAAGATGCACGAGATGGTAAGTACGCAATTGGAGCATTCAATACAAATAACCTTGAGTGGACAATAGCAATATTACAAGCAGCACAAGAGAAGAATTCACCAGTTATGATTCAAACATCAATGGGAGCAGCCACTTATATGGGCGGATATAAAGTATGCTATGCAATTGTAAGTAACCTAATTGAATCACTAGGAATTACTGTTCCGGTTGCATTGCACTTAGATCACGGAGATTATGATGCAGCCTTAGAATGCATCGATGCAGGATATACATCAGTTATGTTTGATGGCTCACATCTACCATTTGCTGAGAACCTTGAAAAAGCAGCAGATGTTGTCAAACAAGCACACGCAAAAGGAATTTCAGTTGAGTCAGAAGTAGGTAGCATCGGTGGCGAAGAGGATGGAATCATCGGAACAGGTGAACTTGCTGATCCCCTAGAATGTAAAACAATTGCTGATTTAGGAATTGATTTCTTAGCAGCAGGAATTGGAAATATTCATGGAGCATATCCTGAAGATTGGTCTGGACTAAGCTTTGATACATTAGCAGAAATCAATAAGATTACAGCAGGAATTCCCCTTGTATTACATGGTGGTACTGGAATTCCCGAAGATCAAATTAAAAGAGCAATCGCGCTAGGTGTAGCAAAAATAAATGTTAATACCGAATGCCAATGGGCGTTTGCGGAAGCAACACGTGCTTACATTGAAGCTGGAAAAGATAAGTCTGGAAAAGGTTTTGACCCTCGTAAATTACTTGGACCAGGAACAGCAGCAATTAAAGCAACGGTTAAAGAGAAAATTGACTGGTTTGGTAGTGCAAATAAAGCATAATTTAAGTAGAGCATGATGAAATAACGTAGTCAAGGAGGTAAAACCAGATGTGTTAAGCGCAATTGTGGCAACACATCAGTTTTTCCTTTATTTTTGACTAAAAATAGTAATGATAATAAAACAATGAAGTAGCTTTTATCCATTGCAATATCTTTTTAATGAAGACCAAAAACATATTGCAATGGATGATAAAGAAAGTTTATTAGAAACAAAGGAGCATTAGTTATGCGTGTATTTAAAATTGAGGGGCAACAAACATTATCAGGAACAATAGAAGTATCCGGTGCTAAAAACAGTGTGGTAGCGCTTATCTCAGCAGCAATTTTATCTCATGGTGAAGTTATCATCGAAGATGTTCCCGAATTATCGGACGTTTTTGTATTAATTACAATGCTTGAACGCTTACACGCAAAAGTTAATTATGATAATCATGTATTGACAATTGATACTTCAGAGCTTGCTTTTGAACCACTACTAGATGAAGAAGTTCAAAAATTGCGCGCATCATATTATTTGATGGGGGCAATGATTGGTCGTTTTGGTAAGGCTGTTGTGGGAATTCCTGGTGGCTGTTATCTTGGACCAAGGCCAATGGACCTTCATTTAAAGGGGTTTAATGCAATGGCGATTGATGTTGTCCATGAAAATGGAGCCTATCATTTAACGACTAAAGATGGCATTATCGGTTCCAGAATTAACTTAGATATTGCTTCAGTGGGTGCCACAATCAATATCATTTTGGCGGGCGTTTACGCAAAAGGGACAACATACATTGAAAGTGCTGCCAAAGAGCCAGAAATTATTGATGTAACAACATTATTAAATAGCATGGGTGCCAAAATTTCAGGTGCAGGAACAGATGTGATTAGAATTGAGGGCGTTCAAAAGTTAAATGGGTGTCGCCATCAAATTATTCCTGACAGAATTGTTGCCGGTTCGTATTTACTTGCGGGGGCCTTAATTGGTGATAAGCTTAGAATCAATAATGTTATTGTTGAACATATGGAAGCATTTTTGGCAAAATTGCAAGAAGCGGGAGCAGAGCTGGAAATTGGTGAAGACTACGTCATTGTTTCTAAAATTAAAGATGGTGGAAACGCTGTAACAGTTAAAACGATGACATATCCAGGATTTCCAACAGATTTACAGCAACCATTCACGGTGCTGATGACGCAACTAAAAGGCATGAGCTTAGTGCATGAATCAATTTATAATGCACGCTTCAAACATATCGAAGAACTCTCAAGAATGGGTGCGACAATTAGACAAGAAAATGCCACGGCAATTATTAATGGACCCGCAAAACTACAAGGGGCCCGCGTTGAAGCAACGGATCTCCGCGCAGGAATGGCGATGATTTTAGCAGGTTTAATAGCTGAGGGTATTACAGAAGTAAAATACATCGAACATGTTGAACGCGGCTATGAACAAATTGTTGATAAATTAACAGCAGTAGGTGCCAAAATTTGGATTGAAACAGTATAAAGGAGACTAGGTAACAGCGCTGTTACTTAGCCTTTTTTTTATATAAAAAAAAAGGAAAACCTCCGAAAGATAAGTTAGAGGTGGTTAATATGTTATATCGGTGGCGCTTATTCATTGTTGGTACAATTCTTAGTTGCCTGGTGGGAGGGCTTGCTCTAAGTATCAATAGTCCGGTTGTAAATAGAAGCCTAAGTCATCGTGAAAATACGACGGTAACGGGATTAAAACAGCTAAGCTATTCGAAGCGGCAGCATTTACTCTATGTGTCCCAAAATAATGTCGATCAAATAAAAATTTTCACGGAGAATGGCGAAATTCTTCCCTTAAAAGTCGTTACTCAAGGACATCCGGCTAGTGTCTTTTTTCTTGAGGGGGAGGAGGTGCATTATGTTGAGATTGCTGCTGCTAAGCGTCTGTTTGTGCTGTTAGAGGAGCTTTTGGTGCAGCAAAAGGATGCGCATGCCTTCATAACGGCGCAGGGATATTTTATTGGGGCTAGTGGCAGTTATTTATGTTCTCCTGATTTGCTGCTGGAGTTTGCGGGGGAGTGTCACTCAACGAGCTATTGGACAGTTTAAGTAAGTAACTGTAATGAGTACAATGCTTTGCTTTTTTTGCGAAACTGTCGTAAAATATAAATATGTATTTAAAGAATTGAGTGAATAAAATGAAGAGATATCAAATAACAGGAATTATGCTTCCCGACGAAGCCAAGCAGCAGCTACAAGCAATTGGCGTGGATGTCGGTGTGGAAGTTGAACTCAAAAATGCCGATGATGATAAACACATTTGCTTTGTGACGGTAGAAGAGTCGATGTTTTGCCTGCGGAAGTCGACGATGAAGTATATTGAGCTGGTGGAAATTAAATAATGTAGGGAGCGTCTGTTGCAATGAAATACATATTAGTTGGTAATCCGAATGTTGGTAAGACGACCTTCTTTAATTTATTGACGGATTCAAATAATAAGGTTACTAACTTTGCTGGAACAACTGTTGATGTTGTTTCGTGTAAAATTAGGCAAACAAATGATTTTTTGGTGGATTTACCGGGTATTAGAGCACTTAATCACGCATCTGAAGATGAGTATATTGCCATTTCAACAATTGTTGATCATGATTTCGATAAAATAATTAATATCATTGATAGTGTCAATATCAAACGCAATCTGTACTTATCAATTCAATTATTGGAAAGTCAGCTGCCAATTGTGTTTATCCTGAATTTTAAAGATGATCTTCAAAATAAAGGCATCAGCTTTGATATGGCTAAATTTGCGACTAAATTTGGCTTGGGAAAATTGATTGTTGCTAAAAAGGAGAAAAATAGCAGTGCAATTGTTAAGCATATCTCGCAGCCTGTTGCAAATAAGTTTATCCTAGACTATGGGCAGACGTTGGAAGGGGCGATTACTAAGGTTGCAGCGATTGTAAAAGATAGCGGGAGCTTTACAAATGTCAACAGCCGCTTTATTGCCATTCAGTTGCTAAGTAATAATCTTTTCTTATTGGCTAAGTTGACTGAAGATGTACAGACCCAAATTACGAAAGTTAGAGAAGTTGTGGAAGCAAAAATTATTGCAGACGAACTTGCCTTATCATTGAATGGCCTTTTTTTTAAAATTCGGCGGGCTTATATTATTGCTGCGATGGAAGAGGTTTCGCATGTTGATGCTACGGTGTTAGCGAAGTGGTCGCCTAGAAATAAAGTTGATGCGATTTTATTGAATGGTTATTTTGGCATTCCTCTATTTTTGCTTAATTTTTATTTGATTTTTTATGTTACTTTTTTACTGGGAAATCCCGTTTCTGATTTCTTTGATGCGAGTATCTTAGCACCTTTTGGTCTATTTTTACGCAGCTTGTTGGAGTGGGGCGGACTGCCACAGATGCTAATTAGTTTAGTCGTTGAGGGGGCGTATGCTGGATTTGCAACCGTGGTCATGTTCCTGCCGCAAATTGTGATTGTCTTTGTCTTCCTATCAGTGTTAGAGGGGAGCGGCTACATGTCGCGGGCGGTTGTCCTCTTTGATAAAACCTTTTCAAAAATTGGCCTAAATGGTAAAGCGCTAGCACCAATGATGATTGGTTTAGGGTGCAATGTGCCAGCAATTATGGCCGCACGGACAATTTCTAATAAGAAGGAGCGCCTGATAACACAATTAATTATTCCCTTTATTTCGTGTGCGGCGCGGCTGGAGATTTATATTTTATTTGTTAGTTTATTTTTTAATCAGCACCAAGCATTGATTTTATTAGGCTTAAACCTGTTAGGTGTCGCTGTTGCGTTGACTTCAGCAAAAATCTTCTCCCTTTCATTTTTCAAGAAGCAAGAGCCGTTTTTTCTAGTAGAGATTCCACCGTATAGAAGTGTCAATATTAACTATATTTCGAAAATGACAATTAATAAAGTAAAACAGTTTATCACCAATGCCGGCAAGTTTATCGTTATTGGGTCGATTATCATCTGGGGCCTACTCTGGTTTGGTCCGTCCGGTTATACACAAGATATTAATAACTCCTTTTTCGCCTTAATTGGCCATTTATTTGCGTGGGCGTTTGTCCCACTAGGATTTGGTACATGGCAAGCAACTAGCTCACTGATAACGGGATTTCTGGCAAAAGAATTGGTCGTGGCACAAATAGGCGTATTACTTTCAGGCTACCCAAGCGTCGAACTAGGGATAACAACACTGTTTACACCCGCAGGAGCCGTTAGTTTTATGGTGTTTAATTTATTATATATTCCCTGTCTCTCTACTGTATCCGTTTTAAAGCAAGAAACGAAATCGTGGAAATGGGTGTGGTTTTCCATTTTATATTCGTTTGTCGTCGCTTATCTGGTAGCATATCTCTGCTATATGATTTCGCTGTTTTTATTGTAATAAAAAAGTAGTGGAATAGATAGTTATAAAAAAAGAATTCTTATGATTATAAGAATTCTTTTTTTATAAATTTAATGAATAATTAACCTGTTTTTTTAAATCTTGTATGACCGTTATTATTTAAAACGACATCATCCAATTACGGAGGAGAACAAGATAACAATGTAAAAAAATCACAAAACATATTTTTTAGGGGAAAATAAAAAATCATTGATTAAAATATATATATACGATAACATATTTTTTTATTTAAAAAAAGTCATAATCAACATATTTTTTAAAAAAAAATAAAATTTTTGTAGCAAAAAAACAGCTACTGTTAAGAAAGTTCACATTAAAATAAAACTCTTGTAAAAAAAAAAAAAAAGAATTATAATGATATTCTGAAGTCGATATATTAAAAGGGAAGACTTCAAATTTATTAAAATTAGAGGAATGTAGAATGATTAAAAAGTTAACGAGGGTCTCAAAAATTATTATTAGTTTCACCATATTGCTTTCTATGGTTCATGGACCAGTAGCTGCACAGAGCAGAACTAACAGTCAAGCTACACAAAATCAGGTGAAAAGTGAAAGTAAGAAGGTAGAAAAAAGTGAGAAAACTTCTCCCAATGAGAAGGCAGAAAAAAGTGAGAAAACTTCTCCCAATGAGAAGGTAGAAAAAAGTGAGAAAACTTCTCTCAATGAGAAGGTAGAAAAAAGTGAGAAAACTTCTCTCAATGAGAAGGCAGAAACGACACAAAAAAATGATGACTGGCGAATTATCACAGCATCCAATTTTGATGTAAATATTGGTGAACAACAAAATCTGACACCAAAAAGTGTGCTCGAAAAAGCAAAGGCTAGCATTGATGGTGAAACAAAAGGTATCAATATTAATGAAAAAGACTTGGAAAACTTGAAAAGTGCAACAAATCCAGGTCTATATAAAATTTGGCTTGAAAGCCAAACATTGAAAAAAGAGGTTACTGTCGAACTAGTAGAAAAAAAAGAACGAGCAATTAAATTAAATCAGGCTGATGAGTCCAAAGTAAATATCAGCATCCCCGGATATTCAGCAACTAAAGGTTTACTCCAAGAGGATATTTATGATGTTGTTATAAATGTTGATTTTGGATTAAACCCATCCCAAAATAAGAAAGTAAATATTGTATTACCAGAGGGGATGAGGTATACTGCAGTGCCTGTTACAAACGATTATAAAGATATTTTTGTTCCAGCCAATTCGACTTTAGGAGGATTTATTCAAGCCGTTGAGCGACCTAAGAATAATATTATTTATGATAGTTTTAATGGATTGTTAACATATCAGTTTACTGAAGGCGTGACAAAGGTTGAAATCACAGGAATAAAAGTAACAGTTGATGGTTCACTCTATTATGGACCAAAAGTATTTAAAAATGGTATATCAGCAACTGCTCTAGTAGACGAGGTCCAAATTGGAAATGATACAAAAGAAATAAGTGCCGTCGGAGAAGTTAATTACTACACGAATACAGTAGAATGGAAAAAAAATCTAACAGTCATTGAGGGGGATGCAAATAATATTTCAGCTGGATATGTCGAACTTTTTAAAGGTGGAGAAAGAAAAAGAAGCTACATAAAAAAAGCAACGATGGTATATTCTTATCCAAAGCAAGCTAAAGTAAAAAGAGTTTCCGGAACTTCAAACATTGCAGTAGTCGACGATGAAGTAAATGCGATATTGACGTACACCATTCCTGATTTAAAGGGGAGACCAATTATATCGGTAGAGTATGGTCTTGGGCACCTTTCCCAGGGTACCTATCTATCGGATGGTAAAGGTGGTAAATATACAATAGAAACATATGATGGCACAATAATAGAGAACAAGCAGTTGGACATGGCAACAGAAATTAATGTTTTAGGAGCAACAGACCCACGTCTAAACAACCGGAGTCGCTTAGACATATATGCAAGTTCTTTTGATGATATTGATTCGACATATTTAACAAAAGTACCAATAATGCGAATAATCAACGACACAACCCTTAATTCAAAAAAAAGGCAAGTTATAGAAATTGAGGCCGATTCAACATACGAAGGATATGCAATAAGTATGCCAGAATTTGCTGGAACAACTGTATCTGAAATAGAGTACAAAACCAATTTAGGTAAAGTCGGTATAGCAACAGGAAAACAAATAGAAACAACGCAAACGACTAAGGACGTAAACGCACGTAGAATAACGCGTTCATCTGTAGGGCTACAAGAAAACGAATATTTTATTTATGGGAGAACTTTAGTAGGAGATATCCCTGAAGGTAAAGCAAGTGGTGATCTTTATGGTTCGGATACACAAACACTTTTTATGTTAGGAAGATTAAAAGCAGGAGCAAACACAGCGAAAGTAACCCTGAGAAGTTGGTCGGACAAGGAAGGGCAAAAAGAAGTAGGAAGTGAAAATGAAGTTTCGCGGACGCTTTCAAGAGCAGTGACAAAAATAGAGTACTATGATGCAGCTGTCAAAGATATATCTTTAGAAGCAGGTAAAAGTGTGGAAATTTCAGGAGAATTAGGTATTAACGCTATTTATTTTAGCCCAACAATAGGACTGAAAGACCCTATAATTTACTTGCGTGTCCCTCAAGAATTTGAGATTGCCCCTGATTCAATTAGTGTTACCCAAGATGGAAAAAATGTAGTATCAGAACTAAAATCAGCTTATCCTATAGCAAATGGTGAACGCGGAATAGCAATACATGTGCAAGGGAAAACGGGTGTATCATTTGATGAAACAAGTAAAAGACAGTCAAAATTTGCCTATAAATATACATTGAAAGCAAGCGATCGTGCGAGTGGAAATTATAATTTCTCCGATTTAATCTTTTTTGAGGCAACGCGTGAATTCTCTCCAGCAGTAAAAGATATTTATGATCTAAAAGGCAATGGGAAACAAAATCTATTAGGACGAATTAACTCAGGAAAACTATCAGTGCAAGAAAGAAAAGTCCTGTTAGTAGATACATTTATCCAACCTGAGGGAGAAAGTAAACGTCCAATATACGATCCTACCAAGCCTGAAACAGCTGTAGGATTTACTCCAGGAACAAGAGCTGATTATACAGTGGACATCCTTAATAATGGAAATAGCGTCGGAAAAAATGTTCAAATCTACCTGCCTATTCCTAGAGTAGGTAATGACTTTGGTTCGGATTTTCAACGTGGACCATTTAAGTGGAATATGAAACAAGATACAGCAAGAGATACTTTTAAAGTACTAGATGAAAAAGGTCAAGATATAACCGCAGCAAAAGCAGGAGATTATAAAATTGAATATAGCAATGATGCCACAACAAAAGCAAACTATGAAACTGCCACCTATAGGACGACACCAAGCCAAACAGATACGATGATAAGAGTTACAAATACAACAGGAATCGGTATTGGTGAGCGCGTACTACTGGTAAAAAATTATATCGTTGATGAAACACTTGAAACAATCACAGCATTTCCAGAAAGGCTAGGAGCAATCAATGATTTTCGCCCTTATTATCGCTTTGAAGCAGGTAGTGTAGGAGCACAACATGGTACCGCGGTAGGAACAGCATTAATGATTGGTGAAATATCAGGTATCATATTTAATGATGAAGCCACGGATGGAATTTTTAATAAAACGGAAGATAATCTATTAAAAGATAGAGAAATCACGCTCTATAAGAAAGTAGACAATACATATCAAAAGCAAACAACAACAAAATCACAAGAAGATGGCAGCTATAAATTTAGTGGACTTACGAACGGACTTTATCGCGTGGACTTTAATAGTGCCAAAATCAACAACAAAGAAGAATTCACTTTGAAGGGAAGAGGCGGAAATCCTAATTTAGACTCTGATGTCAATTTTTTAGGTGTTGATAAAGGTTTGGTTAGCGAGATAGACCCAACGGCAGCAACAGCAAAAGAAATAACAGCAGGTCTTATCGCATACGATGCTGCCACTGAATTTACTAATACAGCATCAGCAAAAGAAGTAAATCTATTGGCATCAAATGCGCAAAAAACGAGTAGCACAACAGTTAGTACAGCAATTTCACCTAAAAAATTCGAACAAATCCAAGCAACGAATAATCCGATAACATGGAACATAGCAGATCAAAATATTGCCAGCGTATCAAGTACAGGTAATCAGGCCACAATTATTGCCGGACAAACAAAAGGAAGAAACGAGACAACATCAATAGAAGTTATTGCAACAGACATGTATACGAATCAGGCAAAAGAAACAATAAAAGTAAATATTTTATCCAATGATATTCCTGTAGCAACCAATTTAATAACATCAATAGAAGCGGGAACCGTAGTAACAAATAGTCTTTTAGCAAGCCTAGTTACAATTGATGACACTGAGGATGGAAAATTAGAGGTCAGAATGAACAGTCAAATTCCTTTGAATAATCAAAATCGGGCGATGATAACAGGAAAATATCTTGTTGAATATACAGCTACAGACAAACATGGAAATAGTATCATACATAAAGCTAATATTGATATAGTTGATACAACAAATCCAATTCTGATGGTTACAAATAATACTAGAATAATCTCTCCCGAAAAAATTGCAGTCCCCCAAAATTGGAATCAAGTATTTGGGATATCAGCAACGGATAACATTGATGGAATTTTAACAGAAAAAATTACCTATGAAAATGATGTAAGCCTAACTTCAATGAACAAACCAGGTCTATATAAAATTAAAGCAAAGGTAGCAGACCGTTCAAACAATGAAATAACTAGAGATTTGCAGTTATTAATTACAGATAAAAGTCCTAATAATAATGAAATAATCGATGCAAATAATTTTGCCATCAAGCTATCAGAGGTGAATAATGCAAATTATATCACACGTGCAAGCGCCCGAGCCTATAGTACCGAAAAAAATGATGTAATTGAAGAAATAACAAAGATAAATATTGACACACAAATTAGACCAACAAGTGTTGGCGTCTACAAAATAACATTTTCAACAGAAAATAAAACAATGGTTACAGTGGATATGGTTGTTATTGCTGATGATTTAAACCCTAATATAACTGAAATAATTACAGGGAATAGTTTCAGTTTGAAACTTTCAGAAGTTAAAACAGCAAATTACAATACGCTCTCAAAAGTACAGGGCCATGATATAACAGACCCTAATCAGGTTCAGAAAATAGAGGTTACGGTTGTCGATGCTATTAGACCAACGGTAGCAGGTCTATATCCGTTAATTTTCAAGACGGTAAAGGGGACAATCAAAAATGTGGATATGTTGGTTTTACCAGAAAACCACTTAGAAACAACACAAGAAGTAGTTAGTGCCAATAATTTCAGCTTAAAGTTAGCTGAAGTACAAGGAGCTGACTTGCAACAACTTGCAACAGCGATTGGCCATGATATAACAGACCCATTAAATATTAAAAGGATTCCTTTAAATATTATCGATGAAATCAAGCCAATTAAAGAAGGTTTGTATCCAGTAACATTTAGCACCGAAAAAGGAGCAACAAAAGTAATACAAATGCTTGTTTTATCTGATGAACTCCCCCCAACAGCAAAAGATACAATCACAGCTAATAGTTTTAGCTTAAAAATAAGTGAAGTAGAAAATGCAAACTATCTAAGTTTATCTCAAGCAAAAGGCCATGATATAACAGATCCACTAAATATTAAGCCGCTTGAAGTAGAGATTAAAACAGATTTACGTCCGGATAAAGCAGGAGCCTATGAAATTATTCTGTCGCTCGAAAGTGGAACACAAAAAACAATTACGATGCTAGTTGTGCCAAACGAATTACCAACGACAGTAAAAGAAATAGTTAATGCAAATAATTTTAGTATTCTACTTAAAGACGTAGGAGCAGCAAACTATTTTCAACTTGCAAATGCAACAGGATTTAACATTGAAAATCCCTTAGATATAAAATCACTGGAACTCAAGATAGAAACAGAGATTCGCCCAACAAATATTGGAAACTACCCTATCACTTTTAGAACAAATAACGGTACAAGAAAAACGGTGGATATGTTAATAATTCCGGATGCACTTCCAGCAGAAACACTAGAGATAATAACAGCAAAAGCATTTAAAATAAATCTCAAAGAAGTTGCAGCAGCAGATTATATTTCTTTGGCATCTGCCGTAGGTCATAATATTTCTAATCCTAGTGATATTGTTAGAATAGATATCTTAGTCGAAAACAATATCCGTCCAGAAAAAAAAGGAAGCTACCAAATAATTTTTGTCACAGAAAAAGGCACTAGAAAAGTAGTAGACATGATTGTAGTGGATGACGAAATCATCCCCGAAGACAGAGAAATTTTATTAGCCAATAGTTTTAGCATTAAACTTAATGAAATAGAAAATGCTAATTATGTAGAGCTATCGATGGCAAGAGCATATAATGCCCAGACAATGGAGCCAGTAAACGTAAGCATCAAAACAGACATCCGCCCAACAACAGCAGGCGACTACACAATTACCCTTAGAACAGAAAAAGGAACAGAACAAACAATCACAATGCTTGTCCTTGAAAATGACATCGTCATCCCCCAAACAAAAGAAATCATCGAAGCCGACGACTTCACAATAAAATTATCCGAAGCAGCCCAGGCCGACTACCTCATCTTAGCCCAAGCCCAAGCCTTCGATATTACAAATGAAAACGACATCAAAGCAGTAGACCTTCGCGTCGAAACAACAACGCGCCCAACAACAGTAGGCGTTCACAAAATAATCTTCACAACAGAAAAAGGGACAAAAAAAGAAATCAGCATGATCATAACTGAAAACACAATCCCATCAACAGGAGTAGAATACATCAGTGCCAACGACTTCAGCATTAAACTAAGTGAAGTCGCTCAAGCCGACTACCTCAAACGTGCAAATGCCAGAGGCTACTACGTAGAAAATGACGGCAAAGTAACAAACATAAACGTAAGCATCAAAACAGACATCCGCCCAACAACAGCAGGCGACTACACAATTACCCTTAGAACAGAAAAAGGAACAGAACAGACAATCACAATGCTTGTCCTTGAAAATGACATCGTCATCCCCCAAACAAAAGAAATCATCGAAGCGGATAACTTCACAATAAAATTATCCGAAGCAGCCCAGGCCGACTACCTCATCTTAGCCCAAGCCCAAGCCTTCGATATTACAAATGAAAACAACATCAAAGCAGTAGACCTTCGCGTCGAAACAACAACACGCCCAACAACAGTAGGTGTTCACAAAATAATCTTCACAACAGAAAAAGGGACAAAAAAAGAAATCAGCATGGTTGTGATTGACACAGAACAACCCACAGGTGGAATTAAGGCAAATGACTTCATTCTCCAACTAAAAGATGTAAAAACAGCGAATTATGTCAAATTAGCGAATGCCTACGCGTATTATATTGACGAATTTGGAACAGTCCAAATCCCTCAAGTAGAAGTAGAAACAGATATTCGCCCTCAAAAACCAGGCGACTACAAAATCATCTTTACAACAGCAATGAATGATAAAATAGAAGTAACAATGACAATTATTGCAGATTTTTTAGAAGCGGAAACGGAAATAATAGTAGGGAATCCATTTTTATTGAAATCAGCAGAAGTAGCAAATGCTGACTATGCTCAGCATGCTAATATCAAAGCATATAGAAAAACAGAACAAGGAAACATCGAAAATATTGCAGTCCAAATCAAAAAAGACATCCGCCCAACAAAGACAGGAATCTATGGTATCATTTTCTACACAGCAAGTGGAATCCAAAAAAATATAGATATGATTGTTCAAGAAGAAAAAGATGAGGCAGAAACGGAAGTTATTCAAGCAAACGACTTCATAATAGAAGTCGATAAAGTACCAACCACCAATTTTATTAGTAAAGCAAATGCACGTGCATATGATGTGAGTGATAACAAAAATGTTAAACTAATTAAGGTAATGGTAGAAGATACTTTTTCATTAGCAGCTGGCTTTTCAGAAGTGGGGCAAGGTGTCTATAAAATGACTTTTATAACAGATGGAGGAGCCCAAACCACAGTTAAATCAATTGTTTCACTAAATGCACCAGTAGAAAATCAAGTAGCGGTAGCCAATCATTTTTCCATTAACATTAATGACCTCGAGAAAGTAGACCTCGTTAAAAGCGCAGGTGCACAGGGATATGAAAGCGATGGAGAAGAGAATATAAAAGAAATTCCTGTAAAGTTACTAGGTCTAAGACCAACAACTATTGGGAATCACACCATAACATTTGCAACGGAAAAAAATGCTAAAACAGAAGTTACAGTAACCGTGCTAAGCACATTTGTTAATTACATAGAATTAACAGGAAATAATATTGAGCTTGATTCAGCAAATATAATGGAAGCAATCCAACAAGGAAATGTCAAAGATCTCCTTATCAAAGAAGCAGGAATTATTGCCAAATATCACACGGAAAAAAGCATCACTGATCTCCCAATTTTAATAGATGAAGAGCAATTAATCAACGTCGGAACAGTAGGCACTCATGACATCGAAATTATTGCGAGAGCTGAAACAGATGATGAAATAGAAACCTTAAATATGAGTACAAGTGAAAAAAAGACACTAGAGAAAAAAATAATAATACAACTAAAAACACGAGAAAGTAACCCACAAGGACCAATATTAGCTAAAACCGGAGACCGCATCCAAACAGTGCTACTACTAAGTATAATTCTGCTATTAACATCAGTAACTATGCTAGTAGCATCACGTAGGAGGGAAAGAACAAAAGGGCAGACTAAACAGTAGGCGCGAAAATGTACGATAATTAAACAGTTATCCTTGCTGATAACACTTTCTTATACCGTACTTCACACGGTTTAAAAAAAAAATTAAAGAAAAACTCTTGAAAAAAAAGCGGGATGATAAGCGAATAACGATTTAAATAATACCTTTACTCAAAAAAAGTATAATTTAAATCGGAGTGAAAAAAGAAAACAATGATATAATAAAAAAAAGACAAGGATAAAAAATCTCTATTCTTCTCATATTATCGTCGTAATTTAAAAATACACCAATATTTTTTGTCTATCTAAAATAATGATACTTTTTTTAGATAGAGATGAGGAACACTAAAAAATCACTTTATTTAAAAAAAAATATAATAAAAAAACAAGAGGACAGCTAAAATATCACTTTAAAATAGAGGGTTTAGCAATCATAATATCATTCTTTTGGAAAAAAAGTATAATATATAACATAAAAAACATTGATTTTTTTTAAAAAATATGATTATTTTAGAATAAAAAACCAGTGATACATATAATTTTGGTTACTAAAGTACTTGTAAAACCCAAAAAAAACAATTATAATTGTATTCTGAAGCAAATATGTGAATATGTGAAGTATCTTCAGAATTAACATCTTGCAGAAGAACAAAAAAACGCATTGATATTTTATTTTTTGACGCATTTTTTTAAAAACAACTTTTTAAGTAGATGCCGTGATAAAAATAAAATACCGGTGTAATGCATCACTGATAAAATGTTAGATATAAACATTTATATCTGCAAAAAAATAAATTACAGCGATACCTCTCCTGTAATGAAAATGAAAAGGAAGGAAAAAAAATGAGTAAGAAAAAGATACTATTAATTGATAAAGACTTAGAGCATGTAAATAAAACTAAGTCAATACTAGAAAAAGAAGGCTACTTAGTAGACACATCATCGAGCATGATCAGCGCCTTAAAAAAACAGAACCAAGCAAGTTATGATTTAATCATAAGTGAACTTTGGTTATCTGAGATAAATGGAATCCAAGGTTTTCAGCTATTAAAACTAGAAAATCCCAACGTTAGATTTTTTATTCACACAAGTGAGCCAGATCAGAAATACGAACTAGAGGCGCTAAATGCAGGAGTGCATAAATTCATCTCAAAAACTAAAATCTGGAATATTTTAACAAAAGAAATTGAACTTGTGTTTGAAACAGCAAAAGCAGCATCGAAAGTGGTAAGAAGCACTGTTGAAAATATTGAGCTTGACATAAAAAAAAGAAAAATTTTCAAATCAGGTGAAGAGAAGAAACTAACGCGAAAAGAGTATGATCTACTTGTCTTCTTGATAAAAAATAAAAACCGAGCACTTTCACGAAAAGAAATTCTAAAAAAAGTTTGGAAATGTGAGCAGGTCAATAAAATTCGAATTATTGATACAACAATAAAAAACATTAGAGCAAAACTAAACATTATTTCACTCGTAACAATCTCAGGGATTGGTTATATTTGGGATGAAGAATATTAATCAAACTAACGTCTCCTTTTTAAATCACAGAGATGTAACAACAGAATTAATAAAAGGATAAGGATAAATAAAACAGCAATAGTAATATTAAAGCTATAATTTGTTGTCATAAGAGCACCAATCAAACTGCCTAAAACAAAGCACCCCCAAGAGATTCCAATTAGGAGTGGTTCAACCCATTTTGGCTTCCCTTGGACAAGCTTTGAAAAGGCAACACCGAGATGATAGAGCATGCCTGTAACAAACGATTTGCCAATAATAGTTTTATTAATTGAAATCTGGGCTGTATTTTGGAGCCCCATGGCAGTAGTCAAAGGGATGATATATCCCCAAGAAGTGTATCCATGTGAAACTAAAACAGCAAGTGAAAATAAAAATAATTCAGTATATAAGACCACGTAAAGTGCGTCTTTTTTTACGATTGAAATTAGAAGATCACCTAAAAAAGCCCCAAAAATAAAAGCTAAAATCACAGTGAAATACTCTAAAGCTGAGCCAAAGTTAGCGGTTGCCAGACTCCAACCCAATTTAGCCGAGTTCCCACTCATAAATGACAAGAAGAGACCTCCAAGAACCAAAAACCCTAAAACATCGACATAACCAGAAATAAACGAAAAAGTAAACGCAATAATAAGTTCGCGTTTTTTTGGCACTTGCTGATCAATCTCCATCATTACTACCCCCTATAAAACTTAATTATCTCCATTATAGCATGCAAGTAACAGCGTAAGCAACATATCAATATAGCTAATTTAGTTGCAGAAACAATATAAAAAAACGGGTTTCCATCTACCATAGCTCTAATTAAATAACAATTCATTTTTTCGTAAATTCCGTGACACTTAAAAAAGTGAGCTAATTTGACAGAAAACAATTCAAAAATATGCTATAATTATAACATAATAATAAAAAATCTTCAGGGCAGGGTGTAATTCCCGACCGGCGGTATAGTCCGCGACCATAATAAAATCATTGATTTATTATGCTGAGTTAGTGTGAATCTAACACCGACAGTAAAGTCTGGATGAAAGAAGTTTTTTTGTACAAAGTACATTAAATGAGCTGAGACACTCAATTTTTTTTACGTTGTAGAAATAAAACAATCATCAGCTTATGGAAGAAATTCGATAAGTTTTTTATTTTTATAAAAAAAAGAATGAAGGAGTATCAACATGAACCAGAAAAAAATACAGAAAATGACATATATTGCCCTTTTTAGCACATTAGCATTCATTGCTACCTTATTTGAATTTCCAATCCCCTTTTTCCCCCCATTTCTTAAAATCGATATAAGTGACATTTTCATCTTTATCTCAGCCTTTATTGTTGGACCTGCTGGCATGATAACAGTCATAATAATCAAAAGTATCCTCCACTGGCTCCTAAGAGGCTCAGAAATTGGGGTGCCAATTGGCCAACTAACAAGCATCATCTCCTCCCTTTCATTTTGCCTACCCGCATATTATCTCTATCAAACAAAAAAGTATCAGCTCCTCCCCTCGCTAATTAGCGGCTCCCTCGTAATGACAACAATAATGTTTATCGCAAATTTCTATGTCATCACCCCTTTTTACTTCATGCTAGCAGACATGCCATTACCGCAACCATTTTTCCCATACATGCTTATTTATCTCCCTTTTAATTTAGTGAAATCAGGACTACTAAGCCTCCTAATTATCATCACCCTCCCCCACATCCTCCCCTTCTTGAAAAAAAAGGGAATCAACAATAATTAATCGAAAAAAAAAGGAGACAAAAACCATGAAAATCAAACAAATCAAAGAATGGATGACTAATAATAACATTGACATCTGTTTTATCAATAGTCCCGAAAACATTTCATATCTAACAGAATACCACAGCGATCCCCATGAACGCATATTAGCACTCATAATTAGTAGAGAAGCGGGAGCAGACTTCCTATTTACCCCAGCTCTAGAAGTAGAAGATGCGAAAAAGATCGTTAATGACTTACCAGTATTTGGTTACCTCGATCACCAAAATCCATGGGAGCTCATTAAAAAGAAAATAACAGAAAAAATGAAGGCGACAACGAACTGGGCAATCGAAGAAGATTTTCTGACAATCGGAAAATATAATGCCCTCAAAGCAAACTTCAAACAAAGTCTGTTTATGGTAGACATTACCCCCAAAATTGCTGAAATGATGGTCATTAAAACACCCCCAGAAATCGCTAAAATGATCAAGGCCGGAGCGATGGCCGATTTTGCGTTTACGGTCGGTTTTAAGGCCCTCAAAGAAGGAATTACAGAGCAAGAAGTAATTGCGGAAATCGAATATGAACTCAAAAAAAAAGGTGTAATGGAAATGAGCTTTCGGACACTGGTTTTATTTGGTGACCACTGTGCTAGCCCCCATGGAACACCATCAGCGCGAAAACTTCAAAAAGGCGAATTGGTTTTATTTGATTTGGGAACAGTTGTTGATGGCTACACTAGTGATGCAACAAGAATGGCATCATTTGGGACACCAACAGCGCACCAACAAGAAATTTATGACATAGTTTTAAGCGCACATAATGAAGCAATCAACCAAATAAAACCAGGCATAACGGCAGGAAGTCTTGATAAGGCGGCACGTGATGTAATCAACAATGCTGGATTAGGCGAGTATTTCAATCACCGCTTAGGACATGGCTTAGGCAGTAGTGTACATCAATATCCCTCAATTATGGAAGGCAATGAACTTATAATTGAAGCGGGCATGTGTTTTTCAATTGAGCCGGGAATTTATATCCCTGATTCAATTGGTGTGCGAATTGAAGATTGCGTTTATGTAACGGAAAATGGTTATGAAGTATTAACCCGGACATCAAAGAACTTGTACATTGTTAAATAAGCAGTTAAAGTCATAAAAAGACTTGATTTTCAAACCGATAATCTGTAATATAAAAGTGGGCTCTTGAAGAAGTAATTTCTAAAGGCGAGGCTTTCCAATTAGGAAAGCTTATTTTTATTTACGAAACTTACATATGTTAAACAAAACCCTGTCTAAATTTCACAGCAGAAAACTTATGAATAAAAAATATTGGAGGAAATAGCTATGACTAAGTATATTTTTGTAACTGGGGGCGTCGTTT
The DNA here is from genome assembly GCA_051652245.1 of Culicoidibacterales bacterium. Classification (GTDB taxonomy): domain Bacteria; phylum Bacillota_I; class Bacilli_A; order Culicoidibacterales; family Culicoidibacteraceae; genus BHER01. The sequence goes on along the minus strand of JBOFTV010000013.1, from coordinate 20,043 downwards.
CATCTCTAGGGAAGGGCGTTAGTGCATCATCACTAGGTGCCTTGCTAAAAAAACGGGGATTGAAAATTTTTATGCAAAAATTTGATCCTTATTTAAATGTTGACCCGGGAACAATGAGTCCCTACCAACATGGAGAAGTCTTTATTACTGTTGATGGTGCCGAAACCGACCTTGATTTAGGACATTATGAGCGCTTTATTGATGTTGAGTTAACAAAAAATGCTAGCATCACATCGGGAAAAATTTACTCGGAAGTTCTTGAAAAAGAGCGCCGGGGTGACTACCTTGGTGCAACAGTACAAGTAATTCCCCACGTCACTGATACAATTAAAAACAAAGTTTTTACAGCAGCCAAGCAATCGGAAGCCGATATTGTCATCACCGAAATTGGTGGAACAGTAGGTGATATCGAATCGCTGCCATTTATTGAAGCAATCCGTCAAATCAAGCAAGCGCTCCGCGATGATGTTATCGTCATGCATAACACATTAGTTCCCTACTTAAATGCAGCAAAAGAGATTAAAACCAAACCAACACAGCATAGTGTCAAAGAACTCCGCGGACTAGGAATTCAACCAGAAATTCTGATTTTAAGAACAGAAGTAGCAATTGAAGTAGAAGTACGAGAGAAGATTGCGATGTTTTGTGGTGTCAAGCCCGAGGCTGTTATTGAAGCAAAGGATGCCGACATCCTCTACGAAGTACCACTAAACTTACAAAAGCAAAAACTAGATGACATTGTGTGCGATCTACTTAAAATAACAACGCCCAAACCAGTTGCCGATATGTCACAATGGAAAGCGCTTATTCAAACAATTAAAGACTTAGACAAAGAAGTAACAATTGGATTTGTAGGCAAGTACATCGAACTAAAAGATGCCTATATTTCAGTTTATGAGGCGCTAGAACATGCCGGTTTTGCGCATAAGCATAAAATCAATGTTAAAAGAATTCAAGCCGATGATTTAACGCGTGAAAATATCAAAGACATCTTCACAGCTGTTGATGGCATTTTAGTGCCCGGGGGCTTTGGTGACCGTGGAATTGAAGGCAAAATGCTGGCAATTGGCTATGCGCGGGAACACAAAATTCCCTTCTTTGGTATTTGTTTAGGATTACAATTGGCCGCAATTGAGTTTGCGCGCAATGTCTTAAAACTGGAAGATGCCAATTCAAAGGAATTTGATGGTGGAGCGAAGCATTTAATCATTGATTTTATGCATGGACAAACTGATGAATTAAATAAAGGTGGAACACAAAGACTAGGAAGCTATCAATGCAGTGTAACCAAAGGAACAAAAGGTTATTTAGCTTATAATAGTGAACTCGTTTCTGAAAGACATCGCCATCGTTATGAGTTTAATAATGAATACATCGAAGCATTTGCAGCAGCGGGGATGATTTTTTCGGGAAAAAACCCGGAGACTGATTTAGTTGAAATGATTGAATTAGCGGATCATCCATGGTTTATTGCCGTGCAATTTCATCCTGAATTCAGCTCAAGACCACTCAAACCACAACCATTATTTCGCGATTTTATTGAAGCAGCGATTACCCACAAAAACAAATAAATTTGAAAGGGAGAGTATAAATATGGCAACGAAAGTTAAGAAATCATATAAAGTAGAAAATAAACGAGCAGTGGAAGCAGAGAAAAAACGGCAAAATGATAAAACAATCAAGTATCCCATCGCTGAAGACGGAATTGCGGCACCAATGTGGCGCCGATTGGTTGCTTACCTAATTGATGCAATAATTTCATTGGCACTAACAGCAATGTTCGTATACAGTGCAGCAACATCAGAAATGGAACCATGGTACAATTTCCTCTTTATGTTAAGTGGCTTTTTATCACAAGTATGGCTCTTTATGATTCTCCCAATGGAATATACAAAAGGACAGACACTTGGGCGAAAAGCAATGAAACTTTATGTCCGCGAAATTCCAACCAAATTCCCCCTGACATGGTGGAAATCGTTTAGCCGTGATTACTTATACGGCATCCTCGCAATAGCGGTTGCAATCCCCTTTGAAATCATTTATAGCATCTATCAATATGCAACACAAAAACAGGCAAAAGAGCAAACATTACAAATGCTTGACTATAAACCAAAGCAACTTATCCTAGCAAGAGACTTAATTTTCAACTCAGAAGTAGTCTATCTACCAAAAAAAAAGAACAAAGTCATTGATGTTGCAAACTAACATGGTTATAATAGAAGTATGAATAAAAAAATTAGAGGAAAACATGTGAAGCGCTGCTAAGAAGAGCCAACACATCACCCTAAAATGAAGGAGAAATTATTATGGGATTTTTTGATAAAATATTTGGTAAGAATAAAGATCAAGTTGGTGCAAAGGGAGCAAACATTACAATTGGCGCTGATCAATTGGCAGCAGTATTAGATGGGGTCTTAAAACCGATTACAGAATCAGAAGATCCCGTTTTTTCACAAAAATTAATGGGTGACGGTTATTTAATTGAACCAACAGGGAATATTGTTGTTTCACCGGTTAATGGAATTGTGCAAACAGTATTTCCAACAAAGCATGCACTAGGAATTACAAGTGACTCAGGTCACGAAGTGATTATCCATGTTGGCTTAGACACAGTTAAGTTAAATGGAGAAGGCTTTACGGCATTTGTTCAAGCGGGTGACAAAGTCGTTGTTGGGCAAAAATTATTAGAAGTTGATTTTGACTTAATCAAATCAAAAGTACCATCAATTGCAACACCAGTTGTTGTTAGTAATATTGGTGATGGAAAAGTTGAATTACTGAGCGACGCTACGGTAAAAGCTGGTGAGATAGTAGCTAAAATCAGCCAATAATTACATCAAACCAATAAAAAAGATAGCTTGTACGAAAAATTGTATGAGCTTTTTTTCATTGAAGATGCTAAAAAGGGGAGGAGTATAATTATGAAAAAACTTGTGGGCACACTAATTGTTGTTGAAGGAAAATCGGACACACGAAAAATTCAACAATACTATGATGTTGAAACCTTTGAAACAAGTGGGATGGGCCTACGTGACGACATGATTAAGCTTCTGGTAAAAATGAGTGAGCATAAAACCGTCATTGTCCTAACTGATCCAGATATGCCCGGAGAACACATTAGAAATCGAATCATTACAGCACTTCCGCAAGCATTGCACATTATTCTAACAAAAGATGAGTGCCGTAGTCCAAATGGCAGAAAACTAGGAATTGAATTTGTAACAAAGCAAACATTAGAAAAAGCATTTGCACAAATTAATTTCCCTAACAGCCATAAGCCAATAAGTGAAATAACGCATAAAGATTTAATTGACCTTGGTTTACTTGGGCTTCCAACAGCCAAACAAAATCGTGACAGCATCGCCCAAAAACTGCACTTAGGAAAAGTAAATGCCAAGCAATTTTTAAAAAGAGTAAACTTCTTTGGCATCACACGAAGCCAACTAGAAAAAGCAAGGGAGAAATAAGCAATGGAGCATATCGCTAGTCAAAAGAAAATCGCAGCCCTTTTAAGCAAACACGGCTTCAACATCAAAAAGAGTTTTGGTCAAAATTTCTTAATCGATAAAAATATTTTAACAAAAATTGTAACCACAGCAGGTATAACTAAGGAAACAATAGCACTAGAAATTGGACCCGGTGTAGGCTCTTTAACCCAGTTTTTAGGAGATGTAGCCAAAACAGTTTATTGTTTTGAAATCGACCATAAATTAGAAAGTCTATTAGCTGAAACCCTAGAATCGTACGATAATATTCATGTCATCTACAAAGATTTTCTCAAAGAAGACTTGGTTAGCTGGTATAAAACAATCGGGGATGAACCAATTCATGTCGTAGCAAACTTGCCATATTATATCACAACACCAATTTTAGAAAAGCTGATTATTTGGTTTGCCGAACAGAAGCCCAATTTATCATCAGCAACAGTCATGATGCAAAAAGAGGTAGCACAGCGATTAAATGCCGCACCTAATTCGAAAGAATATGGTTCATTGTCAATTTTTATTCAATTATTTACGGATGTCAAATTAGCGTTCACAGTGCCAAAAACGGTCTTTATTCCAGCACCAAATGTTGACTCGGCGATTGTAAAATTAACATTTAAAGAATCAACGTTGTTTTCTAGCTATGAGGAATCTCAGGTTTTCATGACTTTTGTTCGCCTTTGCTTTGCAACACGCAGGAAAACGCTTGTTAATAATTTAAAAGGACACTATGAGAGTCAAAGCGTATTAGCTCGATTAGAGCAACTAGAAATTGATCATCGGGTTCGAGCCGAGCAGTTAACGGTCGAACAATTTTTGGCTATTCATCAAATTATTTCAGAAAAAAGTTCATTAAATATCGGAGAATAAGTGTGAAAATGTAATGAAAGCGTTTTTTCTTGAAGAGAACGGCGTTATACTTTGTGTAAATTAGCCAAGGGGATGGCAAAATTTTTTTTAGGATGGTATAATATGAGATAAGCAAAAAATGCTAAAGGGGGAAATATAGTATGGTTGCAAAACTTAGGAAAACGTTACTGTCTCACAAAGGTCAAGAAGTCGAACTTATTTGTGATGAGGGACGTAATGTGATTAGTCGTGATAAGGCGATAATTACAGAAGTCTACCGCTCAATTTTTATTGTTGAGGTGTACAAAGACGAAAATCGAATTCAGCGTAAAAGTTTTAGTTATGCTGATTTGATGACAAAAGTAGTAGAACTATGCATCGTCGAGACAAACATGATGCTGGTGACGACATAGGAGGATTTTTTTTCATGGGAGAAGTAAGAAAACATGTTATAAAAATGTATGGTATACTTGGGGCATTGATGTTAATCGGTGTCCTTATCCTCGTTTTTATTCAAAAAAGTTGGATATTAGGCTTTATATTAGGCGGATTTATTTCATCTCTCTGCATCTATTTATCTTATCTTTCCTTTAAAAAAGTATATGGCGATAAAGAGCAGAGTAATCTTATGGGAGCTTTTGGAACATTACCAAAGTTGTTATTACTCTTCTTAGGCGCGCTAATTTCTTACAAGATAGAAGTGATTTTTGACACCAAAGCGTATATTTTAGGTTTTTGTATGTATATTTTAACATTTGGGATAATGGCTGTCTGGAATTTTATTGAAATTCGGACAAAATAATTATAAAGAAGGTGCAAGGATGGGGTTTTTTAGACAGAAGGATTTTTCTCCTTAATATTTTTTGAAACACGTAGAGATAATATATAATTAATAAGGAGAGTGAGCCAAGCATGGATTTTGATATTTCAGGCTTTAAAAGTGGCATTCCGGTAACCTTATTTGGCCAAAACATTCTTATATTTAGAGGATTAATTTACATTGCAATTGCTTTAGGACTGCTTATTGTACTAGCAATAATTTTAGGAAAATCAGCAAGAGCACAAAAGCCGATGGAGAAGCCATCGCCAATTCTTATAATAGCAGAGTCACTTTGGAAATTTAGTGGTGGACCTGTTGAAGGAATCTCCAAAAGATATAAACCAGTTTTGCATGTATTTGCAGTCAACTTGTTTATGCTCCTAATTCTAATAAATACAACGGGTCTTTGGGGGGTTGAACCACCAGCAGCAAACGTATTTATTGCTTTAAGTCTAGGAGTATTAGTAGGTATTATGATACATAGTTATGGTATAAATAGTGGTATTAAGGTCTACTTAAAAAGTTATCTACATCCATTTTTTATCATGTTACCACTCAATATCATGGAAATTTTTTCACAAATAATTTCAATTTCAATGCGCCTTTTTGGGAATATGCTTGCTGGTGTAGTATTAGCAGCACTCTTAAAAATGGCGACAAGTGGTTTCCTATTTGGCATATTCTATGCACCACTTGGGGGCGTACTATCAATGTATTCCGATTTATTTATTGCAGCAATTCAAAGTTTAATATTTATGACGCTGACAATTTCATACATCAAATCGAAAATAGAACATATAGAATAAAATATAAAATATAATGGAGGAAAATATAATGAATGAAATGGATATGGGCGTAGCAGTAGCTACAGCGGGAAAAGCAATCGGTGCAGGAATTGCAGTGCTTGCAGGAATTGGTACAGGAGCAGGACAAGGGATCTCAGCAGGGAAAATTGCTGAAGCAATTGCACGTAACCCCGAAGCTGAAAATAGAATAATGAGTAGAGCATATATTACATATGGTATTGCGGAATCACCAGCAATTTATGGTTTTGTTGTGGCAATGCTGATTATCTTCCTAATGTAACATAAGAGTAAACAATGGAAATATTTATTGAAAAGAGGCAACGGACATGGAAGTAAACACGCAAGCAACGATTATTGTTAATATGGTCGTGCAACTTTTGTTAGTTGTATTCGTTTTTTATATATTATACAGAGTTGGCTGGAAGCCATTTTTAACATATTTAACGGAACGACAAACTATTGTTACAACAATTTTAACAGAAGCACAGACGCAAAAAGAAGACGCTAACACGTTATTTGTTGAGGCGCAGGAAAAATTATTAGATATCAATGCAAAAACAGATGGTATTTTACATGATGCTGAGCAAACAGCAAAAATAATGGTTGAGCAGCAGACCCAAAAGTTGAAAAAGGAATTAGAGCGTAAGCGACTTGCAGCCGATGCTCAACTTGCAGCCGATCGCACCCGTCTTCAAGATGAAATGCAAAAGCAAGCAGTTGATATGGCAACAAAAGTTGCTGGGCAATTTTTAAGCGCAAATGCGACAGAAGAGCAAACCGAAAAACAAATTGAAAGCTTCATCGAAAAGATGGGTGATAAATAATGGAAGATAAACAAATTGCGCAAAACTACGCAAAGGCCTTATTTGAACTCGAAGCAAGCGAAACAATCATAGCAGAACTAAAAGCAGTCAGCGACCTCTTTGCAACAAAAGTTGGACTCACTGATTTTTTTAACGATGGATTAGCAACAGATGAGCAAAAAAAGGAATGGGTTGAAAAATATCTTACCATTTTTTCACAGCAGATGAGAAATTTTATTTTAGTGCTGGATAGTAAAAAGCGAATAAGCTTATTACCAGAAATTAGGCTAAACTATGAAAATCATTATCTGGCAAAGCAAAATACAGAGCGAATCATAATTACAACAGCAACAGCAGTCAGCAAAGCAGAATTAGCTAAAATCATTACTTGCTTTGAACAGAAAACAAAGAAGAAATTAATCGAAGAACATATAATTGACAAAAGCATTATTGGAGGCGTTCGCGTTCAAATTGGTAGTCAACTATATGATGATACAATTGAATTGAAATTACAATCAGTCATGCGTAAATTTGAAAAAGAGGTGTAAACAGATGAAAAGTCAATTAGATGAATTAACATCATCACTTCTAAAACAATTAAAAACCTTAAATGAAGACGTGGATCAACATGAAGTTGGTCGAGTGCTAACAGTTGGTGATGGTATCGTTACAGCCGATGGGCTTAATGGTGTTGTTGCGGGTGAATTAGTGATTTTTCCTAATGGAACAGAAGGTATGGTCTTAAATTTAGAGATGCATACGGTTGGAATTATATTGTTAGAAGAAGATGAAGATATTAAAGAAGGTGTTTCCGTTCGCCGAACGGGGAAAGTAACCTCTGTAGTAGTAGGAGATGAGCTCCTTGGTCGCGTAGTCAACCCCCTAGGATTACCAATTGATGGTCTAGGAGAAATCAAAAGTACCAAAACAAGACCAATTGAACGTGTTGCCCCAGGTGTAATGGAGCGTAAAAGTGTGACAACACCACTACAAACAGGCATAAAAGCAATTGATGCCATGATTCCAATTGGTCGTGGACAGCGTGAATTAATTATTGGTGACCGTCAAACGGGAAAAACATCAATTGCGGTGGATGCAATAATTAATCAAAAAGGTCAAAATATGTACTGTGTCTATGTAGCAATCGGTCAGAAAAATTCAAACATCACACAGCTTTACCATGACCTCCAAAATGCAGGAGCAATGGAATATACAGTCATTTTAAATGCTGGTGCAAGCGAACTTTCACCACTACAATACATTGCACCCTATTCAGGCTGTGCAATTGCTGAACAATGGATGGAAGAGGGGAAAGATGTCCTCATTATTTATGATGATTTAACAAAACATGCCATTGCCTACAGAACAATTTCATTATTATTAAGAAGACCACCGGGTCGTGAAGCATATCCGGGAGATGTTTTTTATCTCCACTCAAGATTGCTAGAACGAGCAGGTCGTCTTAATGATGAAAATGGCGGCGGATCGATTACAGCACTGCCAATTATTGAAACGCAAGCAGGAGATATCTCAGCGTATATTCCCACAAATGTTATCTCAATCACGGATGGTCAGATTTTTTTACAAACAGATTTATTTAATGCCGGCCAGCGGCCAGCAATTGCCACAGGATTGTCAGTATCACGTGTTGGTGGGAATGCCCAAACAAATATTATCAAGAAATTATCAGGAACACTTAAAATTGAGTTAGCACAATATGCCGAACTACAATCATTTTCACAATTTGGCTCAAGTGTAGATGACTACACAAAGAGTATTTTAAGTAGAGGTCGCAAAATTCAAAACCTATTAAAGCAACCTAATAATCACCCATTATCAATGGTGGAAGAAGTATTTATTTTATTTGCGATAAAAGAGTCATACATTGACAAAATCGACGACCAACACATCTTCGATTTTGAAAAAAATGTCATTGATTACATTAGTTCCCAAGAAGTAGAACTAATGAAAGCAATTGAAGAAAATCCCGTCTTAACTGAAGAAATACATAGTGAAATGACAAGGGTATTTGATCATATATTAGAAGTTTTTACCGCTAAAGCACAAAGCTAACATGCCAAAAAGGAGGCGTCTTAATTATGGCCAAAACAGCCGAAATTAAAAAAAGAATCGAATCCGTACAGAAAATTGGGGCAATTACCCATGCCATGTATCTTGTATCTATGGCAAAATTACAGAAAAATCAAAAACGGATTGAAACGCTAAAAACGTACGAAAAATTAGTTAAACGGCATATAGCAGAAATTTTAGCCGCATCAAACTTTGTAGATTATGCTAAAATTCACCCATTTATGCGCAAAGAAGAAATAATCAAACGCGTCGCTTATATTGTCTTTACATCTGATTTTGGATTGTGTGGTGGCTATAACATAAATGTTTTACGACGATTACAGCAAGAAATCAATCAAAATCCAGGGCAAATTGCTGATGTCTATATGATTGGAAAAGCCGGCGTAAATAAAGCGGAGCACTATGGCGTCCCAATCTATAAAAGTCTTATTGGTGAAACTGATGTGCTCAGATACTCAGAACTACGTGAAGGGATTACAAAAGAAATTCTGTCACGGTATTACAACCATGAAGTTGATGCCATAAGAGTCATCTACACAAAATATGTTAACCCACTAGTGCAAGAATTAGTAATGGATCAGGTACTTCCAATAGCTGATATGGACGAATTACTAGCGGATGCAAAAGTTGATTTTGCGCCCTACACAATTTTTGAACCAAACCCGGAAGAATTTTTAGAATACCTAATTAGAAAAAACATTAAAAGTACAACATATATTCATTACTTAGAATCACAAACAAGTGAAGAAGCAATAAGAAGACTTTCAATGGACAATGCTAATAAAAGTGGTGAAAAGTTAACCGACGAATTACAACTACTATACAATCGTGAACGCCAAGCGGGAATTACCCAGGAAATGGCCGAAATTATTGGTGGCAGTGAAGCCTAAAACGACAACAAAAATGTTAGAAAGGATGATGTTTTATGGAAAATGGAAAAGTAGTTCAAATTATTGGACCAGTACTTGATGTTCAATTTGCCACCGGAAAAATTCCGGCTATTAAAAATGCGGTCGAAATTGATACCGGAAGTGGTAGATTGGTCGTAGAAGTGGCAGCACATCTAGGAGATGGCGTTGTTCGTTGTATTGCAATGGGTGCAACAGATGGTCTAGCGCGTGGAAGTATTGCATACGATATGAAAACAACAATTACAGTACCAGTTGGAGAAGTAACCCTAGGAAGAATGTTCAATGTCCTAGGACAACCAATTGACCACAAAGAAGAACAAACAATTAACGATGCTCCTCGGGCATCAATTCATCGATCGGCCCCAAATTTCTTTGATCTTAGCGATGAAACCGAAATAATGGAAACGGGCATTAAAGTAATTGACTTAATTTGCCCCTATGCCAAAGGTGGAAAAACCGGATTACTTGGAGGCGCTGGAGTAGGAAAAACAGTGCTTGTGCAAGAACTAATCAACAATGTAGCCAAGTACCATGGAGGAATCTCCGTCTTTGCCGGTGTTGGTGAACGTACTCGTGAAGGAAATGATCTTTACCATGAAATGCGTGATAGCGGTGTCCTCAAAAATACAGCACTCGTCTTTGGTCAGATGAATGAACCACCGGGTGCCCGATTTCGTGTAGCATTATCAGGGCTGACAATGGCCGAACATTTTCGTGATGAAAAGCAACAGGATGTGCTACTATTTATTGATAACATCTTCAGACTAACACAAGCTGGATCAGAAGTATCAGCACTACTTGGACGTGTACCATCAGCGGTTGGTTACCAACCAACACTAGCAACAGAAATGGGCGAATTCCAAGAAAGAATAGCTTCGACAAAGAAAGGCTCAATTACCTCAGTACAAGCAATTTACGTGCCTGCGGATGATTTAACCGATCCAGCTCCGGCAACAACATTTTCACATCTAGATGCAACAACAGTACTAGACCGCTCAATTGCAGCACTAGGAATTTATCCAGCAGTAGATCCGTTGCAATCATCATCCAGAATTCTTGACCCAACAATTGTTGGTGAAGAGCACTATCAAACAGCACAATCAGTGCAACACATTCTACAAAGATATCGCGAACTATCGGATATCATTGCCATTCTGGGATTAGATGAATTAAGTGAAGAAGACAAATTAGTTGTTAGCCGTGCCCGAAGAGTGAGAAACTTTCTATCACAGCCATTTACAGTTGCGGAACAATTTACAGGAACACCCGGTAAATTTGTCCCAGTTGCTGAAACAATAAAAGGCTTCAAAGAAATCTTAGAAGGCCTACATGACAACTTACCCGAACAGGCATTCTCATCCGTTGGAAACATCGAAGAAGCAATCGCCAAAGGGAAGCAACTATTGAATAGTGAGGCATAAATTATGGAAAAAACATTAATGCTAAAAATCATTGCTCTTGATCGAATCCTCTTTGAAGGACACATCAGAAAGGCAACAATGAACACAACAGGAGGACAAATAACAATTCTCCCTAATCATATGCCAATTGCAGCAGTATTAGAAGACGCACCCTTCATTTTAACCGATGAACAAGGAACCACAAAAATTGTAGCTGTCCACGGTGGCTACATCACAATTTTAGAAAATGTTTTACTTGTTGTCGCAGATGACGCAATCTTTGCCGAAGAAATTGATTTAGCAAGAGTTGAAGAAGACATCCGTAAAAATCGTAATGTCATCGACGACACCAATGCAACATCACTAGACATCACAAGAGCTCAAATTCAATTACAACGTAACTTAATGAACCTAAAAATAAAAGACACATTTAAAAAAGGCTAACAAATAGGAGCGTGATAAAATGAAAAAGTATTTATTTGTCCGCGATAATCTAAAAACCAAGATTCTTGACAAAACATACACAACAAAGCTCCCTTCAGAAACGGAGCTAATGAAAATATATAATGTTGGTCGCAGCACAATACGACGGGCAATCGACTTGCTAATTGATTCTGGTTACGTCCTTAGTCACCACGGAAAAGGCGTCTTTATTTTAGAACAAAAAGAAATACTAGATTTCGATTTAAAAGGAATAGAAAGCTTTCAAGAAGTCGTAAAACGAACAGGACAAAAATTCACAACAGAAATTAAAACATTCAAAAAGATGATAATTGAAGAAAGCCTAGCAAAAACAACATTCTTTGAAACGGATACAGTCGTCCGCTTTATCGAGCGAATTCGAATTCTCAACCACGAAAAAATAATTTATGACATAAACTATTTCAACTTAGAAATAACAAAGAATTTAACAGAAGAGCAGGCGCGAGGATCAATCTATAATTTCTTAGAAAATGAAGAAAAAGTCATCATTGCCCTCTCTAAAAGAACAATTGCAATCGAAGAGGCGACAAAAGCAGACTATCAGAATCTCGACATGCACCATTACAATGTTGTAGCAGTTATGTACAACCATGTCTATTTAGACGACGGTACATTATTAGAATACACACAATCACGACATCGTCCGGATAAATTTGTGTTTAGTGACGTTAGCCGCCGAAATTTACACAGCTAAAAAACAAACCGAAGACCTTCATATGTGAGGGTCTTTTTTTTAAAACAAAGTAATCTCATTCGAACAAGTTGACAATCTTATTCGAATGAGATATAATAAACATTGTAAGGGGTATCAAAAAGAGGAGAATTCCCCCCCCCCGAAAAAAAGACGAAAGTGAGGCATTATTATGGAAAAGTATGTAAAAGAATCAAACGAGCTACTCCAGTATGTAGGAGGGAAAGACAATATACTATCATTATCACATTGCCTAACAAGACTAAGATTTGTCCTCAAAGATGAAACCAAAGCAGACATCCCCAAAATCGAATCACTCGATGAAGTAAAAGGAACATTTACAAATGCAGGTCAATTCCAAGTAATAATTGGCAATGCTGTACCTGATTTCTACAAAACATTTATTGAAATATCAGGTGTAGACGAAGCCGATAAAACGGCTGTAAAGCAGGCTGCAAAGACAAATATGAATCGCCTTGAAAGAGCAATTTCAGTCCTATCCGACATCTTTGTCCCGCTCCTCCCAGCAATCATAGCAGGAGGATTAATTCTTGGTCTCCGAAATATCTTAGGAGACATCGAATTCTATGGTAAAGGTGGAACACTTGCAGCAACATATCCCTGGGTTGACCAACTAAACTCATTTTTATGGGTCCCTGGAGAAGCAATCTTCCATTTCTTACCAGTTGGTGTCACATGGTCAACAGTTAAGAAATTTGGCGGGTCAGAGATCCTTGGAATTGTTATGGGAATCATGCTTGTCTCACCCCAACTAATGAATGCTTATGGCTATGCAAGCGCAATGGCAACGGGTGAAACAATTCCCGCATGGAATTTCGGCATCCTCACAATTCAAAAAGTTGGATACCAGGCACAGGTCCTCCCAGCAATGTTTGCCGGAATTATCCTTGCGAAAATGGAAACAACATTAAACAAATACATCCACGACTCAGTAAAATTAGTCATCGTCCCCTTAGTTGTCCTCCTAACAACACTATTACTCTCATATATCATTATTGGGCCAGTTGCCCGGGAAATCGGAAACATCATTGCCACAACATTTGAAGTCCTCCTAACAGGACCATTCAAAGTTGTCGGAGCAGCAATATTTGGCTTAATCTACGCACCACTAGTAATCACAGGACTGCACCACACATTCCTTGCAGTCGACTTAATCCTCATTGAAAAACTAGGTTCAACAATGATTTGGCCGATGATCGCTCTAAGCAACATTGCCCAAGGATCAGCAGTACTTGCAGCCTACTTCATCTACAAAGACAAAAAGACCAGATCAGTTAGCTCATCAGCAACAATTTCAGCCTATCTAGGAGTAACAGAACCGGCATTATACGGTATTAACATCAAATACAAATATCCAATGATAGCAGCACTAATTGGCTCAGCAGCCAGTGCCATCTTCATCACAATTTTTGATGTTACCGCATTAAGCATTGGAATTGGCGGCCTCCCGGCAATCCTTTCAATCACACCGGCCTCATATCTCCCATTTGTCATTGGAATGATCATTGCAATCGTTGTTCCATTCATCTTAACAATCATCTTCTCAAAAACAAAACTAAACAAAGATAACTAAAACCAAAGGAGCATAACAATGCAAGCAAATTGGAAAAACAGTACAATTTACCAAATTTACCCCAAAAGCTTCAAAGACAGCAATGGCGATGGCATCGGCGACATCCCCGGCATAATTGAAAAAATTCCCTACCTCAAAAATCTAGGCGTTGATTATCTTTGGCTTACCCCAATGTATAAGTCCCCTCAAAACGACAATGGCTATGACATCTCTGACTACTACAGCATTGACCCAGTCTATGGGACAATGGAAGATTTCAAACAATTATTAACAGCATTGCATCACGATAAAATGAAACTAATGATGGACATCGTAGTCAACCACACATCAACAGAGCACCACTGGTTTAAGCAGGCCCAACAAAGCAAAACAAATCCCTACCGCGACTATTACATCTGGAAAGATGCAATTAATGGAAAAGAACCAACAAATTGGCAATCAAAATTTGGTGGTTCCGCCTGGGAGTACAGCAAACAAACGGACCAGTACTACCTCCACCTATTTGATAAAACACAAGCGGATCTAAACTGGGAAAATCCCAAACTGCGCAAAGAAATCTATCAAATGATGAAATGGTGGCTCTCTTTGGGAGTTGATGCCTTTCGACTAGATGTCGTCAACCTACTATCAAAAAACCAGCAATTCCCTAATGACACCCTCCAAACAGCACAAGAAGATGGGCGAAAATATTACACAGACGGCCCCAAAATACATCAATATCTCAATGAAATGAACACCGAAGTCTTCAGTAAATATAAGAACACAATTACCGTAGGCGAAATGTCATCCACAACAATAGAACACTGCGCAAAATATACCAATCCCGAAAGTAAGGAACTCGACATGACCTTCAATTTCCATCATTTAAAAGTCGACTATGAAAATGGCGAAAAATGGTCGAATGCCCCCGTAGACGTTAACCAATTCAAGAAGATTTTAACAGAGTGGCAACAAGGGATGCAAGTTGCCAATGGATGGAATGCACTATTCCTAACAAACCATGACCAGCCAAGAGCAATTTCCCGATTTACTAATCCGCAGGACCTTCATTATGAAGCTGCAACAATGCTTGCAACAATGATAATTGGTATGAGGGGAACCCCCTACATATTTCAAGGTGAAGAAATCGGCATGCTCAACCCTAACTTTACAAAAATCACCCAATATCGCGACATCGAATCCCACAATAATTATCAAATACTGCTAGACAAAGGTCATACAGAGCAACAGGCAATCGAAATTTTGCAATTAAAGTCCCGTGATAATGCAAGAACCCCAATGCAATGGTCAAAAACAGCAAATAGTGGATTTACAGAAGGTACACCATGGATTGAAATAGCTAAGTCCTACGAACAAATTAATGTTCAAACAGACAGCACCAGCGCAAAATCAATCTATAGCTACTACCAAAAAATAATTCACCTCCGAAAAGCAGAAAACTTACTCATCAACGGCAACTTCACAGCTCATCCAACAACAGCTGAAAGTTTTGTCTACTACCGGACAATTGATGGACAGCAACAAAAACTATTAATCATGCAAAATCTAACAGCTAAAACGATCCAAACGCCCATCCAAGCGCCTAATAAAACAAGTGAAATCATCCTTTCAAACTATCAAACAGCAAGTTACCCCAAAGAGCTAATGCCCTACGAAGCAATAATTATAAAAATCATCTAATTAGGCGACAAAAAGGCAGTAACCATAAAATCGACACATAATTCCATGCATCTTATTTTCAAAATACGTCAACAAGTGCTATAATATAACATATTAACAAAAATGAAAGAAGATGAAAAAACATATGGAAAATATTTATGACGCAATAATTATTGGTTCAGGGCCTGCAGGTATGACGGCAGCAGTTTATGCATCAAGAGCTGGACTAAAAACACTGTTACTTGAACATGATGCACCGGGAGGAAAGCTTGTTAAAACACAAGAAATTCAAAACTGGCCCGGAGTTGTTGAAGTGGGTGGACCAACGCTTGCATATGAAATGTACAAGCATGCAACAGCATATGGTGCAACTTTTGATGCAGCGTCAATTACAAACCTAACAACAGCTGAAAATGGGAACCATACACTAACAGCTGCAGATGGTCGAACATACACAACACAGGTAGTAATTTTAGCTACCGGAACACAGGAAAGAACATTTGACCTACCAAACAGACCTAAATTTGATGGACGTGGTATCTCATATTGTGCTGTTTGTGACGGTGCATTTTATCGCGGGAAAGAAGTAGCCGTTTTTGGTGGTGGAAATTCAGCATTAGAAGAAGCAGTTTATCTGACACAATTTGCTACCAAAGTTTATCTAGTGCACAGACGCCAGGAATTTAGAGCAGATGCGATTGCAATAAAGCATGTTAAAGCGGCAGAAAAAGTAGAACTAGTATTAGATTCTAATCTAGTCGAAATTTTAGAACACGAAAACAAATTAGCGGGTGTATTGGTAGAAAACTTAGATGGAACAAAGCGTGAAATTCCTGTTTCAGGAATTTTTGTTTACATTGGATCAACGCCAAAATCAGAGTTAGTAGCAGGGAGAACCACATTAACGGAAACTGGCTACATTAAAGTTAATGAAAAAATGGAAACAGATATCCCGGGTGTTTATGCAGTAGGAGATTTGATTGACAAAGTTCTTCGACAAGTTGTAACAGCAACAGGTGATGGCGCAATTGCCGGTCAGGAAGCATATCACTATATCGCCCACCGCGCATAAACAAGAAACAGCTTACTGCTAAAAGAACAGTAAGTTGTTTTTCTATATAAAATAAGGAGTGAACAGAAATGATAACAATAGCAGCATACAACGTCAAACCCACAGAAGTCCCATACATCGAACAAATAGAAAAGCAAACAAACATTAAAATCCTCCAAGACCCCAAACCACTAACATTAGAAAAAATAGCAGATCTCCCAGAGCAAATTCAATCAATAATGATAACCCCCCAAAAAAAATTGGATAAACCGATGCTCCATGCCTTAAAAAGCAAAGGAATAAAAGTAATAGCAACAAGGTCAGTTGGGCTCGACTCTATTGATATGGAAACGGCAGAAAAATTAGGCTTCATCGTTAAAAACGTCCCGGTATACTCACCAATTGCCATGGCTGAAATAGTTATTTACTTTATCATCGAAGCACTAAGAAAGCTCAAAACAATAAATGAAAATACAATGAGAGCAAACTTTATTGCCCAACCAATTGTTGGAACTCAGCTAAACAAAAGAACTGTAGGTATTCTTGGATATGGACACATAGGCAAAGTAGTTGAAAAATTATTAGAGCCATTTGGCTGTGAAATTGTGATATACACGCGCAGTAAACCTAAAAATATTAATCCACGCTATGAAACAAATTTGCAGTATTTTTTTCAAAAGATTGATATTTTGACGATTCATTGTCCTTTAACAGCAGAAACCGAATACCTTGTTTCCAATAAATATCTTACATTGATGCCACTAGGTTCAATTATAATAAATACAGCAAGAGGAAAAATTGTGAAGACAGCCGATATTTTAGAACAGCTTAATAGCGGGCAATTAGCATTTTATGCTACGGATGTTTATGAAACAGAAGCTGGTATATTTGGCAAGGAATTTGATAGCATTGATGAAGTTAAAGATAAATACTTCAAGCAGCTAGTACAGCATCCAAATGTTCGCTTGACCCCTCATATTTCATATAACACAGATACAAGTCTAGAAGAAATCATCAAGCAAAGCACATATAATATTTTAGAAAATCTTTAATAAAGCGAAAATCCCCCCACTTAGCTGCGCGATCAAACCACTTGCAACAAAAGTGAGTGCCAACAGCAAGAAATGTAGTATAATAATTTTATGTCAAAAAGAGAGGAGGATAGGAATGAAAATTATATTAAATATTGATAAGCAAGCAGAAGAAAGCATTAAAATAACAAGTAATGAGTATACCGAAGAAATTGCAATAATTTACAGGAAACTTCAGGATCGCATGGCCAAGCAGATTGTAATTTCGGGCTTTTTAGCGGGTAAAGAATATTTTCTAACCATCAAAGAAATCCTCTTTTTTGAAACAGAAGCTGATTTTGTCTATGCACATGGCGCAACAAAAGCATATCAAACAAAGCAAAAACTTTACAACCTTGAAAAGATATTACCAGCAAACTTCATTCGCATCTCAAAATCAACGATTCTCAATACAAATTACTTGCAGGCGATTGAATCAAGTTTAACAGGACCACGGAGAATACACTGCAAAAATGCGAAAAAAGTAGTATACGTTTCAAGAAAATACTATCCTGAGCTAAAAGCACACCTCAATAAAAGACAAAATATATTATAAAAAGGAGTAAGACAAATGAAATACAAAGACATACTACTAGGAATGATAATTATATTAATAGGGTGCCTCTACTTAGGAGAGGCAAGCGGCTATCTTCCAAACATTGGTATTTGGGAAATAGCTGTCATTTTAGGGACGGGATACGGCACGATTTTAATGTGGTTTAGACGTGAATACATTGTTTCTTTAATTTTCCTGGCAATTCTCTTAACTTTTTTAAAGCGAATCATTGAAATTCCCGCATTAGAAGACTTAAGTATGGTGACAATGATAATTGCGGCCGTAATTTTGGGAATAGGCCTCCAAATAATCTTTAAAAAGAAAAAGTGGGAATACATTAATAGCAATAAATGGGAGGAAGAAATAATTGATGTGGAAGTTGATCCAGAAAATGACGTACATGTAGAAGAGGAAGCGCAACAAGAAAGGGCAGAACAACAATTCCAAAACGCGAAGATAGAAACATATGTATCATTTGGATCATTGACCAAATATGTAGATATACAGTCATTTGAGGGGGGAGAAATTAGCTGCTCATTTGGTGAACTAACGATTGATTTAAGAGCTGCAAACCTAGCAAGACTTGGGGGGCTATTAAATGTTCGGGGGAGCTGCTGTGAGATTACACTAATTATCCCAAGAAATTGGGCAGTACAAAATCAAGTTAGAGGAACATTAGCGGAAATTACTGATAGCCGAAAAGAGTTTGTCGACGCAGCAAATCCGTGTTTGTTAATCAGAGGTGATATTAAAGTAGGCGAATTCGTCATCAAGTATATCTAATTATAAATAAAACCCCCTCTACTTATAGCCAAAAAGGATACAAGTAGAGGGGGTTTTAACGTATTCTATTGAACATAATTTTGTCGTAAAAAGTTTATTGCATTATCTATATTTATTTCGCTAGTAACTTCGGGGGCGTATTCAATGTATTTGACAACATTCTGCGCATCAATAATAATAATTGCTCGAGCTGATAAACTAAACTCTTCCATGTATAAATTATTCTTCTTGGCAAAACTATTGTCTGGAGCATCAGAGAGTAATTTCATCGAATTTATTGAATTAGTTAACATAAAGCGCTGCATAGCGAATGGTAAATCAGCTGCAATTGTCATAAATGTCATATTTGAAAATTCTTTAGCAGCATTATCTAAAACGCGTGTTTGAAATGAACAAACGGGAGTATCTAGTGAGGGAACGGAATGGATGATTCGTAGACCAGAAAATGAATTGACATTGACTGATTTCATCGTATCAAAAGTATCCGTTGGCAAAATAACAGAGGCATCCTCTACTTTATCGCCAACTTTTAGAAAACGTGATGTATCAATTGGTGTAGTTACACCATTAACGGTTAAATTACTTGGTGGTGAGGGGCTGACAATAGTCTGAGTTGTGGTTGGAATTTGTGTGGTTAAATCAGAGGTAGTAGTTGGAGGTGCTTGAGGTGATGGTGCACCACAGCTAGCTAGTATTGCTGCAAAAATAGAAATTGGTATTAAAATTTTTCTCATAAAGTTAAAATCTCCTCTTAAATTAAAGTATGACTAAAATTAAGTCACATAAATTATAACATATTCTTAATATTTACAATATCAATTTGCCTTATCAAAGGAGGAATAAAGTTCATTATTCACATAAAAGTGACAACGCAACCTAGTGTTTGTTAAAAAGCCAAAAAGAAGGTAAAAAGCCAAAAAAGGTGTTGACGAAAGGAGAGAATAAATGCTATAATAAATGAGTCGCCAAAACAGATAGCGACAAAGCAAAC
>JBOFTV010000012.1:0-5352 GCA_051652245.1 Culicoidibacterales bacterium | reverse complement strand
TCAGCATCTGTAACTTTTGCTTCTAGGTAGACAAGTGTCTGTAAGCCCTGTGCCACTGATTTAGTTGTTTGCTCAACATTTACGGAAACAACTAATAGCAAGCTTGTTAGCACAAGCGTAACTACAATTGATAATATGGCAGAAAATGAAAGCCATCCCTGTCTAAAAATATTTCTAATTGATTCTTTTAATGTTCGTAAAATCATTCGTAAAATTCGCACTATTGTTCCCCCTTCTTTCTATCTTTTCTTGAGAGAATCTGATTTTCGGTTGTTGGTTCTTCAAGTGCACTAAACAGTGTCTTTTCAAATGTGTTTTCCCATGTTTGCTCAGCTTCAAGTTGCTTTTCCTGTTCTAAGATTATCTCACTTGTAAAGCTTGTAAGCGCTGATGTTACTGGTTCTACCAACTCTGTTACATCAAAATCATCATTTCCAACAATATAGCCACCATCAATTGCATCATTATAAACAATACCATTTTTAAATGTTATTGTTCTTTTGGGATGATTATTTACCATATATTGATCATGTGTTGCAACAACAACTGTTGTTCCCAATGCATTAATCGTATCTAAAACTTCTAATATTGTTTTTGAGGTAACAGGGTCTAAATTTCCTGTTGGCTCATCCGCAATTAGGATTTTGGGCCGATTGACAATTGATCTCGCAATTGCTACACGCTGTTGTTCCCCTCCTGATAGCTGTGAGGGATAATGCTTTTCCTTATCTTGCAGTCCGACTAATTGTAACGTTTCTCTTACACTTTGGCGAATGTTTTTCCGACTTTCCCCTCTTACTTCCAAGGCGTAAGCAACATTTTCAAATGCTGTTCTTTGTGGAAGCAGCTGGTAATCTTGAAAGACAAATCCAACTTCACGCCGATATTTTGGAATTCTCCCAAATCTAATTTTACCAACATTTTTACCATCAATTAAAACTTCCCCTTTTGTTGCTTTCTCTTGACGGTATAATAGTCTTAGTAGTGTTGATTTTCCTGCACCTGAATGCCCAACAATATAAACAAAGTCACCTTCTGCAATTGAAAGATTGATGTCATTTAACGCATATTTTTTATTTTTATATACCTTGCTTACGTTTTTAAGTTCAATCACTTATAAAAACCTCCTGTATCTATTTAGCACATAATCTAATTGGGGGAAATAACCCTCTTATTTTTTTATATTAGCTATATTATTATACCATAAAACCCCTCTTTTTTCTCCTATGTCTTCTTTTTTTGCAAATTTACGGAAGTTGAATAGACATTTAGCAATAAATAGTGTAGTATGTCAATTATATTAAAAAAATAATGGAGGATTTTACAATGAAACTTTTAAAAGAATATATTATCGAACACGGTGTTGTTTTATCAGAACACGCTTTAGATGTAAGTCTCTTTTTAAATGAGCAGGTTGATGTGCCCTTAATGCAAGCAATCGGTAAAAACTTCGCGGAATATTACAAGGAATATGACTTTGATGGTTTTATCACTGTTGAATCATCAGGAATTGCTCCCAGCGTGTTTGCAAGTCTTTACGCCAATAAACCATTAGTTGTTTTAAAAAAGCGACCAGTACTTCTTGAAAGTGATAAATTCATTCAACAAGAATGCACTTCATTTACTAAGCAAAATAGCTATTTTTTGACAACACAAGTCAAACTAGTTGCCAATAAGCGATTAATTTTACTTGATGATTTCCTTGCCGAAGGAAATGTTGTTATTAGCACAGAAATATTATTGAATAAAGTTAATTCAACTCTTGTTTCTACAGGTATTGCTATCTCCAAGGATTTTCAACAAGGATATCAAAAGCTTAAATCACTTAACAAAAGTCTTTATCGCCTCGTGGGAATTAAGAAACTTACTCCAAGCACAAATAAAATTGATTTTTCAGACTAGTTCATAAGAAAAGTTTGAATTATGCCATAAATTGGGATAATTCAAACTTTTTTTGTTATCTTGGTTTATTTTTCCTTTTCCTTGGCAATTAAATCTCTAATTTCCAGTAGTAAATCATTTGTTGTAACTTCATTTTGTTCTTCTTGTTGCTCAGACTTTTTGAGTTTCCCAATAATTTTTACGCCACTAAATACAACAAAAGCTATTAGGATAAAATTAATGATTGCTTGTAAAAATAAGCCATAGTTTAATTTTGCACTGCCCACAACCAATACAAGTGCAGTAAAATCGGTTCCACCTAGGAGTATGCCAATTAGTGGCATGATAATATTTGCCACCAGTGAGGTTACAATAGCGGTAAAAGCACCACCAATAATAACTCCCACTGCTAAGTTTAAAATACTTCCTTTACTAATAAATTCCTGAAATTCTTTAAAAAATGTCCTCATGTTATTTCCCCCTAATTTAAATTTTAAGCTCTAATGTTGTCCCGACAGCATCGCCAAGATAAATTATCGCATTTCTTACTTCGTGCGGGTATTCTATTTCTGCTAATTTAGCTAGGACTGATGTATATGTAGACTCATCTACTTCCACTTCCCAGGCAAATAACCCGAGCATATCAGCTTCATGTTTGGGTAAGTTAGTCCCTTTCCAAATATTAAAACCGATCTGATGATGATATTTATTGACCGCATAAAAATGTGCTGTCTTCCCCAAATTGGCTACGACTTCCAGCCCTAATATATTGCCAAAAAATGTATTCCCTGCGATTAAATCACCACCATAAAAGTGTAAGTGTCCTAGTGTTGTTTCTGGGGGAAAGCCCTTAAATTCACCCGCAATGGCAAAAAGACCTTCCGCATCAATTGGGATTGTATCCATTTTGACAAGGTCATTTTCCCATTCCCACGTTGATTGGTCGCGGTCACAATAAATTTCAATGTCATTTCCTTCTGGATCTTTGAGGTACAGTGCTTCACTTACTAAGTGATCTGATGCCCCTACTAACGGATATTTGACTTCAACAAAATGTAATAAGATGCTTCCTAAATCAGATCTTTGAGGCAATAGTAGCGCAAAATGATATAAGCCCATGTTCTGCTCTGCTTTTTTTTCAAGTGGTTGAATGTGTAGTTCAATCATTGGACTACACGAATTACTTGTACTATAGACTAGCTTGTTGTTTGTTTCTTCAAGCAAGACTAGCTTTAAAATGTTTGAATAAAAGTTTTTCATTTTTTCTTTGTTATGGATGTTAAGTTTTATTTTTTTGATTTCAAATTTTTTTCTCATTATTGTCATTTCCCCTTCATTTAATACTTTTAATTTATTATAGCATTCTCTGACTGATTTGACGATATTTCTGCTTCATTTTTTTAAAAAAGAGCAGCTGTTGTGATCTCGATAGTTGTTGTTTCAACTGCTGTTAATTGAAGCTGTTGCTTGATTTCTTTGTTAATGTAGTCTGCAATTATCCTGTTTTTTTGAAAAACGCTGCCCCATAGTCCAAAAGAGGATACGTTTAGTTTTCGCTGTTTGATGACCTTGATTATATGATTGAGATATGTGGAGACGCTTTCTTCTAAAATTTTGTGCGCCACTTTATTATTTTTTTGGGCTAATTCTGCAACTACTGTTGCTAGTCCTGCTACTTCCCCCTTAGTTGCCTTGTATAACCAAGGAATTGCAAGTCTAATGTTGTCTTGTTTTACTTCCGTTAAAATTGCTTCATAGAACACATCTTTTTCACCTAAATCATGCTGTAATGTGCAGTAGACAATTGCTCTTCTGGCAATGTCATAGCCGCTAGCTTCATCACCAAAAAGATGCCCATAGCCGCCAATTATCTGATATTGCTCCATTTGATTTTCTCTAATAATCGCAATTGATCCGGTTCCAGCGCTAAGTAATAGACCCGAACCATTTTCAAAAATTGCTTTATGCGCAAAAATAACATCATTATCGAGCAAAACTAAACAATTCCAGCGGTTTTCAATTGCTGTAATTAATGTTGGAGCTAGGGGGTTATTAACCACTCCTGCCATGCCAATTGCAACTTTCTTGATTGCTATTTTATCATCCGCTACTTCAGCTATTCCTGCTGAAATTATGTCTATGGCAGTTTGTTTATCATTCGCAAGATTTGCTCCTTGTGTTGTTAGTCTTTTTATCACGTTTCCTGTTTGATCATAGGCAACAATTTTTGTTTTTGTACCGCCTGCATCTATACCAATTATAATGCTCATTTGTTATCCTTCTTTCCTTAGCTAACATGCTTGTGCTTCCTTAAGTTAGATTGACTACTTTCTGGTTAATTTATTAATCATTTCATGATGCTCCGGATATTTTTCTAGTAGTGCCTGTGCTGTAAATAATTCAAAATCAGCATACTCAAAACCGGGTGTAACCATGCAACCAACAATGCCAAATTCTTTTTCGACATACGAACCAAAAATCCAACCTTTAGGGATGACTACTTGTAATTTTTCACCCACTTCAATATTCTTACCTAGATGATAATGATGTAATTTCCCTTTTAGGTCAATTCCAATGATATGGAAGGGGCTTCCACAGTGATAATACCAAATTTCATCCGCTTGTAGTCGGTGAAATGCCGAAAAGTTTCCAGCTTCTAGTAAAAAATAGATGCTTGTAGCACTTGGCCGTTGTGCACCGTTTCCATTTTCAATCCGCTTATTCGACGTGTAGCAAAGATTGTACCAGCCGCCTTCTACATGTTCAGTTAATCCTAGTTCTTCAATCCATTTTTGCTTATCCATTGTTTTTTGCTCCTTCTCTAATATCTAATTGTTCCGCCCTGATTTCATTAACCGCTTGCGATGTCTAGTAGCGATGTAACTAAGGTTACATCAGCATCATTTTCGCCTACTCCAATTCCATACATTTTTAGGTTAAACTGCCTTGCTAATTGGATATCAACAATTGAATCGCCTGCGTAAAACGAATCTTCAAGTATAATTTGAGGAAAGTTTGATAATGCCTGATTAATCATTCCCGGTTTTGGTTTTTTGCAAGCACAATTAGCTAAATCATTATGGGGGCAATAATATGTTGCAAGCACCTCACAGCCATTTAGTTTCATTTCTGCTAGAAACCTGTGATGAAACTGTTCAAATTGCTCCAAACTAATAATACCATCACTTATTAAATACTGATTTGTGACAATAATAATCTGATAGCCACTCGTAATAAATTTTCGAATTGCCGCAAAACTATGCGGCAAAAACTCTGGTTCTGTTTGCTTTTGCCATAATTTATCGGGGTAGTCCTTAATAATTGTTCCATCACGGTCTAAAAATGCAATTTTCATCTTTCCACCTCTTTTTTTTACTTAATAAATACTCATTCCGCCTAGGACGTTAACGACTTTGTATCCAGCATTTTCTAATTCTAAACAAACGCGCTGACTTCTAACCGCATGCTGAC
>JBOFTV010000011.1:0-5591 GCA_051652245.1 Culicoidibacterales bacterium | reverse complement strand
AAGCTAAGGTATAATTCCCAACTACTGCTTTATAGCCACCAAGATTTGTTACTTCAACTGCTGTAGTACTCCCATCAGCTAGTAAGAATCCACGAGCATTTGCTGCTGTTATTACTGCCGGATTACTTGTATTAACTTCACCTACTCGTCTAATGAAATTGCTTGTGAAAATCACATATTTTGTTCCGATTGTTGCTTTTTCTGTTTCTGATTCAATAACATATGTTCGATCTGCTGTTGTAACATTTCCATCTGTGTCCGTTGAGGTATACGTAATAATCTGAACGCCAGTTTCTGTTGTATCTAGCTCTTGATTTGCTTCAGCGAGGATATTTCCATCCTCTGTATCAGTTGATGATACACCTTCATGCACATCAATTTTTTCATCTTTTTGCACAATTATGTTTTCTTGGGTAAAGTCAATAACCGGACTATCTCCGCTAATTACTGTTCCAATTGCCGTTGCTTCTGGTCGTTGTTCACCCGGTACCCATGGATTGCTGTCATCTCTGATTACATATTTAATTGTATACTTTCCAACTTTAGCTTCATATCCACCTGAATTTACAACGTCTACACCTACTACACGGGCATCATCTAACCAAAATCCACGGGCATTTCCTTCTTTTATCAGCTCTGCATCACTTACAATAACTTCACCAACTCTTTTGGTAAAATCTCTTGTGAAAATAGCATAGTCACCCACTCTTGTTGCTTTATCTATATCTGACTCAATGATATACGTTCGATCCGCTTCATCAACATTACCATCTGTATCCGTCAATACATATGTGATGATTTTAACTCCTGTTTCTGAGGTATCTAACTCTTTATTAGGAACTGCTACTAAATTATCGTCTTCTTCATCAAATGTTCTAAGTCCTTCTTGTAAGTCAACTTTTTCGTCTTTTTTAACATAGACAATTGCCGGATCCAACTCTAATATTGGAATCCCACCATTGGTTACTTCCATATTAACAGTGATTGTTGTTCCTAAATTTGTCATAAATGTTATCGGATATATTCCAACTCGTTCTTCAATACTACTCATATCTGTCAAAAAACTTAGTAATTGCCCGTCTGCTAAGTCCCAAGCAAATACATCAGCCATATCTTCTAATCTATCTTGTGTCAAACTGCTAATTTCATGTAGATTTAATTGGAAATCTTTTGCACGAATTGCATCTCTTTGTTCTGTATCAATAACTGTCCTTGAATTGATAATTGCCACTTTTACTTCATTACTAAAATAACCCGCTTGATTAATTATCGCTCCACTTTTATTTTTTACAATACTTCCAACTGTATTCCCATTGACTTCGACATCAAATTCAATAATCAGCTTTTCTAACCCTACTACTGTTTGATTAATCTCAAAACCAACTTCCTGTCCTGTAATTTTACTTGCTGTTAGATCTTGGGCGACACCATCTTTGCCCGTCACCTTTGCATTTCCAAGGTATTTGACTTCCTTTGGTAACATATCTGTTAATGATGCCATGCTTAGACGATACTCACCCACGGTTTCTTTTACAGTGACTGAATAGCGTAATTTTTCACCTTCTAATGCTGTTCCATTACTCACATCTTGACCAGCACTATTATAAACCTTCATAACAATATCAGGAATTGGTGCCTGGGGAAGTTTTGTTATTGCCAGCGCTTGAAGTGCTGTTGCTGAACCCGTTGATCCAGTAAACCCCCAATACACTTCCGATCCACCAAAGGCTGCTTTGTAATCCTCTATTTTGTGAACAATTGTATTATTACTACTTGTAACACTTAATTCACCTGATCCATCTTCATTTGGTGACCACATAAAAGTGAATTTTTGCCATAAATCTGTCTTTATCCCCATTTCTTCAAATGATTTTAACTGATGATGCGCATCTTTTCCCATTGGATTATCAGGATAAACAAATCCAACATGACGTCCTTTATTAGGTGTTCCCAAAAATTTTTGCCATTCGATATCTTTATCAAATTGCTGCGGATTTGTGCCCGAATTATTAACAAATGTATCCATTTCAAATGTCAGTGCATTTTTAACGAATACATCCGTGCTCACGTCTGGTCTACTGTAAATTCCTAATCCTCCTCCAGCTCCGCCAATTGCTTGTAGTCCCCTTGGATCATTATGGAAAGTTAATGTCATTCCATCACCACTAGTTTGTCGATCATGAGCCCCCATTGGCTTTGATTTTGAGCGTCCAATGTATAAACTTGATTCGTAATTCGCTTTTTTACTTAAATCAATCTTCTTATTGGCCCACATCCCACCTTTTTGCATCGTTAAATTATCTGTGACGACAAGAACATTTTTGGCTAAACTGTCGACATATGAATTTGATCCTGGCGTAAGGCTAAAATAATCTTGCACATTAATTCTACTTGTTGGTGGATCTGCCATAAATTGTGTTGTGCTTACCAATTTTGGTTTTACCTCTTCCTCTTCTGCTTTTATTGCTGTTAATGGTATCCCCTGTAAAGTAATTACACACATACTCATAGATATCAATGATTTTAAAAGTTTCTTCGTCATTTTTTATTTCTCCCTTACTATTCTTTTCATAGTTCATTCTATGACATAAAGGGACAGATGTCAATTTTTTTTTACACAATATTCTTTAAATACATTTTTTTTATAATTTTCACCTTATTGCTTTAGATATATCGTTTGTGATATAAATTGATAAAATTATATTAAATTCTTTACAACAATAACATACAACTTCAAATAATCTTATTTTACACATAAAAAAAAACAGTTACCTAAACTATTAGGTAACTGCCTCTGCTTATAATCTAACACGTGATAAGAATGCTTTTGTGCGCTCTTTCTGCGGATTTTTAAAGAATGCTTGTGGCGTATTCCGCTCAACAACAACTCCTTGGTCCATAAAAATTACTTCTGTTGAAACTTCTTGGGCAAAAGCCATTTCATGAGTTACAACAATCATTGTTAAGCCCTCACTTGCTAGTGCTTTCATGACTTCTAGTACTTCACCGACCATTTCAGGGTCTAATGCACTCGTTGGTTCATCAAATAAAAGAACCTCTGGTTCCATTGCCAACGCCCGCGCAATTGCAACACGTTGCTTTTGTCCCCCTGATAGCTGACTAGGCATAGTATCCTTAAAATTAATCATTCCAACTTTTTTGAGGAGTGATTCTGCTTTTGTTTCTGCTTCTTTTTTCGATAATTTCAAGACTTTTGTTAGGGCGATAGTACAATTTTGTAATACTGTGAGATGACCAAATAAATTAAATGATTGGAAGACTATCCCCACAGTTGTGTGCAGCTTTTTGGCTGTCATTGTCGTAAGATACTCACCTTTAATTATGATTTCACCTTTTTGAAAATCTTCTAATGTGTTTATGCAGCGGAGTAATGTGGATTTTCCTGATCCTGATGAACCGATTATGGAGATGACTTGCCCCTTCTGGATAGTTATATTAACGCCCTTTAATACTTCATGGTCACCATATGATTTATGTAATTCTTTTATTTCAACGATATTATCTTGATTCATATGCTTTTTCACCCGACTTTCTTTTATTCTACATCTAATAATTGCGCAGCATTTGTCTGCGATGCTGGGATACTTGTTCGTCCCTTTTTAGTTTTATCTAATTTCTTTTCAATGATTTGTAAGATGCACGCAAATATTGTTGTCAAGAAGAGGTAAATTAAGCTTGTGATTGTGAAAGTTTGGAATACCTTGTATGTTGAACCAGCGACACCAGCGGAAACAAAAAATAATTCAGTTACCGAAATGACATTGAGGACTGAGGTATCTTTAATATTAACGATAAATTCATTGCCAATCGCTGGGATGACATTTTTAATTGCTTGGGGTAAAATAATCGTTGTCATTGTCTGCCAACGTGAAAATCCTAAGCTTTTTGCTGCCTCAAATTGACCACTATCCAGTGATTGAATCCCACTTCTAATTGTCTCTGACATGTAGGCACCTGTGTTGATTGTAACAACAATGATCCCAGCAAGTAAATTTCCATTAGGAACATTCGCCCACTTAAACCCTGGAATCAACATTGATGTCCCGTAGAAAATGACCATTGCCTGGACCATCATCGGCGTTCCTCGAAAAATCGAAATGTATATTGTTGAAAGAATATTTCCAACTTTATTTCCGCGACTTATGGCAACCAACAACCCTAGAAAAAATCCTAGTATCGTTGCTGTAATTGAAATAATCAGCGTTGTGATTGTTCCTTGGATAAACGTTGGATAATTATTAATTAATATTTGCCAAACTTCACCTAAAAAATTTGGGCTTGCTGCCTCTGACATTACTTTTACCTCTTTTCTTTAATCAATATTATTGTTGTCTTCCCATTGATTCTTCCATTAATTTTGCTTGTTCTGCTTTAGGAAATGTTGAAAGTGATTTATTGATTTCCTCTAGTAATTTGGAATTATCTTTTGCAACACCTACTGATACTCCGGTTAAATCAATCGTTGTGCTAAAACCATTTGCCTGATCAAAGCTTAGATAGACTAGATTTTTATTTGTTTTCTCAATTGTTCGACCAGTTGATTCTTCCGTCACAAAGCCATCAATTTCACCAGCTGTTAGGGCAATGGTCATTGTTGGAAAATCTTTCATCGGCGGTTGTTTACGACTTTTAGTCACTTGGTCTAATAGATCAACATGCAAGGTTCCTAGTTGCGCACTTAGGCGGGCATTTTCAAAGCCGCTGATTGATTTCTCTTGTGCAAATTTACTATCTTTTCGTACCATGATTCCAAATGTGCCATTGAAATATGTATCCGTAAAGGCGATTTCTTTTTTGCGTTCCTCTGTTGGTGACATCCCTGCAATAATTGCATCAATTTCTCCTGATTGCACAGCTAAAATCAAACCATCCCAGCCAATTTTCTGAATGACTAATTCTTTACCAAGGTCCTGAGCAATTTTTTTAGCTGTTTGGACATCGTAACCATCACAATATTGTCCACTACCAATTGGGACCGTCATGTCGGTTTGGTTTGGCTGCGACCAGTTAAATGGGGCATAATTACACTCCATACCAACAACCAACTTATTTCCACTCGTACTTCCACCACCACATGCACTCAATAGTAAAACTAGACCTGCTACACCTACTAATAATTTCTTCATACTCAACATCCTCATCTCTATTTCTTCCTTCATAAAAAAAAGACCTTAACGCCACATGTTAAAGCCTAAAACTTTTGTAGCGCCATTCCATTTGGAATGAGTGATAGTGATATTCTCAACTATCCCCATATTATGAATATGCCTATCCATAATATTCGGCGATGGGTACCTTTCCAAAAATGTCTTCGCATGCCTGCTCGATTTTGTACTCTGATACATCGCAACCTCTATTTTTTTATAATATTGAACTTATTTTACCATACTCTATGATTGTTGTCAAATGAGATAGTAAGTTAACCTACTCTTAAGTAACACGTATATGATAATGTCTTAAGTGTTCGTACATAATAATGTCCTCAATCCAGTTCCCCCTAGGGGGAAATTTTTTAAAAAAATGCTTTTCTCTCCATTTCCGTGTATACTGAAAACTAAGGAGTTGAAATG
>JBOFTV010000010.1:0-14869 GCA_051652245.1 Culicoidibacterales bacterium | reverse complement strand
TATTGGTCAACGTCAACAAATGATCCAATGGCGCAAGCGCCCGCGAAATCCGCTCCTTATTAAAATCAACCGGAAAATGATCCAGCACGATCTTCTTATTTTTCAACTCCCCATTTTCTAACACGATCGTTGCTTCCTTCGCATCACGAATATCAATAACCGTCTTCACATACTCAGACAACGTCTCAATATGCTCCTCCACAAAAATCAAACTCACACCGAGCTCTTCAATCCCTTCTTTCATCAACTCCATAATACTGTGATCAACAATCAACGTCCCATCAGTAATTGTCACCAAATAATGCGGTGAAAACTGCATCTTTTCCGATGACTTCTCCGACTTCGCCTGCTTCCTCGCCTTCAAAATCTGATACAAACTACTCAGCACCTGATCGCGACTGCGATCATGATAAACAAATCCTCGAATATTCACTTCATGCATCTTCGCCTGTGGCAACCAACGGACCCAATCCCACTGCTCTTTTTGCGCCTGTGGAAAAATCGTAATCATCTCCAAATCATGATAACTATGAAACACACTCAGCTGCGCAATCATCAACTCCAATTGCTCCAACACATACGGCCGACTCCCAATAAACCCTACCGCACCCTGCTTTAAATCAATCGCATACGGTAATTTTGGCAACGTCTGATAACTTTTTAACAAATCATCCGCCATTATTGTCAAATCATCTTTCTTATCAGCCATCTCATCAATATCATATTTAATCGCAAAACTTGGCTCAATATCAGCCAACCCAATTCTAAAATGCAAGAAATCATGATGATGAATCGTCTTCTCATAAATCCGATAATCAACCGCCTCAACCATATCCGTCAACGTTTCAATCGTTGGCAAATGATACTCCAATGATGCAATCTGCTGCTTCACGCTATCAGCTATCTCCCTATTTTTCTTCTTAATATATTTTGTATACGTCGTCGTCGCTGTGATCATATCTTTTCGATACTTTTTCAAATTATTGACATACGTAACAATTGCCGTAACTGATGTAATCAACGTCGTCGCCATCCCAATTAAAGCGTATATCCCTCGTGGCTGTAACATGCTAGCAATAATTGTCATCCCCATCATCGTCAATGGTGGTATCAAAATTTTCCATATCCCTTCCGATGGTTTACTCGGAGGCGCCGGTGGTTTTAACACAGTTATTTCATCATCAGGCAACGGATAAATAATCCGCGGTGATCGATGATATTCTGGATACTGTGCTGAAAATGGCGATTTCTGCTCGCCCATTTCAATTAATGTTGTCACCATCTTCAAACTATAATCAATCATTACAATGACATCCAAACCAATAACACAAAGCAATCCTTCTGTAAAAAATTCATCCCCCTTCTGTAAAACCACTTCCTGTTCAAGTCGCTTTAAATTCAAATACACAGCCTTTGTTCCAACAACGAAAAGATGCCAACAATTATCCTTTTTCTGTAAAATTATTTCAACACTCTCTGTCCCTGCTATTTGAATCGTATCCGTTTTTTTTCCACCAATTGTTAGCGTTTCGTGCTTACTAATATCATAGTTCCCAACTCTTTGTTGCTCACATATTAACACTGCACTAGCTTGGGGTTTCCAATTTTTTATGCCAAAATCGGCCCATTGTTGTTCTGTTACAAACGCAATGGTGCCGATATTTATATTATTTATTTTAGCCTCTTCAATTTCGCTTTTTTCAAGATGGGTTGGTTGAATGATATATATCTCTTTTTTCACATTTAATCACTTTTCTTCCTTTGTTATTTTTTATTGGCTGTTAGTTTTAGTTGTGCTTTCTTCGAAACTTTTGATGCTTTTTTCAAGATCAGTTGTTAATTTTGTAATTTGCTCTTCTTTATCTGCTCCTGATATTTTTGTATTTGATTTTATTGCGTCGATCATTTTTTCCAAAGCGTAAATGGTTAATTGAACATCTCTTAATGATTTTGCTAAATCAAGTGCTCCTTCAAAGTTTCCCTTGCCACTATAAATCCAAAACAAAAGATAATTTGGATCACTTTTTAAACTAATATTATTAGCGACAACTTCTTTTTGCTCATTTGTTAATGGCTCCCCTTGCAAATACGAATATGCAAGTTCATATTTACTTGTTTGAGGTAATGTTTTGGGCTCGATTTTCTTCAAAGTTTCAATCGTTCCATTATAATCAACACTTAAAAAAGCATCACTTGCTAGTAATAATGTGTTCTGATAAGGAATCACAGCAAATCCCAAATATGATATCCCACTCGTCAACAACACCGCTATAACCATTAAAAATATCGCTGTCCGTGAATAGAAATTATACCGCCCCTTCGACACAAGCTTCATCCGATTATCAATTCTACCTTTTTCACGCATCAAAGCTTCCAGTAGCAAGCCTTCAACAGCCTCCACCGTCTCAGACACAGCAATTTCACGCGTCAAAGCCGAATCCTTCACCAAATTCAACGCCCCCATATAAAGCTCATTAAACGTATACTTATCACTAAGCGTACAAATAACAAGCGCTTTATATTGTCGTAAAAAATTATCATCATCACACCCCAATGGCTCAATATAATCTGCCAGTCCTCGATACACCATTTTTGGTAGTAAATTTCGATCGTAAAGCATGTTTTCTGGAGCAAGAACCAATGTTTGGCGACCACCAACAAACTCCCTTAAAAGAGCAATATTAGCACATATTCGCAACTTATCAACCTTAGCCAATGTTCGTGTAACTTCCCACTGCTGCAAATCATCCATAATCGTAAACTGCAATGTGATTTCGACATCACCAAAAACAGCAGTAACAGGTGTTAAGAAATTTGAGGGCATCGCTAACAAATTTAATTCTGCCTTTGTTTTAATATTTGTATACGATCTAATAATTTTCGTCTGCCACAAATTTCCCTGTTTTTCAACTTCAATTTCCTTATCACCGTATTTTATCATTATTGTCTCCATCTTCTTAAGACTCCTTCCATTAAACGACTATCTCTAACAAATCACCATTACTAGCATTTGTATCAGCTAAAATAGTATTGCCACTAACAATTTTATTTTTATTAATTATTCGCAAGCTATACGTCGACTTGTCTTTTAACAAATTCTCTACTTTCAATGTTTGACAAAGATTAACAATTAACTCACCCACAGGCTGCTGTGTTGGAATTCGTAAATCAATTGCCGTTGTTGACCCCAAATTAGTAAAATCAAGCGTGACATCAATATGTGTTGTCTTCATTTTTTAATTCTCCTTTATTCTATGTTCAGCTTTAAACAAGTAACCAATAAACACAGCAAGTAACAAACCAACAAACCCCACAAAGACATAAATCATGTAATTCATCTCAAAATATACATCCTTATTCAGCTTAACTGCCTTAGTCTCCACCATCTTTTGCTGAAATAATACTGCACTCGGATTCAAGTTCTGCGGTGGAACGTCTACTAAAAAGAGTGTATTATTTAGCTCATCATATTGCTGCTGCTGCTGCGCTTGTTTAAGCTCATACGCTTCAATTGCTTTTGGTGTGAAAATTGACACACCAGAACGCTCGATTGTTGCTTGCGTTCTTTGTTGTTGCTCAATATTATTTTTATCAAGTTGTGATAAATCTAAAAAGAGTTTCCCATTATCCCCCTCAGTTGCCCTAATAATCACTGAACAACTAAGCAAAGCTACAATAAAAATTCCTAACTTACGCATTTTTCTGCACCTCTTTTTTCGCCTCATACACACCAATTAACAAACTAAAAACAATCGCCCCCACTAAAACTAATACTACTGAAAAAATTACCCACTCATGTCCCGCAAGTGATGACCCATAAAGGATACTTGACAACATATCTTCAATATAAACTAATGGAAACAACGCTAGAATTTTAGCAAGGACACTGCCTTCTAAAACATAAACACCCATTGCCTGACTCGATAACAAATACACAAGTACAACACCTAAGATAAGAAATAACCCAAATGATTTAAACTGCCTTAAGCAGAAATACATCAGATGCGTAAACGCATTGATAATAAAAACCAATGCAATCACCCATGATAATAACTGCCATGACAATAATCCAGCCATAAAGGCACTAACCATACCAACAATTATTCCAACTAATGTTGCAATCGCAAATAATAATCCTGATTTCTTCACATTGGCCATTAAAACATCCCATGTATACTCATCCGCGTAAACAATTTCCAGCTTCCGTTTCCAATTTAAGAAAGTATATGCAAGCATCAACGATAATGTAAAACTAATAATTGTTGTAAAATAGGGAAAGAGCGTTATCCCTCTAAATGCTTTTTCACTAAAGTTTTCTTTTTTTACCGGGTTTGACATGAAATCATAGAGATAATCATTTTCAGCACCATCAATTTTACTGTTTGCAAACACTGTTGCTAAATTATCAGAAAAATTAGCATTACCCTCGACATCTTCTTGTAATTTTGTTGTCACCTTTTGTAAATGTTGTAAGTATGTTGTGCTTTTATCCGTCATTTCTATTGTGATATTAGCAAAATCATCTGCTGAATTTCTCATCTCTTCCACCGTTTTATGATATCCTTCTGCACTTTCTTGTAAAGAACTCCCTTGTTCTAACATCTTTTTATGTTCCTCTGTCACGGCTAATAACAATGGTGCTTCTTCTGCTTTTTCAGCTGATAGCTGTGCCAACTGATTTGTCACCTCTGTGCTTCGTCCCTGTAGCGAGGTAAAAGTTTGGGTAAACTCTTCATGGCTACTTTTTAATTGTCTTAACTGCTCCCCTTGCAATTTAATCCCTTCAATCTCAATAGCAATCCCATCATCTACACCACCTAAACATAAACCATCAGGATTACAGTTTGGACCGTCTAAAATATCAATCGCCCCCTGCGTCTGTACCTTAAAGGCCAAAAATGACGTCTTTATTGCATCTTTAAAATCTGAAAGTGTCTTACTAATCACTTCAATACTCGTATATTGTGAATTAAGCTTCTTATAAAGAGAAGTTTCTGTCGCATTAGCTTCAATTTCTCTGCGATTGCTAAACTCATTATTAATGCTAGCAATACCATGACCATAATATAATGTGAAATATTGATTAATAACTTCCGGTGTTGTCTCAACTTTTGTTATGTTTGTATTATCTAATTTCCTTTTCTTAGCTGATTGTGTATAGTATACTGGACTTTCATTTTCGCTAATAACTGAGAGTATTTCATTTTTGGGTGCTCCTTTTATTTTAGGCTGATAGTGAATTTCTGTTGTTGTCACTAACTCATCAGTCTGCTTTAACTGAATAATTGTAATTACCGTTTCTAGTGTAATTACTTCAACTTCTGTAAAATCAATCGCCCAATTCCCATTTTCAGCAGCAACTGTTGTCTTTTCAACATCATTGATTTTAACATTGATTTCTCCACCTGCTCTAGCAGTCCCTCTAATTATCCCAATCTGTCCAACAGCGAATTGTTCTTCCCCAATGACTAATTCATCTTGATATTGTTCTGTTCCCAAAATAATTTTAATCGTTCCCGAAGAGTTGCCCGCCTGATCAGTTTGAACAAAATTTAGTTCATCCATTTGATTTGGGACATACTCTGTCTTAAATTCCCAAACACCTTCATCAGATACTGTGATTTCTCTAATTAAGTCTGGTAATTGCTCTTGTCCATTTATTTGGAGAGAAATTTTAGCCCCAGCATCGCCCATTCCACTAATTCTGTTTTCAGCAATGCTTGTAACACGAGGCATATTTGGTGCTATTGTGTCTTGCACTGTCTGCTCCACCATCCCAGCTTCGTTACCATAAAGATCCGTTTGCATCACAACAATTTTCTGACCATGAGCAAGATCAACTGCTAAGTCCACTGACCAATTAATTGGAATCGTCTCATCTTCAACATTCCCAAGTCTTAGTTCTGCTAATACTGGTTCAAGGATAACTTCTTCTCCTGTGATTGCAAGCGATTTTTTATAAATCTTTAATAATGCTCCTGGTTCTCCCGTACCGCTAATGATTGGCTTTTGAGCTGCTTCAATGTGATTTATCGTTAGATTAATTGTTTCAACAACAACTTTATCAACAATCGGTGACGTTTTAACACCACCATTAATATCATGAATTTGATAAGCACTAATCCTCTGATTTTTAAATAATTCAATTGGCGATACTAATCTCCAACTACCAAATTGATCAACTGTTGTTGATAAACTTAAACCCTCAGGAAATGTGACAAACACAGTTCCAAATGGCGTCCCTGATCCTTCGATCCGACTATTTTTGCCAACTTTAATCCGCGAAATTTCTGGACCAAGATTATCACCAACTACTGTAGTGACTGACTCCGAGCGATTAATAAAATCTTCGCCATCATATCTTGCCATCAATAGCTCTTGGTGTATCGTAATTATCTGTGACTGTACTAACCCACTAACTACTACTTGCCATTTTCCATCTGCTCCAACTAAAACATTATCAACATCCACTAAATCTTCAAAAATAATTGTACTCCCTGCAACACCAGTACCAGATAGTTCACTATTTTGGCCACTATCAGGTGCATTAATTGTTGGAGGCATTAAACGAGGAATTTGTGTCAACAATTCTTGATTAACTTCAATATTTTGCGCGTCATCTTGTGACATAATTGTATAAGTTATCGCAAGTAACTGCTGCTTATCAGCATTTTGTGGTACATTAATACGCACTTCCTGACCCTCATTAATAATTGGAGGACAATCAATTACTTCCATACTACTTTGTTCCTTACTAATAAAATTATGACCAAAATCTTCAACTGTTGCACAACTTACATGCTTAAACTCACTATCTTTCTGATCAACTGATAAGCTAATAACCGTTGTATCTTGAGCATCAATAGCAAAATATGACGTTCCCGTAAATGATGATTTAAAACTACCTTCATCACCATAACCTAATCGATAACAAGCGTGCGCAGCATTTCTAGCCACTAAACTAGTATTTATTAAATTATCTCGACAAAATTCCGTTATCTTAAGCTCTATTGCCATTTTGACCTCATTATTATCTTGAGGGAACTTATTTACCAAACTAACTAAATCAGCAATCGCCTTAACATCATTATCTAATTTACTCGCACCACTCTCATCTTCAACAATCCAACTATCAATTGCTCGGCGATTATCTTTTAATAACGCAACAGCATCATCTACACGAAGTTTAGCTTCTTCTAAACGAATAACAGCATTTGACCCACCATGATTTCCCGTAAAATAATTCTCAATGCCAACTATTGAATCACGAATACTCCCAATTTTTTCCTGGTGCCTACCATTATTAAACCCATTATTGAACTCCCCTTGCTTCTGCATAAAGCCCGAAAACCCCACATTATTTTGCTGATAAATTCCTTCAAATTTACGATGATTCCCATTATAAGTTCCCAAAAAATCTTTATTTTCAATATTTCTTTTATTAAAGCTTTCTAGTGATTTTGCTAATGCTTCCAAACTTTTGGTATCCTGCTCTGAATCAATTTTTACAGTTGTAAAGTTTTCAGTCATTTTAGCAACATTTGCATTAACATCTTCAACAACAATCTTCTCATGCGCTTTTTGCTCTTCGACAATTCGATTCACATTTATTTTTGTATTATCAATATTTTGCAAAGCACTTGCAAAATAAACTTCCGTAATGCTCTTATTAAACCCACTTTCCAGCTCAGCCAACACTGTTTCTGACTGTGTCAGCTGCAAAAAGTTACTCCGCGGGTTAATCTTATAAATCAACTTTAACTGCTCCGGATTAACTTCATTAAACGACACAGCCTTCTTTGAAAAATCATTAGGAATAATCACAAGTAAGTCCACCTCATTATCTTCAAGCTTACTTTCACCCACGCTACGAGTGCCAATTGTCCACTGATACCCCTTATCTCGCTCAGCCTGCTTAACAAAAGCACTCCCAAAAGATATCTTCTCCGCCTTATAATAAGTACCACTATCCTCATTAACTAACGCTATTTTCATCTCCGGCCGCCGCATACTCTCATAAATTTTCTCAAATGCAAAAAAACTCACACCTACCGTAATTGCAAAAATCATCCCGATTTTCATCATAAACACTGCTATTTTCTTCATAAATCCCTCTACCTCACCACTTTAGTCATTGTTTTCAATGCCCTAATATTTCAACCTAAATCACTTTTTGAAAGATTAGGGCATTGCACAATATAAAATATTGTGTCATGCCTTGGGGAGAATTATTTGAATCCTAATTTTGAAGCAATTTCTCTATCTGTTTCTTCTACTACACGTGCTACCTCTTTTAATTGCTTATCAATATCCTCTAACAAGTTTGAAAAATCTCTAACTTTCTTACTCAACTCACCATATTGCTCCTCAAATTTGTTCCACGCTTCTCCGTCCCAATTAGCGCTAATCTCTCTTTGAACTCCATCCAGTCTCCCTAACATCACAGTAATCTCACCTGCTGATTTACCATAAATATTAGACTGTAATCTTAGTTCTTCTGGTGTTAATTTAATAAGTGCCATTTTCTATCTTTCCCTTCGTTTGTGTAATTTATGAATTTTTTAAATTCACTGCACATAATTATTTGTACGTAATGATTTTATACCATTGTAATAAAATTGTCAATTAAAAAATTAAAATCATACAAAAAACAAAAAATTCACCAAAAAATGAAAAAACCATTGAAACGCACAAAATATCCACACACACACACCAAAAATGTCCAATTAATCCTTCCTACTTATTATTTCGCATTTTTTGACCATTATTCGCTCTGATAATGACTTTTAACTCCTTGTTGACCCCCCTCCTTCTAATTCAACATAAAAAAAAGCAACTATAATCTTAAATACTATAGTTACCTCTATTTTTTTTCCTTAATAATTGCTCTGAAGGTAATTCCACCCGTCTGTTGGATCTCCTCTAGTCGTTTCTTCGCTACTTATTATATCAACTTTTCACAATAAAACCAATAACCACATCAGTAGACACTCGGGCACGTCATCCCTAAAAAAAAATGCTTCCTTATTTATCGTCAGCTAAAACCGCCCGCACAATCGTTGCCATCGTCTGTAAAAACTTTTCTGGTTCTTCAAATAATGGACTATGGGCTGAGTGCTCAAAGACGATGTATTCCCCCTTGGGAATATCTAGCTGGTCAAATAAAATTTTGGCTTGTGTAAAAGATGTTTGATAGTCGTAAGCCCCCGCAATGATATAAACGGGTATATCTATTTTTTTGATATACCTATCCAGCGGAACCGTAAACACCTCCCCAAACATTTTCATTGAAAAAAACAAGCCCCTAATTTGATTTATTTTCTCCGTTAGACTATAGGTTTTAGTCCTTAAAAGTGGCAGCAAAACAGCCGTCATCATTGACATTTTCTTCCGTGTCAAACCGATATTATATTTTTGGAGATACGTATTTCTTGCTGACATTAAATACTTCATTGTTGGAAAATCAGGGTCATTCGGTGAATATTTACTTAATTGCTTTAGTGCCCTATTATCTTTCATTTCTACCGCCTGATTAAGCATATATGAATAAGCAGCTTTTTCTGAGGCTACTTGATTGTTAATTTGTCCAATGCCAATATAGGCATAAAACAACTCAGCATGTTGTTCTGCCAATTGCATACCAATAAACGTACCCCATGAATGCCCCATTAAAAATATTTTAGCTTTTTTGTATGTCTTCATCAGATAATGACTAAGCACTCTGGCATCATCAATGATCTGTTGACTATTCATCGTTTCTATTGGAATATCTTTAGCATAAGAAATTCCAGCTCCTCTTTGCTCCCAGTGACACACAACAAACTGTTGATATAATTCCAGACCTAGCGATTCGAAAAAGATATACGATGTCGATCCCGGCCCACCATGAATAAACAACAATACGGGCTTATTAATGTCTTCATATTGCATAATCATGCCCTGTTTACTATTATTAATATCAATAAAAATTTTAGCTCTTTCCATTTACCTATTCCTCATTTACCTTATTTCTTCCATCTAACTTAATAAAAAAGCGCTAACTACCTCAAATCCTCAACAATCTCTGTTTTCCCTTTCGTCTGCTCATCAACCAGCTTCACAACCCGTGCAGGATTCCCAACAGCAACACTAAAAGGTGGAATATCACGTGTAACCACACTACCTGCACCAATAACACTCCCACGCCCCACACGAACGCCTTCAATCACAACTGCATTAGCACCAATGACAACATCATCTTCAATCACAACAGGCGTTGCACTTGCTGGTTCAATAACCCCGGCAATCACACTACCTGCACCAATATGACAACGCGCACCCACAAGCGCCCGACCACCTAAGACAACATTCATATCAATCATCGTTTTTTCACCAACAACTGCACCAATATTAATAACCGACCCCATCATAATAACAGCATCTTTACCAATTTGAGCATGCTCCCTAATATAACACCCAGGTTCAATCCTTGCATCAATATTTTTCGTATCTAGCATTGGAATCGCTGAATTACGGTAACTCGACTCATAAACCACATCACTTAATTGCTCAGCTTTAACCATTTTCTCAACATCGACAAAATTCCCAAAAGCCAAGACAAAATTATCCGGATTAAAAACACTCACCCCCGCATAACTGCCACTAACAACGCCTTTGGCAAATAATTTGACATCCGTACGGCGCTCTGAATTTTTAATAAATTGGATAATCTCATCCGCAGTTTCTAATTTCTTCATTTCTCTATTCCTCTTTCTTCTATCAATATTTATCTTAAAAAATCGCCCATCACATAAAGTCCTGGTGCCATCTTAGCCAACTTAAGTGCCAAGTCAACAGCCCCAGCAGCAAACAATTCCTTACTTAAAGCAGTATGCTTAACCTCAATAACCTCATCCCCCTTAGCAAAAAAAACGCTATGCTCACCATAAACATTTCCAAGCCTTAAAGATTGCATCCCAATTTGTTCAACTGCTTGCCGCGGATTACCCACGCGATTTGTGATCGTCTGGACACCGGTAACGCCTCGTCCTGCCAAGACGGCATCTTGCAATTTTAAAGCCGTTCCACTTGGTGCATCAATTTTCTTATTATGGTGGATTTCTAAAATATCTGTTTCAAAGCCCACTAACTCATGTGCTAAAGTTGCCACCGCTTTTTCCACGGCCGCTATTCCGATACTTGTGTTGTATGTTTGTAAAATCGGACAAGTTGTTGCCGCTTGGGCAATTTGTTCTAGCTGGTTATTTGTATAACCTGTTGTTGCAAGCAGAAGTCCTGTTCCCACTTGCGCTGCTGTTTTAAGGAGCCCCGCCAATTGATCGGGATGCGAAAAATCAATCACAACATCAAGACGGTGTTCTTGTCTAAGGGTTGCAAGTGTTGGCAATTCATCCTGCTCATTTTCACTACAAAACCCCACAAAGTTACAGCCTTGACTCCTAATAATTGCATCCTTAACCTTAGAAGCCATTGCTCCATGCCCATTTACGGCTATCTCAATCACCATTAATTTTCCTCCCCTAGTACAAGTTGTTTTAATAATTTTTGCGTCGCCAGTTCAGGGTCGCATAGTGGTAATCTAAAGCCACCAACATCATACCCTTTTAACCGCATCGCATATTTAACAGGAATCGGATTTGTTTCCATAAACAAAGCGTTTAATAATTCCAATTGTCCAAAATGGAGTTCCCTTGCCAACACTAAATCAAATTGACTTAGGGCATCATAAAGGCGAAGTAACTCTTTTGGTAATAAATTAGCAGCAGCTGAGATACTTCCAGCAGCCCCCATTGCAACTAAAGCAAACGTCATATCGTCATTTCCCGAATACAAAGCAAAATCCTCATGACAAAGTTGTCCTAAAATAGCCATCGCATAACCATAATCGCTATCCGCAAATTTGATTCCGCTTACCTGTGGATTTTCCGCCATTTTCTGCAAAACGGGAAAAGAAATACCACAGCCAGTTCGACTAGGAATATGGTATAAAATTACTGGCAATGTTGTTTCAGCGATAATTGCCTCAAAATGGGCAATCATCCCACTATCATTAGCTCGATTATAATAAGGCGTTAGCACCAGCATCCCCGCAATTGGTAATGCTGAAAACCGCTTTGCCAAACCGCACGCATGCTTTGTCTCATTACTACTCACACCCGCTATAACCATTGTATCAGATTGGACATGATTTGCTACAAATTCCACTAAGGCAAATTGCTCATCATCAGCTAATGTTGCCGCCTCGCTTGTTGTTCCATTGACAACAATTGTTTTAATTCCCGCTTGCTCCTGATTTTCAATTAACTGCCCCAAAACGGGAAAATTAATCGCCCCCGTTGCTGTAAAAGGCGTAATAATCGCCGTCCCAACACCTCTAAACAATAATCCCATACTAAATCACAATCCTCTCATTTTCCTAATCTTCTAGTAAAAAAAATCCCTCGGAAATTTTCAAACTCGGTCCAATTAAATGAATTTCACCTGCCATAAATTCAACTTCTAATACGCCACCTTCAACCGCTATTGTCACTTTATCAATGTCTTCTGCAAAATTATTTCGATAAACTAACGCACTCGCACTTGCCCCCGTACCACAAGCAAGCGTATGACCCGATCCACGCTCCCATGTTTCTAACGTAAGCCTACCCAAACTGTCGATTTGGACAAAGTTTACATTTGTCCCTTGAGGAAAGTTGGGATGACGTTCAATTTTTGCACCTATTTGCTGATAATTTTGGGGGATACTATTACCAAAGCAGACAACATGGTCCGTCATTGTATATGTGTAGAAATAGTCGACTCCCTCAATTTTGTGTGCTATTATCTCGGGTATTGCCCCAAGGTTAACATCAATTA
This sequence comes from Culicoidibacterales bacterium, assembly GCA_051652245.1. Classification (GTDB taxonomy): domain Bacteria; phylum Bacillota_I; class Bacilli_A; order Culicoidibacterales; family Culicoidibacteraceae; genus BHER01. The sequence continues at coordinate 2,014 of JBOFTV010000010.1, read as the reverse complement.
AGCCGCTTGCTCGTTGCCTGACTGTAACTTGTGATTGACTTGTTTGGATAATCATTTCTGCTGCTGTTTCATTAAAATTATCCGCTAAATATTGCCTAAATGTTCTCATCCCATTACCGCACATGTTAGCTTGACTGCCATCGCTGTTATAGTAATTCATTTTGTAGTTTTCGCCCTCTTTTGTGGCATAAATTAGCCCATCTGCCCCAATACCGAAGCGCCGGTGGCAAATTTTTTGGATGAATCTTGTTAGACGCTTTTCGCTAATTAGCCTTTGGGCATCCTGAGTTGTGATATAAATAAAGTCGTTGCCACATCCGTGGTAGCTTTGAAAATTAATCATTTCTTTCACCTTTTTTCCTACATTTCAAATGATTCTGCTAGACTGGTTACAGCTTTTTGAATACTTTGTTCAGGGATGATGACGCTGATGCTGATATCTGAGGTGCTTACTTGGAGCACTTCGATTTCTTGGTTTGCAAGAAGGCGGAAGACTTTGGCTGCTGTTCCTGGTGAACTCATCATCCCAATGCCCACAAGAGAAATCTTAGCAACATTATCCACTAGTTTGGCTTCTACTGCTGGTAGTTTGGCTTTTAGCTGTGCAATCGCTGTCTTGCATTCGCTTTTTTCATTTCTTTTGGCTGTGAAAGCGAGGGATTTGTCGGCGTTTTGACTGATCATGTCAACATTTACTGCTTGCTGCTCAAAAGCTTCAAAGAGATCCGCCATATTAGCAATTGACATTTCTAGACCTGAGATATTTACCCTTAAAACATCTTTATCGATGCCTATTCCGGTGACAACATTTTTTTCCATATTCGTTACATCCTTTCTAATCCATGTTCCTTTTTTTGTTGAGAGTGTCTTGCCAACGTAGACTTCAACATTGTATTTCTTCGCTAGTTCTACTGCTCTTGTTTCCATAACTGAGGCACCACTTATTGCTAGTTCCATCATTTCATCATAGGTTACCTCGCTCATCTTTTTAGCATTGGGGAAGACACGCGGGTCTAGAGTATAGATGCCCTCAACATCTGTGTAGACTTCGCAACTTCCACCAACACTTGCTGCAATTGCAACAGCTGAGGTATCAGATCCTCCGCGACCAAGCGTTGTTAGATCCCCTTGCTCATTGATTCCTTGAAAGCCTGTGACAATAATAATTTGACCTAAGTCGAGATGCTTTTGGAGGCGGTCGGTAGAGATGTTAGCAATTGTACTTTTGGCATGATGTCCATCCGTTTTTATCCCGATTTGATATCCTGTTAGCGAGATTGCTTTGCGATTTAAGTTGTCAATTGCCATTGCAAGTAAGGCTGCACTTTGCTGTTCGCCCGTTGTAAGCAACATGTCCATTTCTCTTTTATTCGGTTGTTTATTAATACTTGATGCTAGTTTAATTAAATCATCTGTCATTTTATTCATTGCTGAGACAACGACAATTAGCTGCTGAGGTTGCTTAATGAGGAATTCCGCTATAGCAGTGATTTTCTCAACTGTTGCAACACTTGTACCACCAAATTTTAATACTCTGATATTTGTCATGGTTAATTTCCCTCTCCTTTTTAATATACAAAAAGCGGTTAGGATATCTTTCCTAACCGCTTTTATGTATATTACTACTTTCGCGTAAGGAAAGATAGCGCTTCATCAATTTGATGACAGTTGTATAAGTTTTTCTTATACACCCAGGGTAAATAGTTATCAATCCTATTTCCCTTCGGCGAAATTCCCTTTCAACTTCATGCATTGCTTTTGAAATAAGCCCATGTAAGTTTACTCTTGTTTTTCGCTCCTCTATCTTTCTGTTATATGCTATTGTATCAGTCCTTGGGGGGGAATGCAAGTGTTTTTTTTGCGTTTTTTTGATGGGAGTAACACGTATATGATAATGTCTTAAGTGTTCGTACATAATAATGTCCTCAATCCAGTTCCCCCTAGGGGGAAATTTTTTAAAAAAATGCTTTTCTCTCCATTTCCGTGTATACTGAAAACTAAGGAGTTGAAATGA
>JBOFTV010000009.1:0-5777 GCA_051652245.1 Culicoidibacterales bacterium | reverse complement strand
CACTAATTCCACATTTTTATAGTAAACCGTCGGTGAAATTGGTGCTAGTTGATAATTTTTAACATATGGTTTAATATTATACTTCCTTCCTGTCTGGTATAGTGGTATAAATGTTCCATCAGCAAGCAAACTTTTCTCTGCTTCAACAAAGTGTGCTGCCCTTTTCTGAACATCTGTAACTAATTCAGCAGATCCAGCCTTGCTTACATTTTCTTGATAAACCTTATCTTGAATATTAGCATAATTATATGGTGATTTCTCCGTAAATAAATCAAAGTACGTTGAAACATCAAAGTAATCAGGACTCCAGCCCGCTCCTGCTGCTACTGTTCTTTTCTCTTTTAATTTACGGAAATACAGTTGATTTGGCATCGATTCGAGATTTACAACTACACCTGGTAAATTTGTCTCGATTTGTGCTTTTAAGTTTTCATACACTTTCTTATCATTTGGTAAATCCCTGTGCAACAGCGTAAATACTAAGGGTGTTGCTCCTAGCTCAGCCTTTGCTTTACTTAAGTATTCTAATGCCTTCGTTTTATCAAATAATGCAGTTTCTGGTGTCTTGGCAAATTCGCGATAAAATTGGTCGCCAACTCTACCAAACTCACTAGGAACCAGCCCATCCAACCGTGCTGAGCCATTTTTCAAAATATTATTCACAATTAAATCTTTATCAATTGCCCGCCCTACAGCCAACCGAAAGTTTTGATTGCTTAAGAGGGCATCTGGTGTACCCGTGGTTCCCGAAATATACATATAATCAATCCTGCTTTGTAAAGTCGAAATAATTGTACTCTCACCTGTATATTTATCAATTAAATCGCCTTCTAATCGTAAAACATCTAAATCCCCTTGATCAAACAATGTCGCCTGCGTTGACGTTTCCGCAATTATCTTCACATTGACACCTGCAAGTTTAACATTTTTCTTGCCCCAATATTTATCATTTTTCTTAAAAATAACTTCAGCATCTGGCGTATATCGTTCAACAATGAATGGACCATTTGCTAAAACTGTTTCCGCTGAAGTACCATAATTAGCTGCGCCAATTTTCTGATACTCATCCTCATTTAAAGGGAAAAATGTGGGAAATGCCAGATAATCAAGAAAATAGGCTAATGGCTGCTCAAGCTCCACTTCTAGCGTATAATCATCAATTGCTCTAACACCAAGTGTTGTAACAGCGGCTTCTTTATCCATTATTTTCTGCCCATTTTTAATAGCCGCTGCTAAAAAGCGATAATCCGCTTTCTCATTATTAACTAACGTCCTCCAGCTATAGACATAATCTTTTGCCATAACTGGCACATTATTTGACCAGATAGCATCCCGTCTTAGTTTAAAGGTATAGCTTTTTGCATCCCCTGATAGCGTCCACGACTCCGCTCCTGCTGGAACAATTTTCTTCTCCAAATCATACTCAACTAGTCCCTCTAAAAACTGACCAATATGATCAAAATTGGCGATTTCACTTGTCTCCTGATGAAAAATTGTCGATGACTTTAACTCCGTTGCAACCTTCAAAATATTATCTTTTGGTTTACTCTCTGCACCACCGCACGATGCCAAGATAACGACACTCATTACGACCCCGACTATTTTTTTTATGTAACTCATCCTAAGTTCCTCCTCAAATATTATTAAATATATAATACCCTTTTATCAACTTATATGCAAGAAAAAAAGACACCATTTTTTCAGGAAACACCAAAAAAAGCAGGTACACCCTACTTTTTTAGACTAATTCACCTTAACATACTACTTTCAAAATCCAATAATTGTTGCTTCATTTCTGTTCCAAATGCATAATTACCTAATTTCCCTGTACTTTTAATCACACGGTGACAAGGGATTATGATTGGGATTTTATTATTAGCCATCGCTGTTCCTACAGCTCTAGGTGCATTACTACCAGCAAGCGTTCCTAGTTCTTGATATGAAATTTTAGCCCCAAAGTTTGTCCCTAGTAGTGCTTTATAGACTTGCCCCGTAAATGAATTGGGAAAATAGATCGGTAAGTCGAATACCTCCAACTCCCCTAGAAAATATTTTGTTAACTGCCTCGCAACCTCTCCCGTAATTTTATTGGGCTTTTGCTCTATTTGGTCATCGTCGCGTTTTATTAGTTGATCTAAATAGTGGTCACTTGCAACTATTTCAAACCACCCATAGGGTGTTTTAATTGCTTGATTAAATATTGCTGCTGTCCTCATTCTTCTCATACCTCATTTCTGCTAATGTTAAGTATAACATATTTTGGACTGCTATTTAATCACTATTTTAGTTGGTACTTGACTAAAATTAATACATTCAATCTTATTTTCTGCTAAGAGTATTTTAAAGTGCTCACTTGTAAGGAACGCAACTTCTGCTACCCGTTGGTAATTATATGTTGAATTATTTAAAAGATATTGATCAACATATCCCGGATGTGCCATGATTTCAACATACTCATATTGAGAAATTTCCAGTATATTTTCACTGATATAGTCCAAGCCTTCCTGCCCCTTAAATGTCCTTTGCGTAATCAAAGGTACTCTAGAAAAAAAGTCTGTCTCATGATTTCGGAGCGGAATACCGTTTTCTGCTGCGAGCTGTTTTAGCGCTGCTGTTACTTCGGGGTATAAGTCCGATGAAAATAAATGTGTATCTATTTGTATTGGCTTTTTTCCTGTAGTGGCAATGAATTTTTGATATTGCTTTTTTGCTTCCCTATAGACTTCTTCGCAATTATATTTGGCTGTTGCCAGCCGCTGTTTTGGCTTAATAAACTCACTATTTGGACCCAGAAGACTTGGTATTTCACTGGCATGACTTAATGGTTTTCCAAATGTTAAATTGACATGTAAACCGACTGGGAGACTGGGGAACTGCTTCATTAAGCCAATGGCGTGGTCAAAGCCTGGCATTGTTACCATTAATGTTGTTGAAGTTAACATGCCTCGACTAAAGGCATCGATTATTCCATAGTTTATCCCATTTGAATAACCAAAATCATCAGCATTTATTATCATTTTTGTCATCTTAATTTTTCACCTCTAATGTTGGCCAATAGCCTTTATTTTCGCTTATTAACTTATCTAGAATCTGTCTTGCTAGTTTAGCATCCGTAATGGTCCGATTAAGCGTCAAAGCTTGTAACGCCTTTGTATATGATTTCTCAAAATAGGCTTCTACTGTCAAACGTTCATAGCCATATTGATTTTCAATTAATGCTTTGTAAAATGTACCAATTTCTCCGACTGCTAGTGGCTCAGGCCCACGATTTCCTAGCAAACAGGTTACTTCAACCATGGCATCTGCTGGTAAATTAGGAATAATCCCCTTATTTTCGACGATGACAATATAATAGCGTTTCCGATTGTTAGCAATTGACTCCGCTATGGCAACAATCATCTCACCATGTGCATCATTTTGAACAACATCTGCTCCTAAGGCACTTCCACTTTTAATAACAGCACGACATTCTGCAAAAACACGCTTTTCTCGGCCCGCAATAACCTCAGCTGCTCTTGTTCTCCTTGGATTTAACTGTGTGACTTTGTGTTTTGAATAGAGATAATATTGCAAATACGTATTAGGTAAAAATTCAGGTGTATCAATTAACATATCCTGGACCAAACCATACGTGTCAAGCCATGATTGATCCCGCTGTTGGGCATCTGCTGGTCGAAAACCATTTTTCATGATTTCGGCTTTTAACTGCGGTAGCATGTCAACGCCATTTTCGTCGTAAAGATTAGTAAACCAACCAAAATGATTTAAGCCAAAATACTTAGGCTCGATTTTGTTATAATCATAATTCATGATTTTGGCATATGAGTGGATTAAATTAATCGGTTGATCACAAATGTTAAGGATTTTATCGTCCTTGGGGAAGGCTTTTTTTAAAGCATAGGCAACAATTGCGGCTGGGTTTGTATAGTTTAAAATCCAAGCGTCTTTTTGATATTTTCGGACATCTTCCACCATTTCAATCATATCCCTAATTGAACGCATTCCATATGCAAAACCTCCAGCACCACAAGTTTCTTGGCCAATCACCCCATATGATAACGGTATTTCCTCATCCTTTGTTCGCATCTCATAACCACCCGTACGCATTTGGCAGAAAACAAAATCGACATCCTCATAGGCAACACGCTTATCTATTGTCTGCTTAAATTCAACGGTTGGGGCAAGTTCGCGAAAAAGAATTTCACCGAATCCCCCAATAATTTCTTGCCTTTGCGCATTGATATCAAACAAGGTCAACTTTTTTAAGGCAAAGCGGTCCAAAAACTTGATTAGCGCTTTAAGTAACCCGGGTGTCCAAGTTGAACCCCCACCTACAATTGTGACATTAAATTTCTTCATCATGATTACGTCGAGTAGACTAACTCGACTCCCTCTCTCTCTTTTATTTATTTTTCGGACTGAAAATATAAGTCTACATTCCTTCAATCAATTCCCATTTTTCTTGTTTTTGATATAACTTTTAACATCCCTAGCAATTTCCTCTACTTGAAGTCCATAGATAACATGATAAAAGTTATCGCCCTGTTTTAGTATCCCGGCTGGGTTCGTTTTTTTAAGAATTTGTTCATCAACTAGCTTACCATCAACTAACTCCACCCGGAGCCGCGTAAAGCAGTTTTCAATTTCAATAATATTTGCTAATCCACCTAGGCCGTCAACAATTAATACAGTCCGCGCTAATGAAGTTATCAGGCTGTCCTCCTCCAAATTTTCATCCTCACCTCGTCCTGGTGTATTAACATTAAACCGTAAAATAACAAAGCAAAAGACTTTATAATAAATGTAAAAAACGCCAGAACCAACAACCGGTATCCAAAACCAATTTGTTGCTAATCCTCTAAATACACCAAAAATGATAAAATCAATCAAGCCCCCCTGAATATTTCCAACCGATACATTTAACATTGCCATAACCATATATCCTAACCCCGTCATAACGGCATGAAACACAAATAATATTGGTGAGACAAACATGAACGAAAATTCAAGCGGTTCTGTAATACCCGTAACCATCGATGCTGCAACCCCGGCAATCAATAATGTAGCAACCATTTTCTGTTTTTCTTTGGGTGCCGTTTTAATCATTGCATAGGCGGCTCCCGGTAGTGCAAACACCGCTGTAAGCATATGTCCTTGACCAATATATCTTGTTGCCAGCTGAAATGTTTCAATTGGCACCGCCACTTTAGCAGCAAGTGCTCCCGAATAAATATTTAAGGCCCCATTGACTGTTTCCCCATCAATTACAGCTGTTCCACCAATTGGTGTGAAGCGCACTAACTGATTTAAAATATGATGCAATCCTGTGGGAATCAACAACCGATTCAAGAGACCAAAAATGAATGTCCCAAATACCCCAGTAGACGCAATTACTAAGCCCAACATTGCAATCACATAATCAAACGCTGGCCAAATCGCATAAGAAATACCCGCCACAAAAGGAATCAGCACGAGGACAATAATTGGCACAAATCGTTTTCCCCCAAAAAAGTTAATGACATCCGGCAGCTTAATTCGATAAAATTTATTATGGAGTGCGCTAACAACCAAGCCCACAATAATTCCCGCAAAAACATTCATTCGATACGTAAAGAAGCCTAAGACAACTTCATATCTCGCATTTTCAATACTAGCCTCGATCAGCGATAGTCCCTTGGTTTCCATCAAAGCTTTGACTGTTGTTGTTGCTGCTGTTATTCCTTGAAGTCCTAAAAGATAATTTATCGTCAAATGAAATGCCAAAAAGCCCAATACCG
>JBOFTV010000008.1:0-10991 GCA_051652245.1 Culicoidibacterales bacterium | reverse complement strand
CCGAATGAGTCTGTTGACATGTCGTACAGAGCAACCAATTTTTGTTGCAGCACGAAGCTTATTTCCATGGGTATCTACTAGATTTTTGATGATGGTGTATTTATTATATTCTTTCATTGTTAAGTCAACCTTTCGCATGTCATTTCAACTCCTTAGTTTTCAGTATACACGGAAATGGAGAGAAAAGCATTTTTTTAAAAAATTTCCCCCTAGGGGGAACTGGATTGAGGACATTATTATGTACGAACACTTAAGACATTATCATATACGTGTTACTAATCGCAACTGTAGTCTAGAAAAAGCTTGTAGTGAAGTCGGAAATATGCTATAATTTAATAGTTATAATCAGCATGTTCCGCTTTATTGCAGTTAGCAATATATGAGTGTGTGAAGGGAAGGAGTGTGACTCTATGCAAGCATTACTAGCAAAGATCACAGAATCACAGCTTAAAGCAGATTTACCTGCATTTAGAGCTGGAGATACAGTGCGTGTACATGTACGTATTATCGAGGGAACAAGAGAACGTGTTCAAATTTTTGAAGGTGTCGTTATTAAAAGACATGGTTCAGGAATTAGTTCAACTTTTACAGTTCGTAAGATGTCATCAAATGTTGGAGTGGAAAGAACTTTTCCATTACATTCGCCAAAATTGGCACTTATTGATGTTATCCGCCGTGGTAAGGTACGTCGTGCAAAACTTTATTATTTACGTAATTTACGTGGTAAAGCAGCTCGTATCCGTGAAATTCGATAAAAGCAGAAAGGAGAAAGACTGGAAACAGCTTTTCTTCTTTTTACTATATTTTTATTACGATGTAGAGGCAGATAAGCCAGCAGCAGTTGAGATTATTTGAAAGTTGGGGGAAATAATGGAAATATTAAAAAAAATTGGGAGACACTTATCAAGTATTGTTATAGGCTTGGGAATTTTTTTAGTGATTACGCAGTTTGGCTTGTCAGTTAAAACGATTAAAGATGATACGATGGAAGCAACGATAATTGATGGGCAACAGTTTGTAGTTGACAAAATGAGCTATAAACTGTCAAAGCCACAGCGATTTGACGTTGTGGGGGTGAAATTTGGCAACAAAGATCATTATTGGATTAAGCGAATAATTGGGTTGCCAGGAGACAAAATTGATTATATTAATGGTAAATTATATGTTAACAGTAGCTTGGTAGAGGAACCATTTTTAGCGGAAAACAGTAAAACTGACGTGTTCAGATCGACAACACTATTGCACGAACAAAATGGCATACTTCCCCAAGGGCAGTACATTGTTATTGGTGATAATCGTGGTAAAAGTAATGATAGTAGAAATCCTGATAATGGAACAATCACAGAAAGCGATATTTTAGGGATAGTTCGAGCTGTTGTTTACCCAATGGATAAAATAAAATTACTCTAATATAGAAAATAAGGAATGATTAATTAAATGAAGCAGATACAATGGTTTCCCGGTCATATGACCAAGGCACTCAAAGAAATACAGAAAAACTTAAAACTAGTAGATATTGTGTTAGAACTTCGTGATGCACGTGCACCATTGTCATCACATAACCCCAAATTAAAGTCAATTATTGGTGAGAAAAAGCATATTGTTGTTTTGACAAAAAGAGATTTGGCTGATGAATCAATGACAAGAAAATGGGAAGAATTATTTAGCAAAGAAGGATATGAAGTATTAAGTTTTGATGTCCACAATGATAAAATAGACCGCTTAGTAAAAAAAAGTGAAGAAGTCCTAGCAGAAAAATTTGCTCGTGATGCTGGTCGTGGAATGAAAAAAAGACCAATGAAAGCAATGATCGTGGGTGTGCCAAATGTTGGGAAATCAACATTAATTAATCGGATATCAAATAAAAGAGTAACAGTTGTAGGAAATAAACCCGGGGTGACAAAAATGCAACAATGGATTAGAGTTCATAAGCAAATGGAGTTATTGGATACCCCCGGTGTCCTTTGGCCAAAATTTGAAAACCCAGAATTTGGTATGAGGCTTGCAGTGCTAGGAACAATAAAGGATACAATTGTCCCAGTTGAACAGCTTGCGGTGTATGCTATTGATTTTCTTAATGAGTTTTATCCATGGTATGTGGCGGATCGCTATCAAACAGAGGCAATTAAAATTTTACCTGAGGATACTGCAGTCCAAACGCTTGAGAAAATTACAAGAATGCGTGGAATGCTTGTAAAAAACAATGAAATTGATATGGCACACGGAATTATGATTTTTCTTAATGAATTGCGTGATGGCAAACTTGGAACATTTACACTTGATCGTGAGCTTGACTCATTTGAGGCATTGTTTAAGGATGCGGTTAAATGATTGGACACAGCATGCTTAATTATGAACAAGAGGCAGCAGCGGAAGGCTTTACTAGTGTTGCCGGTTGTGATGAAGCGGGGCGTGGGTGCCTTGCTGGTCCAGTTGTTGCAGCGGCAGTTATAATTCCAAATGATGCTGTCGAATTGTTTATTGGAATAACGGATTCAAAGCAGTTAAGTGAGAAAAAGCGCCTTGATTTTTTTGCAATTATTACCGAGCATGCAATTGTTGGTTTAGGTATGTTAGAAGCGGAGGTCATTGATCGGGTAAATATTTATGAGGCCTCGCGGATGGCAATGCTAATGGCTTTAAGTAATATCGATTATGATTTTGTTTTAACTGATGCGATGCCAATTAAAACGCTGGATGTGCCTGTAATCCCAATTATAAAGGGGGATCAGCTAAGTCTTTCAATTGCGGCAGCAAGTATCGTTGCTAAAACGGTGAGGGATAGTATTATGAAAGCATACGGAAAGAAATATCCACAATATGGTTTTGAAAATCATAAAGGCTACGGCACTAAAAAACATTTAGAGGCCTTAGTAAATCAAGGTGTAATAGATGGCTTATACCGGAAAACATTTTCACCCGTAAGCAAGTTGCTTGAATCACAAGGAACGTTATTTTAAGACAAGAAATAGTAGGGTAGCAAAATAATGTTTGCTATCTTTTTTGAGCTAAATATGGTAGAATATTAGTATATTTATGTGGAGGAGTTATTTATTTATGGGAGTTCATTTCAAGCTAGAAGATAATATGTTAGGAGTCTGTTTAGAGTGCGGGACAATGGTTATTAATGGTGAGCAAGGATGCGTCGATTATACAACGGGGCTACTTGATGGATTATTAGCGGTTGGATTGGATAAACAGTTAGTTAAAATGGCAAACATTGCTTATAAAATACAGCATTTTTCGTTTTTTGGATTGGAAGATAAAGAGGTGTTTGAACAACTAACAGAACTGACATTCTTTTTGTCATGTGGTGAAAAACTAAAATCAGTCGATAAAGCAATCTTGGATAGTCAGCTAGAAACGGTCTTCTTCTATCCACGAAAAACATTATCAAGTATTTCATTTGTTGCCGTTGATCGAGAAGAAGAATTAATGCAAAAAGAGCATTTATTGTTGCAATATATTGCTGATATTGTAAGTAGCTATAGTGAGTATGAAGAAGTAATTAGTAAATTAATTTAGGATGCAAGGAGAACAATGATGACAAAAACATATTATATAACAACCCCAATTTATTACCCTAACGGCCGGGCTCATATTGGAACTGCCTACACAACAATTGCCTGTGATGTGATGGCAAGGTATAAGCGCGAAAAAGGGTTTGATGTTTATTTTCTAACAGGTGTAGATGAACATGGACAGAAAATTGAACAATCCGCAGATGCACTAGGAATTAGTCCACGCGCCCATGTAGATGCGATGGCTCAAAAATTTAAGGCGTTATGGCAGCTGTTAGACATTAGCAACGATCAATTTATTAGGACAACAAGTGACTTTCATCATGATGGTGTCAAAAAGATTTTTAATCAATTATTAGCGCAAGATGATATTTATCTAGGTGAATATGAAGGTTGGTATTCAGTTTCTGATGAGGAATACTTTACACAAACGCAATTAGAAGAAGTCTATAAAGATGAATCTGGTCGTGTTATTGGCGGAAAAGCTCCTAGTGGTCATGAAGTGGAATTAGTTAAAGAATCATGCTATTTCTTCCGAATGGGTAAATATGCGGAAAAGCTATTGGCATTTTATGAGCAGAACCCTAATTTTATTCAACCAGTTTCACGTAAAAATGAAATGATTAATAATTTTATCAAGCCAGGATTACAAGATTTGGCTGTGAGCCGAACGACTTTTTCTTGGGGAATACCCGTTGAAAATAATCCAGAGCATGTTGTCTACGTGTGGATTGATGCCTTATCTAATTATATTACAGCATTAGGCTATGGTAGTGAAAATACAGATCTCTTTGAAAAATTTTGGCCCGCAAATGTTCACATGGTAGGGAAAGAAATTGTACGCTTTCATGCAATTTATTGGCCAATCATGCTCATGGCTTTAGATATTCCGCTCCCAAAACAAATTTTTGGACATGGGTGGCTCTTAATGAAAGATGGAAAAATGTCAAAATCAAAGGGAAATGTTGTTTATCCGGAAACGCTGGTAGAGCGCTATGGTTTAGATGCGCTTAGGTATTATTTGATGCGTGAAGTTCCTTTTGGAAGTGATGGGATTTTCACACCTGAAAATTTTATTGCTAGGTATAATTATGATTTAGTTAATGATTTAGGAAATCTCTTGAGTCGAACAGTTGCAATGGTTGAAAAATATCGTGGCGGCATTTTGCCTAATTATATCCAACAAACCGAATTTGATGGTGCGGTTATTACTTTTTCTAAGGAGTGTATTGCAGCGTACGAAGTAGCAATGGAAAAATTAGAATTTTCGGTTGCTTTGGAGAAGGTCTTTGAATATATTGGTCGAATGAATAAGTATATTGATCAAACAGAGCCCTGGAAGCTTGCTAAGTTGGAAATTGGCAGCAGCCAGTTAGATGCCGTTTTAGTACATCTAACACATGCATTAAGGCAAGTAGCAATACTGTTGAAACCATTTCTAACAGAGTCACCGGCTAAAATTCTTAGTCAATTAGGAACAGCACTTGAACAAAATACATGGTCTAATTTATTTGACACCACATTTTTAAATGGAACAAAAGTTGCCTCGAATGGTATTTTATTACAGCGTGTGGATGTGCAAACAGAAGTTGATTATATCAGTGAAGCGATGACCGGTAAGGAAAAGTTTAAGACTGTTGCTCCAGAAGAGCAGATTACATTAGAAGTCTTTGAAAAATCACATTTGCGAGTAGGCGAAATTCTAGCTGTCCAAAAGCATCCGAATGCAGATAAGTTATTAGTATTTAACGTGGATTTTGGAGCATATGGTAGTGCACAAATCGTTTCAGGATTGGCAAATTCATATAAAGACCTTGCGCATTTAATTGGGAAGAAAGTTATGGCTGTCCATAATTTGAAACCAGTGAATCTAAGAAAAGTTCTATCAGAAGGAATGCTTTTGACAACAGAGACAGCTAATGGTGTTGCTCTAATTTTTATCGACGAACAGATAGAAAATGGAACGCTAATCAAATAACAAAACGAAAGGACAGTAATCATGAAAAAAATTGCGTTTCTAGTGGATTCAACACTAGCAATCAGCCAAAAGGCGATTGAAGAACATAAAGATTTCTTTTTTATTCCTCTTTATGTAATTTTAAACGGAAAACCACTAAAAGATATGGTCGATATCTCAGCAGATGAGTTTTATCAAGCTATGCGGGATGGACATACAGCGACGACATCACAGGTCTCCGCAGGGGAATTCTTACAAAAATATGAAGAAATCAAAGCGTTGGGCTATACCGATATTTTTGTCTTTACATTGACATCAAAAATGAGCGGAACAATGCATTCAGCAACAGTTGCGGGTCAAATGATTGAAAATTGTGATGTTCATGTAATAGAAACAGCAATTGTAACAGCCGTAGGATCAATTGCTGTGTATGAAGTTGCAAAATTTGCGGCAAATAATTCTGATATTAATGCAATCAAGAAATTCTCAGATAATATATTTTCACGCTTAGAAATTTTGGTGTATATTGATAATTTAGATACATTGAAAAAAGGCGGTCGAATCAGTGCAACAAAAGCAGTAATTGGTAATATGCTGCAAATAAAACCACTTTTAACAATTAAAGATGGTGTAATTGATGTAATCGGGAAAGAGCGTACTTTCAAAAAGGCGCTCAAATCATTGGTTGTTTTTGCACAAGCAAGGACAATGGAGCGGGCAATAATCTTACATTCGAGTAGGCCAGAATTAAGGGATGCCTTTATTGCCTTATTTGAAGAAAACTTTCCAGATATACCATATGAGGTCTCGGATTTAAGCCCTGTTGTTGGTGTCCACGCAGGACCCGAAGCTGCAGCAATTGGTGTGATTTGGTCATGATGATAGCGATTTTCCTCCTTAGTAGGGGGAGCTTTTTTTTTACCTGAATTGTGGATTTAACTTGTTGACATTGTACTTTTTGGATGATAGAATGTTAGTTATAACTAGAAAAACGGAGGTATTTGATATGGAAACAGCAAAAGGCATCCTTTTTAAAAATCTAAGCAAATCATTTCAAAAAGGAAAAAATGCAGTAGAACACTTAAATTTAGAAATTACACCGGGACAAATCATGGGTTTTATTGGTCCTAATGGTGCTGGTAAAACAACAACGATCAGCATGTTAACGGGGATCATTGCACCAACAACAGGTGATGTTGAAATCAATGGGAAAAGTATTACCAAAGATGCACTTGCTGCCAAGAAACAATTTAGTTTTGTCCCTGATTCTCCAGATATGTTTTTAAAGCTGAAAGGAATTGAATATTTGAATTTTATGGCTGACGTCTACGAAGTTTCGCAAGAGCAACGACGAGCTAAAATTGTGCAACTTTCAGAAAAATTTAACCTTGAAATGAGTTTAAATGATGCTATTGCTAGTTATTCTCATGGGATGAGACAAAAATTAGTGATCATTGGGTCGCTATTACATGATCCTTATTTGTGGGTGCTGGATGAACCGATGACGGGATTAGATCCACAAGCAGCGTTTGATTTAAAAGAAATGATGAAACAACATGCTCAAAATGGGAATATTGTCCTTTTTTCGACACATGTATTAGAAGTGGCGGAGAAATTATGTGATAAGGTTGTGATTATCAACCATGGTCAAATAGTATTTACCGGAACAATTGATGATATTAGAATGCAGTATGGCAGTAATAAAACATTAGAAGCCATATTTTTGGAGATGACAAATAATGAAGCGAATTAACTTGCTAACCAAACTTTTTTTGAAGAATATGGGACCTAAAGATACAAAAACTAAAATAATACTAGTGATAAGTTTAATTTTAGGTGGGCTTTTTTTTGTGATACCACTAAGTTTGCTTTTTTTTGCGGTATGTCTGGCGCTTTTTAGTGCTTTTCCTAACCCTGAGCAAATGGGAACAATATATGGCGTGATTACACTCGCTATTTTATTGGTTATGTTTATCTATTCGTTTTTTTCCGTACCATCATTTTTTTATTTTTCGGCGGATGTGCCGAAAATTTTGGCGATGCCATTTACATCAAAGCAAATTGTTGTGAGTAAGTTTATCATTACAACGATGTTTGAATACATTTTGATGTTTAGCATGTTTTTACCAATGAGTCTAGCCTTTTTGTTTGCCGCGGGATTTAGTGTTTGGTGGTTGCTGGCTACTATTTTAGGGTTTTTGACACTCCCCATAATTGCGGTGTCTATAGCAGCAATTATGGTTATGCTTTTGATGAGAATGATGCGCTTTGTTGCTAACAAAGAAATTTTTAGTTTTGTCAGTGGTTTATTGGCAATTGGTTTGAGCATAGGTGCTAATATTTTCATTCAATTACAAGTGGTCTCACCAGCATATGCTCCTAATCTGGAAACATTTTCTAGTTTGACGGAGGTAATTGATTTTAGTTCAATAAATGGCTTGCTAAACTATAGTGTTTTTCCACAGTTGCTTGGCAATGGTGCTAGTGGAAGTAAACTTGCAATTTTAGGGTATGCTGTTGCAACAGTAGCATTATTTTGGCTGTTTACTTTTGTTGCGGATAAGCTCTACCTAAAAACAGTGGTCGATGTTGCAAATAGAAATGCTAAGAAAAAGAAACTATCAAACAAGCAATTCATGACAAAAACGAAAACAAAAAAGACATTAATCGCTCTTTGCCACAAAGAATACAGGATGTTAACAAGGTCAGGGACATATGTGCTAAATTTGATATTATCTTCATTTATTATTCCTTGTCTGCTAATGATTCCATTTTTGACACAAAATAGCTTTGTGGAATATATTACCAACACGCTAGAAAATGGATTAGTAGTAGAGGTATGGATTATTAATTGTATGTTGTTTAGCTGCTTTGCTATGGGGTACTTTATTGGGGGTACCAACTGTATTAGTGCAACATCAATCAGTCGTGAAGGGCAAAATTTCTTTGTTGCTAAAGTTATTCCGGTACCTTTAAGTAAGCAGCTTTTAGCAAAGGGAATAGTTGGTTATTTGTTTGGGATGATTCCGTTTTTACTCCTTATTATTATTGGTGGTATTGGTCTAAACATAGCCCCAACATGGTTATTTGGTGGAACAATCTTGGGACTGATTGGTATTGCTTTGAGCAATGCACTACAGTTAGTGGTTGCAAGTATCAAGCCCAATTTAGTTTGGACAAATGAAGTCGAAGTAGCAAAAAAAGGTGCTTCCATGTATATGGGGGTTATGCTGTCATTTTTAGGACTGGGTATTTTTAGTCTTTATCTCCTACTCATCTTTATTCCACCAGCTATTTTTATTAGTGGACTTTTGCTATTTGGTGTAGGTTTATCTATAGTAAGCTGGATTATAGCGGTAAAGTTATTCAATAATTTTGCTCAAAAGTATTAATATAAATGGGTAACGTGAACATAGATTCTTTCATATTTACTGTGACAGTTCAAGTACTTTTTTTAAAAAAAGATGTGACACAGATATTATCAAAAAATAACAAGCAAAAATGACAACTAAGATGGCATTAATGATTAATCTGTTGTATAATATAATAATTAGACTAAGTAGCTGAGAGGAAGTCATAGGAAATGGTTCGTAAGATAGTAGATTACATCAGGACAAATAAGATTACAACATTACAAGTGTTGTTGATAGGATATGCAAGTGTTGTGCTGACGGGGAGTTTATTGTTAATGCTCCCAATTGCTCAAGTAAATGGTGGCATTAAGTTTATTGATGCCCTATTTACAGCAATGTCAGCAACGTGTGTAACCGGACTTGTTGTATTAGACACAGGGACGCAGTGGACATTTTTTGGCCAGGCAATCATCCTATTATTAATTCAAATTGGTGGATTAGGGATTCTTGCTTTTATTACAACGATACAAATCATTGCAAGACAGAAAATAAATTTAAAGCAACGTTTGATTATTCAACAGGATGTTGGTGGATTTGATTTAAAAGGTATGGTTAAATTTGTCCAACGGATTATTTTCATTACTTTTATTATTGAAGGTACAGGGGCACTTTTATTAGCAACACAATTTATTCCAATGTATGGTCTGGGTAAAGGTATTTGGTATAGTATCTTCCATTCGATTTCAGCATTTTGTAATGCGGGCTTTGATGTGTTTGGCGGTTTTAAAAGTTTAACAACATTCCAAGAGAACCCCGTTATTCTTTATACGCTAGCAGGGTTAATTGTTTCGGGTGGCTTAGGCTTTTTTGTCTTTTTGGATTTAGCGGGTAAGATTAATAAGCATAAAATTACATTCCACACACGCTTGGTATTGTGTGCTACGGGTGCGCTGTTAATTACGGGGATTCTTGTAATTGGCATAGCTGAGTTTAATGGACCAATGCTTAGTCATCTTAGCGGATGGGATCGCTTTAATAATATTGTTTTTATGGCCATCACGCCTAGAACGGCCGGATTTACGAGTGTCCCACTGACCGAAATTGCCTTACCTACAGCAATATTAACAATTTTTCTGATGTTTATTGGTGGGTCACCTGGATCAACAGCGGGGGGGATTAAAACGACAACTTTTGCGGTTATTGTTTTAAGTTTGTACTCAACGATTCGGCATCGAAAAGAACCCGAAGTTTTCTATCGTAAAATTTCGGCGGAAACACTTAGAATAGCGCATACTAATATATCGCTTTGTGTTATGCTAGTTTGTATGGCGATTTTAATTATGACTTTTACAGAAACGAATTTCGATGCACTGGCGATTGCTTTTGAAGCTGTCTCAGCATTTGGAACGGTTGGTTCAAGTTTAGACATGACACCATTTTTAACAAGCTATGGTAAAATTGTCATTATCTGTTTAATGTTTTTAGGTCGAGTAGGACCATTAACGTTTGCTTTATCCGTATTACGTGAACATAAAGGAAATATAACCTACCCAGATGGTCGTGTTCTTATTGGCTAAGTTGTATTAGCTGCTAAGATATGACACTTATTGAGAGTAGCTAATACAATTTAGCTCAATAAAAAGCTTATAAAGCCTATGATATAGGTCTTCATAAGCTTTTTTTATAAAAAAGTCGTGAAACTGACTAGTTTTAGCTGCTATTCATCGGTTAAAATAAAAATCATTATCGATGGTAATGGCTAACTTTAGCTCAATTATAAGGAGGAGCAGGGACACCCATTTTTAAAGGAATTATGATTTATGTCTTATGCTACTTCTGCCAAAAACAGTGAGAATAATCGCAGAAAAATTAGTATCCGCTTACAAAAAAAATGTTGAATAATATGATATAATCCTGAGTTTATCAGCAAAAAAAGACAAAAAGTGTCATTAAGCTTTCTACAAAAGCATTTTCGGCACTTTTTTTAATTAAAACGTTGTTGTAAACGGTTATATATGATATAATATATATATGGCTTATATAGTAAAAAAGAAAAATCGTGAAGGGAAATCTTATGTTTATCTTGTAGAAGGTTACCGTGAAAAAGACAAAGTAAAACAGCGAACGCTTAAAAATTATGGTTCTTTGGAGGAATTAGAA
>JBOFTV010000007.1:0-31132 GCA_051652245.1 Culicoidibacterales bacterium | reverse complement strand
AATACAACAAATGAACTTGGTTGGACACAAATAGTTAATGAAAAAGATCGCATGGCCAAAAGTGATTATATCAAGGAACAAATCTTTTCGCTTTAGGCGGTTTAGTCGTAAAACGAAGTGTAAATCTGCTGAATTCAATTGACTTTCGCTCCTTTTTTTCGTATAATTGATAGTGTTGTACATCCTTATCAGATTACAACCGCATTAGATGGGTAATAAATGCTATATGCTGCCTAGTTTGAGCGAGTCAATTGGTAAAAATATAAATAAGGAGGTGCTAGTCAAATGTTTGCAGTTATTGAAACTGGAGGAAAACAGTATAAAGTAGCAGAAGGTGATGTTATCTATGTTGAAAAATTAGAAGCAGAAGCTGGAGATACGGTAACATTTAATGAAGTATTATTAGTTGGTGGCGAAAAAGTTGCTGTAGGTAGCCCGTATGTTAAGGGAGCAAAAGTTGTTGCTTCTGTTGACAAACAAGGTAAAGCTAAGAAAATTACAGTCTTTAAATATAAGCCGAAGAAGAACCAATATCGTAAATTGGGACATCGTCAACCATATACTAAATTAACTATTGAAGCTATTGAAGCTTAATTTATAGGTGCGTTAATGATTAAAATACGGTTAAAATATTTAAATAAACAAATCCAGAACATTAATATATCAGGGCATGCAAACTACAGTGTTGCAGGTTCAGATATTGTCTGTGCTGGTGTAAGTAGTTTAGTATTTAGTAATCTAATGTATATTCAAAAGTATGATATCGCAAAAGTCAATATCGAAACAAAGCAAAATGAAATAGCTGTTCGAGTAATTGAGTATAATCAAGGAATAGAACATTTATTACTAGCAACAATCGAAGGCTTAGAAATGATTGCTATTGAATATCCAAAGTATGTTAAAATTATAAAAAGTGGAGGTGAATAGCATGTTAAAATTTAATCTACAGTTCTTCGCATCGAAAAAGGGTGTTGGGTCATCACGAAATGGTCGTGACTCAGAATCAAAAAGACTTGGTGCGAAAAGAGCGGACGGACAGTTTGTTACTGCAGGATCTATTTTGTATCGTCAACGCGGTACTAAAATCCATCCAGGAACAAATGTTGGTCGCGGTGGAGATGATACTTTATTTGCAACAGTAAGCGGAGTTGTTCGTTTCGAACGTCTTGGTAAAAAGAAGAAGCAAGTAAGTGTATATGAAGCATAACAAAAGCAAGTGTTGACTATCGTAATGGTCAACACTTATTTTTTAATCGATGAGATTACTGTCTTTTCTATTCCTTTGAATTGACTAGTTTGAAATAATAGAAAAAGCAGTAATTATAACAAAAATCAGAAATAGATAGGAGAATATAAAATGTTTGTAGATCAAACCAGAATTCAAATACGGGCTGGAAATGGTGGAAACGGTGTCGTTGCTTTCAGACGTGAAAAATATGTTCCTGATGGTGGACCTGCGGGTGGAAATGGCGGAAATGGCGGAAATATTATTTTTGAAGTCGACAATGGTTTAAGAACCTTAATTGACTTTCGCTTTCGTAAAATTTTCTTTGGTAAAAATGGAGAATCAGGTGCAAATAAAACAATGCATGGTAAAAATGCAGATGATGTTATTTTAAAAGTACCTCCCGGAACAATGATTTTACTAGAAGCAACAGGCGAAAAAATTTGTGATTTAAAAGATCATGGACAACGCTTTATTGCTGCTAAAGGTGGACGAGGTGGTCGTGGAAATAGTGCTTTTGCTTCAAGTAGAAATCCGGCACCACATATTTCAGAAAATGGTGAAGTAGGTGAAGAAAAGACAATTGTCCTTGAACTTAAATTACTTGCTGATATCGGCTTTGTTGGCTTTCCGTCTGTTGGAAAATCAACCTTGCTTTCTGTTATGACAGCTGCAAAACCCAAAATTGCTGCCTATCACTTTACAACGCTTTCACCGCAACTAGGCGTGAGTTCAACAAGTGATGATCGCTCTTTTGTAATTGCTGATTTACCAGGATTAATTGAGGGCGCTCATTTAGGTCACGGACTAGGTCTACAGTTTTTAAAACATATTGAACGAACGCGTGTTATTTTACATGTATTAGATATGAGTGCATCCGAAGGTCGCGACCCTTTTGATGATTATCAAAAAATTTGCGAAGAGTTAGAACAGTATGATAGCAGCCTCTTAAAGCGCCGTCAAATAATTGTAGCCAATAAAATGGATATTGCTGAATCTTATGACCAACTTGAACAATTTAAAGTTAAGTTAACTGATAAGACAATTGAGGTTGTCGAAGTCAGTGGAATTACTCAATATGGGGTAAATGTACTTAAATTAAAACTTGCAAATATCCTTGATGAACTCCATGCAGAAGAACAATTAGCAGAAAAAGCTGTCGAAACAACACGCTACACATTAGATAAAGTAGCCAAAGGCAGAAAAAGAAGTGAAGACATCGAATTTACGATTTCCCGCAAAGATAATGGTGATTTTGTTATCAATAGTGAGGAATTAGAAAAGATATATACAAGAACAAATATGAACTATGAAGAATCGTTAATTCGCTTTGTTACAATCATGAGAAAAGCTGGTGTTGAAAATAAGCTGCGCTTAGCTGGAGCAGTTGAAGGTGATACAGTCTGGATAAGTAATTTTGCGTTCGAATTTGTTGAAGAAGACTTTGATAAATAGTTAAAATATGTTATGATTAGATTATAAGATTCCGCAAAGGTATTGTTAGCTTTGATATACTAGTAACCGAACATATTATATACGGGAGTTTGAGATTATTAAAAGTGTTGAACGCTGAAGTTTACTTCAGAATCCTAATTTTTTTAGTAAAAGCACCCACCTGCTATCGAGCGGGGCTACTAGTTAAGAAGCGACGGCCATTTGGGGAATTTTTTTGTGGAAAAAAATATATAATATAATACGAGGATGAAAAATATGGTGTATCAATTTTCAAGAAATGAATTAGCAATTGGTGTTGAAGGCGTAAATCTACTTGCAAAGATGACTGTTGTTGTTCTAGGTATTGGGGGCGTGGGTTCATTTGCTGCTGAAGCATTAGCGCGAAGTGGTGTGGGAACAATTGTATTATTTGATGAAGATGTTGTCGATATTACAAATATTAATCGCCAAATCCACGCACTTACAACGACCATTGGACAGCAAAAATGCGAGGTTATGAAGCAGCGTATTTCAGAAATAAACCCAAACTGCCACGTAATTGCTAATAATAAATTTATCAACCGTGATTGCCTAGATTTGATGTTTGAGCAAAATCCTGATTTCATTATTGATTCAGTTGATACCGTTATGATTAAATGCTTAATTGTTAAAGAGGCAATTATCAGAGGTGTACCAATAATTAGTTCGATGGGCGTTGCCAATAAAATGGATCCAACACAGTTAAAAATTGCTAGTATTTGGAAGACAAGCTATGATCCCATTGCTAGAATAATTAGAAAAGACCTTCGTTCTGAGAGGATGCCAAAAGCAAAGCTAATGGTTGTTTATTCAGAAGAAAGGCCACTCATTCCCAAAGCGGAGATTGTTGCTAAAATTGGTGACCCTTTTAGTTTAGTACGTAAAAAGCAGATTCCACCGGCATCAAATGCTTACGTCCCATCAGTTGCAGGTCTGTTTTGTGCAAGTCATGTTGTTAATCAACTACTATTAATAAGTGAAATTACATTTAATCGGAAAGAGTAAGTTTTTTTACTTGTGTTGAAACTAGGAAACATAGTATAATTAAAGATAAGAAGTTATTAAGAAAAGGTGATAAAATGCTGCAGATTGATTTTGAAAATAGCGAATTACTCGCACAGGAGGAACAATCATTTTTAGCAGATGCTACAGAAATATTAAATTATGCCTTTAAGCAGAAGCAATATCCGAATAATCTCCACGAAGTTAGCATCCTTTTTGTTACAGACGAAGAGATAAAGGAAACAAATAAACAGTACCGAAACAAAGATGCTGTAACTGATGTTATTACTTTTGCTTTTGATGATTATGATGATCAAATTATTTATGATGATATTCCCGACGCTGTTATTTCTTTAGGAGAAATATTAGTTTCTGTTGATCGCATGCGCGCCCAAGCAATTGAATATGGTCATAGCATTAAACGTGAATTCTGTTTTTTATTATTGCATGGATTTTTACATATTCAGGGGTATGATCATTTAGTAACAGAAGATGAGAAGGAAATGTTTGCTTTGCAGGAAGATATTTTAATAAAGTTTGCTATATTTAAATAATAGGAGGTTCAATTATGGGGATTACCGAAAAATTAATTAATGAAAATATGGAATTGGCATTTAGCCGCTTAAACAAGGCCTATGCACCTTATTCAAATTTTTGCGTTTCAGCAGTATTGGTAACAACAGATGGTCGTCAGTTTACCGGAACAAATATTGAAAATGTTTCTTTTGGTGCAACAATTTGTGCCGAGCGTGTCGCAATTGTGAATGCTGTAAATGAAGGATACCGCAAAGAATCATTTCTTGCTTTATTTATTATCGCAAAAACAAATAAACCGATTGCCCCTTGCTGTCTTTGCCGGCAGGTATTTGTTGAGTTTTTCGATGAACAAATGCCGATTTTTCTAGGTAATATGGAAAAGCAGATTAAACAAGTCATGGTAAAAGACTTGATTCCGTATGCCTTTGATTCACTAGAAATGTAAAAATATGAAAGGGAGTGTAGTGTTATGAAGATGAAGTCTAATATTGTCAAAGCGCATGTTTTAGCCCATGTTTTGGCGCTTATTCTTTCGCCCCTATTACGACGAAAACCCAATCATATTCAATATCGCTTTGAGGGATATTGTGCAATTGATAAGCTGTTTCCTGATCATGTTCTTGCTCAAGCAGTCGCCCAAAAATTACATAAAAGTGTCACGGATGAAATTTTATTTGAAGCATTATTGTCAATCAAACAAATTTGTATCGTCCCACTAAAAAATCAAGTAGATGCCAATGTTACTGATTTATCAGGAATTGGTTATTTAGGGGCACTGAAGCAATTAAAAATACATGATGGTTCATTTGCGGTAATACCTGAAGAAATAGCATATTTAACACAACTTGAATCGCTTGATTTTACTTCAGGAAAGCTAACAGAAATTCCAAGTGCTATTTATCATTTAGAATTCCTAAGTGAATTGTCAATTAGAAATCAGAATATTACTAACATCAACAGTGAGATTAAGCAGAGTAAAATGCTAAGAAAGCTTAATCTAAGTGATAATAAATTAGCATATTTACCAGCAGAAGTTGGACTCATGGAGTCGCTTACGCATCTATATCTACAAAATAATCCGTTAACGAGCTTGCCACGATCAATTATTTATTTAAGAGAATTAAGTGTACTTGATATTTCATATACATTAATTGATAAACTACCTGCGTATAATCAAATTCCGCCCAAATTAAGATTATTAAATCTAAACAAGTCAAATATTACAGTAATGGATGATGATTTTTTTGACAAAACGTCTGATCAATTGAAAATAATTGGAGAACAATTGGTTATTTCAGAAGAACAGGTCGAAATACTCTCACATAAACAAAGCAAAAAACCGAAAAAGAATAAGAGCCTAGGCATTTTAAGTGTTACTGTCGCAACGATTGTTGTAGTAGGGGCAATTTTTTTCCGGAAAAGGACACGATAAGTAAGAAATACTATTATTAAGTAAAGAAAGAAGGATACATATAATGAAATCAGGATTTATCAGTTTTATTGGTAGACCAAATGTTGGTAAATCGACACTTTTAAACATGTTTATTGGACATAAAATAGCAATTATGAGCCCGACCGCTCAAACAACAAGAACCACAATTCAAGGCATCAAAACAAGCGAAAGAGGGCAAATTATCGTCGTGGATACGCCCGGTATCCATAAGCCTCAGGATGCACTAGGCCACTTTATGAATGGCGTTGCACAATCATCAAGTGAAGGTGTTGACATTGCAGCTATTTTGTTGCCTGCGGATGAATCCGTGGGTAGTGGAGACGAATTTATTATGGAGCAAATGAATGCCCTTGGTGGAAACACGAAGAAAATTGCCATCATCAGTAAAATTGACAAAGTATCCAAAGAAAAATTGTTAATGAAAGTAATGCGTCTATCTGATAAATTTGAATTTGATGCAATTATTCCAGTCAGCGCTAAAAAGCAAGAGAATCTTGATCGCTTGGAAGATGCAATTTTTGATATGCTACCAGAAGCACCGCTTTATTATGATGAAGATACAATCACAATTCAAAGTGATACCTTCATCGTCAAAGAGTTTATTCGCGAAAAAATATTTCACCTAACAAAAGAAGAAATTCCACATGCAGTGGCAGTCATAATCGATCAATGGGAACAGACAAAAGATGGACTAGAAATAACAGCATCAATTATTGTTGAACGTAAAAGCCAAAAAGCCATTATTATTGGAAAACAGGGCAGCATGATTAAGGAAATCCGAAAACAGGCAGAAAGAGACTTAAAACGTCATTTTAAAGAAAAGGTCTTTTTAGAATTATGGGTGAAAGTTGAGAAAAACTGGCGTTCAAATCCTAAATATCTCCACGAGTTTGGTTATGACATTAAAGATTATAAATAAAAAGTAGGTAAAACATGGAAAAACTTACAGGGTTAATTCTCGCAAAGAAAACATATAGAGAGTACGATGAATTAGTTTGGTTTTTTACAGAGGAGTTCGGGTTGATTTCAGCTATTTTACGCGGTGTAAAAAAGAAAAGAAATCAATTTCGCGGTGAACTCCCTGTTTTTTCTTATGTTCATGTAGATATTAACGTGCGGCAAGGACTATCGATTATTAGTGATTTTGAGGTGATTGATCGCCATTATACATTAGCAGACCAAGTGCTCCCATTATTCCTCTATGGTGGTCAACTTGGTGAACTAGTGCAACGTGTTTTGGGGGAAAAACAGCCTGTAAATGGCTTGCTTTTTATACTAAGGAGGCTTTTTAGATATGTTGTTTTAGGCGCATGCCCAACAATGGGCGTAACTTTTCTAGGACAGAAGCTTTTGCCATATACTGGTGCATATTTATCCTTAGATGCCTGTGGACATTGTGGGAACAATAAAAATATCATTGCATTTTCCTATCAACTAAGCGGACTAGTTTGCCAAGATTGTAAAAGTAACTTGCAAGGAAATGAAATAATTGATGCCAATAAAATCAAAGCGCTCGTTGCATTTAGCCGATTAACACTTGAAAAGTTTGAACAGATTACGTTTGATGACCAAACGTGCCAATTTTTAGAAGTTTTTTGGGATGAAATTTACCATGATCATCTTGGAGTCTACTTAAAGAGCAAAAAAGTTGCTAAAAGCATTAGAGAACCGGAGGTATTAACATGATTGAAGCACTTTATATTCACATTCCCTTCTGCGATAAAATATGTACATACTGTGATTTTTCAAAAGTCTATTATGAAGGAGCAGATAAAACGGGCTATTTAAGTGCTCTGAAAATAGAGTTTGAACTATACTGCACTAAAATTGATATGAGTGGCATTAAAACTGTTTATTTTGGTGGTGGAACACCTTCTAGCTTGAATCTTACCGAATTAACAATACTACTTACAACATTTGCAACTGTAATAACACAAGCCAAAGAAATAACCTTTGAAGCAAATCCCGAATCCTTAACCTTGGAAAAACTCCAACTACTAAAAAAATATGGGATCAATCGCATTAGTATGGGCGTTCAGACCTTTGCAATTGCCAAATTAGAAAGTTTAGGGCGAAATCATACGCCAATCCAAGTAAGTCAGGCTGTCCAAGCAATTAATCAAGTTGGAATCATTAACTATAGTATGGATTTAATTTATGCATTACCCAAGCAAACAGTAATAGAGGTTATATCTGATTTAGAACAAATTATTGCATTAAACCCAACACATATATCTGCCTATGCTTTGATAATTGAACCACACACAGCCCTTTATTTAGCTGTTGAAGCAGAAAAAGTAGCAGAAGTGGCTGAAGAAATTCAAGAGAAAATGTACAATCTGATTCGCCAAACATTAGCCAAAGCGGGTTACATACAATACGAAACAAGTAATTGGGCCAAAACAGAGCAATTCATTAGCCATCATAATAGTTCTTACTGGACTGGAAAACAGTACATTGGATTAGGGCTGGGAAGTCATGGATATATTAATAATGTCCGCATAAGTAATACAAAAGCAATTACTAAATATCAAAAGCAACTTGCTGAAGGCAACGTTTTACCCGTTACACAACGTATTACAATTGATACCAAAGCGAAAATGGAAGAAATGTTGTTTCTGGGATTACGTCTCACAAAAGGTGTAAATCGCCAAGAATTTTTTGAAAAATTTGGTGAAACAATTGAAACAATTTTTGGTCCTAAGATACAGAAACATATTGATTGCGGTCATTTACTTTTAACAGAGAGTGCAATATTTTTAAGCATGGATGCCGTTTTTATTTCTAACGAAATTTTAAGTGACTTCTTATTAGACGATAACTAAATTAAAAAGGAGATCATAAGATGAAAATCAAAAATCAAAAAGTCCTTGTTGGAATATCATTACTCCTATATATTACAGTCCTATTCACCTATAATTTAGGTAATTCCGTGATGCCAGCATTTTTAAGGTCAACGCGTTTTGGCACGGAGGTCTTCGGGTTTTTAACGGCGTTTATGTTTTTAGGCCAATTTATGATAGCACCATTTTGGGGGCAATTATCCGACAAAAAAGGCCGCTGGATTATTATGCTTAGCCCGCTTTTTTACGGTGTGGGTCAGGTTTTATATATTTTATCAATCAACTCTTTTATGCTTCTTGTATTTAGTCGTGTTTTTTCAGGGCTTTTTTCGATTTTATTTGTTTCACAATTTGTTGCTTTTATTAGTGATATCACACCACCTAAGCATCGAAGAAAAGTACTTTCATGGTTGGCAATTATGGGCCCCTTAAGTGGAGGGAGTGCCTATTTAATTGGTGGCTATTTAAAAAGTGATGCCCTGCTGCCATTTTTAGCTGTCTTTGAAGCAAAAATTAGTTTTTTGGGACCATTTATTAGTCGTCAATTTTCTTATGGTTATACATTTCCTTTTGTGTTACAGTTATTTACGGGAATTATCTTGTCAGGGGTGCTTTACTTTTTTATAAAAAGTAATTCGCATTATCAGATGTTAAATAGTCATCCTAGTGGACAAAAGCGAAAATTCTTTGATTTTAATCTTTTGGTGAGATACAAGGGGACAGTTGTCTTTTCAATTATTTTGGTTACTTTTTTTAATAGTATTGCTTATTCGGCGACGCATTCGATTCAATATTATTTACAAGATAGCCTGGGGTTAGATGCTCAAAATATTGGTTTGGTTGTCTTTATTTATAGTATTGGTTCTGTTGTGATTAGCTTGATTTTACAGCCATTTTTCTTTAAATTTTTTAATGATTGGACTAATTTACTGATTGCTAATGCAACAGTCATCCTCCTGGCTCTTGCCCTAAGTTTTTCCAATATTACAACATTAGTAATTATTATGAGTGTGATTATTATGATGAATACACTATTAATTGCCATTAACCAAACATTATTAGCACATGCTACGGATGTTGAACGGGGGACCTTAATTGGATTAAATCAGTCTTCGCAATCATTAGGGGGTATTTTTGGTAATTTTATTATTAGCCCATTATATGCTTTTATGCCCGATATTACGAACCATCGGTTGCCTTTTTATATGATGGCAATTGTCCTTCTTATTGTAACAGTGATTATTATTGGACCATTAAAAAAGCAATTGCTTTCAAAAAAATAAACTTTCACCTTTTATTTTTTTCTTGCCAATCTTTAAAAAAACAGTAAAATATGTTATACTATTGGGAGAAGAAAAAAATGAAAGGAGGATTGTTTTATGTCAGAGTTACCATTAGTTGGACAAAAAGTTAAAATACTTAGTTTTAAACATAATGGTTTGTTGCATCGTGAATGGGAGCATAGCCGCGTGCTTGCTGTTAGCGATCAATATATTGTTGTTGCCCATAAGCATACTAGAGTTATTGAAAGTAATTCTAGATCATGGTGCACAGAACCAGCAGTTGCTATTTATTATTTGAATGGTTGGTACAATATCATTGGAATGCTCCGTTATAATGGTTGGCATTTTTATTGTAATGTTGCATCACCATCAATTTATCATGATGGAAAAATAAAATATATTGATTATGATTTAGATTTAAAAGTTAATGAAAAAATGGAATATCGAATTCTTGATCAAGTTGAATTTCAGCTGCATCGAGAAACAATGAGATATACAAAAGATGTTGATATAATTGTCCAAAATGGCTTAAAAGAATTGATACATATGCTTAAAATGCGAAAGGGTCCATTTTCATTTGATTTCATGAAAGATTGGTATGAAATTTATTCGCGTAAATATGAGCGCTTAGATTATAGTTACCATAATCGGATTACACATCGTTTCCACAGGCGCTTACCAAAGAATAAACAATTTAAGGGTGCTGCTAATAATGGTGTCTAATTATACATTATATTATGTGACAACACCATTTTGTGGTGTTTGTAAAAGTGCTAAACCATTGGTTGAGATTTTGGCAACCTCATTAGCAATTTCATTACTAGAAATTGATGCAAATCACGAAAAAAGCTTAATGCTGGAGCATCAAATCACGAAAGTCCCAGCATTAATTTTGATGCGCGGAACAACATTCTGTAAAAAATATGAAGAGCTAACAAATTTAACCAGTTTATTTTTAGCTATTGAAGAAACGATATCCAAGGATGCGGGCGTAAAATAACAAGGGGAGCAAGGAAAAGTTACTGGACTTTTTCCTTGTTTTTTGCTATAATTATTTATGAACAAAAAATAATCATTTGATTTTTTTTTGAGTAGATGGAGGAAACGATTATGGAATTATTTTGGACACAAGTGCTACTAGTTATTTTTGGACTATTAGTTGGATTGGTAGCAGGTTATTTTGCTGCAAGATATTTTATACAAAAAGAATTAGAAAAGAACCCGCCATTAAATGAAGTTGTTATTGCAGAAATGATGAGTCAAATGGGACGAAAGCCTTCGAAAAAGCAAGTGCAAGCCGTTATGAAAGCGTCGCAACAACAAACAACTAAAAAATAAATAAAGATGGGGTATCGAAATGAATTTCGTAGAAATGTATCCAGGTGCATTCGTTTTAATTGCAGCAATTAGTAGTAACTTTCTAGCGCAATTTATAAAATATATCGCCTACCGCATCCAAATGAAAAAGTGGGACTTAAGTATTTTATTCACAACTGGTGGCATGCCTAGTTCACATACAGCATTTGTTATTTCTGGACTAATAGCAGTTGGAATTACATCCGGTGTGTTTTCCAGTGTTTTTGCGGTTATGTTTATTTTAACATCAGTTGTCATCCATGATGCAACTGGCGTAAGGCGGCATGCCGGTAAGCAGGCAGCTGTTCTAAATCACATGGTGCAAGATTTTCTTGAATTGACAACACTGCTACAAAAGGGTGGTCTTTTTGAAAATATTGCCTATGACAAAAAGCTTAAAGAATTTTTGGGACATGAGCCAATCGAAGTCTTTGCGGGTGTGGCATTTGGTTCTGTAATCACGGTGATTACATATTTTTTACTTATACAATTATAATGAGATGGAGTAATTTTTTGTTAGACATGAAATAGACTAACAGAAAATTATTTTTTCTATTAATGAAATAGGAGGACATATAGATGTCAGTTAAAATGGAAGATATTGTTAATTTTTCTAAAAATCAAGGTTTTATCTACCAAGGGAGTGAAATTTATGGTGGTCTAGCTAATACATGGGACTATGGGCCGTTAGGAAGTGAACTTAAAAATAACATCAAGAAAATGTGGTGGCAAAAATTTATTCAGCAGCAACCATTTAATGTGGGCGTGGATACAGCAATTTTAATGAATCCCCGTGTGTGGGAGGCATCAGGTCATATTGGGGGCTTTAGTGATCCACTTATTGATTGTAAATCATGTAATACCCGACATCGGGCAGATAAGTTAATTGAAGAAGCAAGCAATCAAACAGTTGTTGCCGATGGCTGGGATAACCAAAAACTTGAAAATTATATTAATGAAAACCAAGTTGCATGTCCAGATTGTGGGGCAACAAATTTTACAGCGATTAGGCAGTTTAACTTAATGTTTAAAACACAGCAAGGTGTGGTTGAAGCAGCAACTAGTGATATTTACTTGAGACCAGAGACAGCCCAAGGAATTTTTATCAATTTTAAAAATGTTCAGCGGACAGCAAGAAAGAAATTGCCTTTTGGGATTGGACAAATTGGAAAATCTTTTAGAAATGAAATAACACCAGGAAACTTTATTTTTAGAACAAGAGAATTTGAACAAATGGAATTAGAATTTTTTTGTAAGCCTGGAGATGATTTGCAATGGCATTCGTATTGGAAAGATTATTGTTTTAAATTTTTATTAGGTCTTGGTATTGCGGCCGATAATTTAAGAATGCATGACCATGCAGATGAGGAATTATCACATTATTCAAATGCAACAACAGATATCGAGTATCGTTTTCCCTTTGGATTTGGTGAATTATGGGGTATCGCTGATCGGACAAATTATGACTTAACACAGCATCAAAATCACTCTAATCAATCATTAGAGTACTTTGACCAAGATACAGGAAGTCGTTACATTCCTTATTGCATTGAACCATCAGTTGGTGTAGATAGACTATTACTTGCTATTCTAGTAGAAGCCTATACGATTGAAACAATTGGTGAAAATGATACAAGAGAAGTGATGAAGTTACATCCATGTCTTGCACCATTTAAAGCGGCAATTTTACCATTATCAAAGAAATTATCAGAACAAGCATCAACAATTTTCACTGATTTAAGTGAACAATATCCAGTTGATTATGATGAAAGTGGCAGTATTGGTAAAAGATATCGCCGCCAAGATGCAATTGGAACGAAATATTGCATTACAATTGATTTTGATACACTAGAGGATAATGCAGTAACTGTACGTGATCGCGATACAATGGAACAAGTAAGAATTCCAATTGAGGCACTAGGCGACTATATTGGAAAGTCATTAAAATTATCATTATAACACAAAGAAACGGTGTGATTTAAGATGCGCATACCTGAATTACTTATTCAAGAAATCAGAGAGAAAGTCGATATAGTCGCTGTCATTGGCGACTATATTGCATTAGAAAAGCGAGGGCGAAACCATATTGCTTGTTGTCCCTTTCACGAAGAAAAGACACCATCATTTTCAGTATCTGAAGATAAACAAATTTTTTACTGTTTTGGTTGCCATCAAGGTGGTAATGTATATAATTTCCTGATGAAGCACGAGGGCTTAAGTTTCATCGAGGCCGTCACAAAAGTTGCTAACTATACAGATATTGATTTACAGCAGTATACACTTGAAAGTCCAATCATTAAAAAAGAAAATCCGCTCACCCCGTATCTGTCATTAAACGAATTTGTCTGTGATTTCTACGCATATATGCTCCAAACAGATAGAGGAACTGATGCCAAAAAGTACCTGCATAGCCGTGGAATCAGCGATGAGGAAATAAAACATTTTAATATTGGTTTTGCCCCAAATGAACATCTACTAGCAAGTTTACTTACAGAAAAAGGCTATTCACTAGATTTAGCGCAAGAGTTAGGTTTATTACATGAGGCGAAATCATTAACGCATTTTTATGATTCGTTTGCAGGAAGAATCGTCTTTCCAATAACAAACTTTTTTGGTGAAGTTGTTGCATTTACTGGAAGAATAATAACAGAAAGTAAAACGGCTCCCAAATATTATCACAGCCCTGAAAGCGTCATTTTTCAAAAACGAAGCATTTTATACAATTACAGCAATGTTAGTGATGAAATTCGAAAACAAAAGCACGTTTTTCTATGTGAAGGAATATTTGATGTTATCGCACTGCATCGCGCTGGAATTAGTATAGCTGTAGCCTCGCTAGGAACAGCCCTAACCGAAGAGCAAGTTCAGTATTTAAAACAAAAAAAAGTCAAAGCAACCTTTATTTTTGATAATGACAATGCCGGCAAATCAGCGCTAGTTAAAGCGATTAATATTTCATTAAAACACCAGCTTCCAGCAGACGTGGTAACATTTTGGGAATATGGTGAGAAAGACTTAGATGAAATTAGCCAAGTACATGGTGCCGGCAAAGTAAAACTAATATTGGAACATAAAACGGCGAATATTGATTATTTACTACAATATTATCAATCATTTCTAAATATTGATAATAACGAAGAAAGACAGGAATTTGCGCGGCATATCTTAGAGGCCTTACAGCATACACCAAGAGCAACCAAAGAGTTCTACTACGAAAAACTCCAAACAATTACAAATTATAGCATAAGTGCCTTAACAACGTTACAACAGCAAGTCCAAAAAACAAAAAGTGGTCAATTACAAGTAAACGACCATGACTATGCCTACGAACAGTATCCGGTAGCAAGTGAACTAAATCTCACTACGCGCGCACCTAAAGGCCGGCAATTAATGTGTGAGTTACTGATTATTAAGTCAATGTGCAATGATGAATCCTGCATAAAAATATATCAAGGAATGCCCGTTTTATCACAGAATGAAGTATTTAGAAAACTTATTTATCAAATTGTAGAACTCTTCCGCAAAAAAAAGTGTGTCGACTTAAACAGTCTCTATGATATAATTAGTGATAAAGAAGCACAATTTTTATCACAAGCTCTTTATCTAGAAGAACCAATTTCGAGCGAAATTTTCACCGATTTATTGAAGACGCTAAAACATATATCAGAAAAGCGTTTTTTTCAAGAAGGAGCTCGTGACAGGACAAATGACAAAGAAAAACAAAAAGAAATGTTGCAAAAATACATGGAGTTTAAAATTAAAAATAATTAAAGGAGTTTGATTTTTTTGACAAATATTAGAGAAGTATTTTCAGAGATATATGAAAAAGCGCTAGGTCAGGCAAAATTACAAAGTAATATTATGACATACGACCAATTAAATGAGGTAATTAAAGGCTTCAAAGTTGATATTGATGTTGAATCTGTTGAACAGTTACAAACGGCGTTAGTTTCAATGGATATCGTTTTTCAAGATTCATTGGATGATGATGATGATTTTGAAGAAGAAATCGACTTAGGATCGGAGGAAATCAAGAAATTAGAAGAAGAGTTAGAGGAAGAAATTAATGTTGTCGAAGTGGATACAATTGTCTCAACAATTGAATATGATGATGGAACAACTAAAGTAAATGATCCTGTTAGGATGTACCTAAAAGAAATTGGACGTGTAAATTTACTTGATTCAGATACAGAAAAACGTCTAGCTATTGCAGCAAAAGAAGGCGATATTATTGCTAAGCAGAAATTAGCTGAAGCTAATTTACGTCTTGTTGTGAGTATTGCCAAAAGATATGTTGGTCGCGGAATGCAATTTCTTGATTTAATTCAAGAGGGGAATATGGGACTGATGAAAGCCGTAGAAAAATTTGAACCAGAAAAAGGTTTTAAATTTTCAACTTACGCTACATGGTGGATTAGACAAGCAATTACAAGAGCAATTGCTGATCATGCTAGAACAATTAGAATTCCTGTCCATATGGTTGAAACAATTAATAAACTAAATCGAATTCAGCGTTCAATGGTGCAAGAGCTTGGTCGTGAACCAAAACCTGAAGAATTAGCTAAAAAAATGGAAATGACTGCCGATCGTGTCCGCGAGATTCTTAAAATATCACAAGAACCGGTTTCATTAGAAACACCAATTGGTGAAGAAGATGATTCACATCTAGGAGATTTTATCGAAGATCAAGATATGATGTCGCCAACTGATTATGCAACCAATGAAATTTTAAAGGAGCAACTCTGTGAAGTACTTGATGAATTAACTGATCGTGAAGAGCGTGTGTTAAGACTTCGGTTTGGACTTGATGATGGACGTGCAAGAACATTAGAAGAGGTTGGTCAAGAATTTGGTGTTACGCGCGAGCGAATTCGTCAAATAGAGGCTAAGGCCCTCCGTAAACTAAGGCACCCAAATAGAAGTAAAAAGCTAAGGGATTTCATGAGTAAATAATATGGTAAGAGTCTTTTGTCATGGGCAAAAGACTTTTCCACTGTCTAAGCCTATACCTAAATAAAAGGAGTATCAATAATGAAACAGAATGACTTAATTCTCGATTTACACGAAAAACCAAGCAAGAAAATTTGGCTACTTTTAAGCCTGCAACATGTTTTTGCAATGTTTGGTGCAACCGTACTTGTGCCAATTCTGGTAGGACTCCCGGTTTCCATCGCTTTATTTACAAGTGGTGTGGGGACATTAATATATATTATTTGCACAAAAGCAAAGTCACCCGTCTACCTAGGCTCATCATTTGCCTACATAACACCACTTATTGCGGTTTTGTCTTACAATAGCGATAATGCAACAATGAACTATGGTGTTGCTGTTATGGCAGTTGGTTTTATTTATGTGATGATGGCATTAATTTTCCGCCTTTTTGGGACAGATTGGTTTTATAAAATACTTCCACCTGTTGTTATTGGTCCTGTTATCATGGTAATTGGTTTAGGACTGGCAAACTATGCGATGACCTCTGTGGGACTTATTGTCCCTAAGGGGCAAAATATTGATTGGTTGCAAGTATTAATCTCACTTGTAACAACTGCCGTTATTATTGGTATTACACTTTATGGAAAAGGAAATATTAAATTAATTCCGGTTTTAATTGGGGTTATTACGGGATATGTACTCGCAGCTGTATTAGGCAAAGTTAATTTTGAAAGTGTCCATACAGCGCCAATTTTTTCATTGCCAGCATTTCGCTTTTTTTTCAGTAATGGATTACGTTTTAATTGGGAAATTCTGTTAATTGTTTTCCCTGTAACAATTGTAACCCTGTCTGAACATATTGGTGACCACATTGTTTTGGGAACAATTATTAGACGTAATCTATTAAAAAATCCAGGCCTCCAAAAAACATTACTTGGTGATGGTTTGGCAACAATGTTTGCGGGTTTTGTGGGTGGTCCCGTAAACACAACTTATGCTGAAAATACTGGGGTTATTAGCTTGACAAAAATTGCCTCAGTCTATGTTATTGGTGGAGCAGCTGTCGGTGCTATCTGTTTGGCATTTATTGGTAAAGTTGCAGCGTTGATTCAAGCAATTCCAACTGGCGTTATTGGTGGTGTTTCGATTATTTTATTTGGTATGATAGCCTTAAATGGTGTTAGAGTTCTTGTCGAAAATAATATCGATTTAAAAGCTGAGCGAAATGTGATTATGATAGGTGTCATGCTGATTATTGGAATTGGTAGTGCGGGCGGAATAAATATTACTTTCTTGGGAGCAACAATTTCAATTAGTGGAATTGTTCTTGCAGCACTAACGGGAATAATTTTACATGGGATACTACCAAATAAAGAGCTTGCTTATGGTGCAAATAATTTAGAAACAAATGAAGAATTGGAGGAACTAGTATGATAACATCACTTTCAAATAGTATCGTTTT
Organism: Culicoidibacterales bacterium; assembly: GCA_051652245.1. Lineage (GTDB taxonomy): Bacteria > Bacillota_I > Bacilli_A > Culicoidibacterales > Culicoidibacteraceae > BHER01. The sequence goes on along the minus strand of JBOFTV010000007.1, from coordinate 13,566 downwards.
AGATATCAAGAAAATACAACAACCAAAGTACCGGAAACAAATGCAAGAGTTTTTTATTGAAGGAGAACATCTTATTCAAGAGGCGAATAAAGCTAACATATTAGATCATATATTAATAACAGAAAAATATGAAATCGTTGAGAATATCATTTACTGTGGCAGCAAAAAAATTCTGGAAATTACAGCAGACATGCCATGTGATTATATTGCAGATGATATTGCTTATAAGATTACCCAAACGCAAACACCACAAGGAATTTTTGGAATCGCTAAAATTAATGAAGTAACGCTAGCCACACCCAAACAAGTGTTGATTTTAGATGGTTTACAGGATCCTGGAAATGTTGGAACAATTTTACGAACGGCTTCGGCATTTGGGATTACAACGGTCTTAGCAACACCGCAAACTGTTGATTTTTATAATGATAAATTAATTCGCTCAACACAGGGAATTACCTTTTTTATGCAGATTGCGCGATTAGCTTATGAAGAAATTTCGCAGTATCTTGAGCAAAATAAGTATGAAGTTCTTTCACTAGATATGGAAGGAATTGCTATTTCTAACATGAATAAAAATGATAAACAAGCCATTATTATCGGGAATGAAGGCAATGGAATTTCTCATGCTAACTGGGGTAACCTTAAAATCGATAAAGTCACAATCCCCATGAAAAATAATGTGGAATCGCTAAATGTGGCAATTGCCACAGGGATTGCGCTTTATGAATGGAATAAATAATATAATAGTTAAAAAAGCTACACTATGAAATGTGAGCTTTTTTTGGTATAATGGAATAGTATATATAAAAAAATAAATGAGGGTACAACATGTTTTTAAAAAGAATAGAGTCTTATGGATTTAAGTCGTTTGCCAATCGTGTTTCGATCGAATTTGACACAGGGATGAGCGCAATTGTTGGTCCAAATGGTAGTGGGAAAAGTAATGTTGTTGATGCTACACGCTGGGTTTTAGGCGAGCAATCAGCTAAAACGCTGCGCGGCGGTAATATGCAGGATGTTATTTTTAAAGGAAGTGCTTCGAAAAAGCAATTGGGATTTGCAGAAGTGACACTTGTAATGGATAATGAAGACCATAAATTACCGCTTGATTTTACGGAAGTAAGTGTAACAAGAAGGCTTTATCGAAATGGCGAAAGTATTTATTTAATAAATGGTCAAAAAGTAAGGTTACAAGATGTGACAAATTTATTTATGGATTCAGGAATAGGTAAAGAGTCATTTAGTATTATTGGTCAAGGTCGAATTGATGAAATTTTAAATAGCAAACCAGTTGACCGACGGGCAATTTTTGAAGAAGCTGCGGGAGTATTAAAATATAAAACAAGAAAAGAGCAATCACTCAGACGCCTGGAAAAGACACATGAAAACTTACAACGAGTATCAGATGTTATTGCTGAACTAGAATTGCAAGTTGGACCCTTGGGTAAGCAAGCACAAGCAGCCAAAAGTTATCTTGAACAAAAAGAGGAACTAGAATCATTAGAAATTAGTTTGTTAGCATATGAAATAAAACTGCTGTCAAAGGAATATGATTCCTTACAAACACAATTAAATAAAATGAGCATGAAGCTTGCGGAGCAGGTTATCATAAGCGAAAAAGAAATTAAATTACAGCAACAACTAGAAGAAGACATTACAAGTCTTGATGATGCTGTAGCAACAGCCCAAGAACAGCTATTACTTGTAACAAAAGATGCCGAACATGCAAAAGGTGCACAACAAATGCATGCACAGAAAACAGAACACCTCGGAGAAACAATTGAGCAATTAGATAGTGATGTCTTAATTCTGACAAAAAAATTAGAACAAGTCGAAAAACTCGAGCAAAATAGTACAAAAGTTGACTTTAAGCTTAAAATTAATCAAGCCGAGGCGCAAAAAGCCGAAGCCTATCAAAAGATGTCAGCAAAACTTACAAAGTTAGAGACGCTAAAACAACAGAAAATGGATAAATTATCAGCATTTCAGCGAACAAACTCACGTCATCAAACACTACAAGAAATCAATGATTCACTAACTAATCTTTTTCAAGGTGTCCGTGAAATAATTAAAGGAAGCAAACGAAGTGAGCTTGAAGGAATAAATGGAACAATTGTTGACTTAATTGAAGTCGAGCAGAAATATACAAAAGCCATTGAAACAGCATTAGCGAATGCGCTACAATTCATTATAACAAACACACAAAAAGATGCCGAAAAAGCAATTTCTTACCTTAAAAAACAAAAATTAGGAAAAGCAACATTTTTACCCCTGGATATTATCAAAGGGCAGACACTAACAGCAGAACAATATAATAAATTAAAGGCGGAAGCAGGATTTATTGGACTAGCAAGTGAACTACTAACCTACAACAAGCGCTATGAAGATGTTTTTCTTCAACAGTTAGGGCAGACAATTATTGCTCAAACATTAGAACAAGCAAATATGATTGCTAAAAAGACGAATTTTCGTTTTAGAATTGTCACACTTGCTGGAGAAGTTGTTCATCGTGGGGGGAGTTTAACAGGTGGAGAAACAAAAAATGAAAAGACTGGTCTCCTCTCGCAAAAAAAAGAAATTGAAACACTTGCTAACATAAAACACGAACTAGAACAAGAGCTAGCACAAATTGAAGAAGCTATTACACAGAATATGTTTGCTACTGAAGATGTGAAAATGCAATTTGAAGCAGCGGTCGAAAACCTTCAATCTATTGTCCAAAAACAGCATGTTTTTGAGCACCAACTAACACAAATGCTGGCACAAAAGCAAGATATACATGAGCAAATAATTCAGTTAAATGAACGTAAACAGAAAAATGAAGCAGAGCTAGAACAAATTGATAAAGCTGCAAGCCAACTTGGAACCTCGTATACCAAGTTTGATCAAAAAAGATCCGAAATCATTGCCCAGATTAATGGGCTTCGAACAACCCGCATAAAAACTGATACACAACGTAATGACTCGCTAAAACGAAATCGTGCAGCCGATTTAGAAGATAAATCACTCCAAAAAGCTTACCAAAAGCTCCAAATTGAACAAAATACCGCCGAAATTAAAGCTGGTAATAAAGTAAGTCGCCTACAGGAAACATACCAGCGATCGTATGAAAGTGTAAAAGATTTAGACATAGCGCAACCATATGAAACGGTTGAAAAGCGGGTTTTTGAACTCAAAACAGCAATTGATAAAATTGGTACCGTAAATTTAGGTGCGATTGATGAGTACGTCCGGGTTTCTGAGCGTTTTGAATACTTAACGGATCAAAAAGCCGACTTAGACGAAGCAGAAGATAATTTACTGATGATCATTAAAGAAATGGACCATGAAATGCAAGAACGCTTTGCCCAAACTTTTAAAACAATCCAAGAAAACTTTTCCCAAACCTTTAAAAAGCTGTTTGGTGGTGGAACAGCAGAGTTAAGATTAGAACAAAAAGGCGAGTTTCTAACAAGTGGAATTGATATTTACACCCAACCCCCAGGTAAGAAAAATCAAAATCTATCTTTATTATCTGGTGGCGAACGTGCATTGACGGCGATTGCTTTACTTTTTGCAATATTAAAGACCAAGCCCGTTCCTTTTTGTATTTTAGATGAGGTAGAAGCAGCCCTAGATGATGCTAATGTTGATCGTTTTGCCCACTACTTAAAAGTTTTTAGTAAGGATACACAATTTATTGTTGTTACCCATCGTAAAGGAACGATGGAATGTGCGGATGTTTTATACGGTGTTACAATGGAAGAGCCCGGAATTTCAAAAATATTATCGGTCCGCTTACAAGAAGCTAACAAACTAATAGAATAAAGGATGATGAAATAATGAGTTTTTTCAATAAATTTAAACAGCTATTTTCTAATAATTCGACGGACCAAAAAGGCGAATCCCAGCAAAATCAAACGGGAGAAGACACACCCGATAGCATCAATTACTATCACCAAAACATGACCAAAAGTCGAACGCAAATTATGTCAGCATTTGCTAATATTATGTCAGCATTCAACACAATTGATGAAGCCTATTTTGAAGAACTAGAAGATGCCTTAATCATGGCCGATGTTGGACTAGATACAGTTATGGAATTATCAGCAAATTTACAAAAGCGGGTAAAACGGGAAAACATCACTGATCCGCAAGCCTGCAATGAAATCATTGTTGAGCAATTACATCAAATCTACCTTGATAACATCGCGGGTAAATCCTTTGAAATTCAATATGCTCCTGCTGGCGAACCCACAGTAATTTTATTTGTTGGTGTAAATGGTGCAGGGAAAACAACTTCTATTGGAAAACTTGCCACGAAACTTAAAGCCCAAAATAAAAAAGTGCTCCTTGCTGCTGGTGATACATTTAGAGCCGGTGCAATTGACCAACTTGACAAATGGGCGCAGAAAGTGGGCGTTGACATTATCAAAGGAAAAGAAAATAGTGACCCCTCTGGCGTAATTTTCGATGCCGTAAAAAAAGCAAAAGCAGAACATTACGATGTCCTACTGTGTGATACAGCGGGTCGCTTACAAAATAAGGTTAACCTTATGAATGAACTCGAAAAATTATATCGCGTTATTCAAAAAGAACTGCCTACAGCTCCACACGAAACATTTCTTGTTATCGATGCCACCACTGGACAAAACGGAATGTCGCAGGCCAAGGCTTTTGGTCTCTGCGCACCATTAACGGGTGTGGTCCTAAGTAAATTAGACGGTAGTGCCAAAGGGGGAATTGTGTTAGCCATCGCCAAAGAATTAAAAATACCAGTTAAATTTATTGGGTTAGGTGAAGGTGTAAATGATTTATCACCCTTCATTTTAGAAAACTATTTATATGGACTATTTGCCGATTTATTTGAAAAGGAGTAGTATAGATGGAAAAGACAAAAATTGAAACAAAAATTTACTATAGTGAGTTGCTGACACACTATGGCAAGCTGCTGACACAAAAGCAATATGATTATATGGAGCAATATTTTCAAGAAGACTATTCATTAAGTGAAATCGCTGAAAATTACGAAGTAAGTCGTGTGGCAATTCACACACAAATTCAAAAAGCCTGTCAAAAGCTAGAAATGTTAGAACAAAAATTACGACTACATTACATCTATGAAACATACCTAGTAGCGGTTGAAAATGCGCTTATTAGCAATGATATAGCAGCAATAGCAGCAGCAACAGAGGCCTTTAAAAATATGAAAGACGGGAGAGATATCTAATGGCATTTGATCAATTATCAGACAGACTCCAAAAAACATTTTCTCAACTAGGAAAAAAAGGAAAACTAACGGAAGCGGACATCAAAACAGCCCTTAAAGAAGTACGTTTTGCATTATTAGAAGCCGATGTCAACTATCTTGTTGTCAAAGCTTTCATGAAAACAATCACTGAAAAAGCAGAAGGAATGGCAATTTGGGAATCCTTAAGTGCCTCACAACAAGTAATCAAAATTGTTCGTGACGAACTCCAAAACTTAATGGGTGAAAGCGATGTCCCACTAAATACAAACTTATTAGGAATGACAACAATTATGATGGTTGGACTCCAAGGAAGTGGTAAAACAACCCTAAGCGCAAAACTAGCCCACACATTGAAAAAAAAGTCCGCAGCAAAACCTTTTTTCATCGCAGCGGATGTTTATCGCCCTGCAGCAATTGATCAGCTAAAGACATTAGCAAATTCGCTGGATGTTCCTGTATTTGATTTAGGAACCGATGTTAACCCTGTGGAAATTGTAAGACAAGGAATTGTAGCAGCCAAGCAATATGGTGCAACACATCTATTAATAGATACTGCTGGTCGCTTGCATATTGATGAAAAATTAATGGCGGAACTAGTTAATATCAAACAAGTAGCACAGCCAAACGAAATAATGCTCGTAATTGATGCAATGACTGGTCAAGACGCTGTAAATGTTGCAATTGAATTCCATGATACCTTAGGTGTAACCGGTGCAACACTAACTAAACTTGATGGCGATGCCCGTGGTGGTAGTGCTCTTTCAATCCGTAGTTTAACAAGTGTACCGATTAAATTTGTCGGAATCAGTGAAAAAATTGATGGTTTGGAAATTTTTTACCCTGATAGAATGGCGGATCGGATTTTGGGGATGGGGGATGTTGTTTCACTCATTGAAAAAGCACAAGAAGAAATATCAGAAGAGGATGCAATGCATGCCGCAGAAAGAATGTTTGCATCAGACTACAATTTAGAGGACTTCTTGTCACAGATGCAACAAATGAAGAAAATGGGGCCAATTGATAGTCTATTAGGGATGATTCCGGGAATGAATAAAGATGCCATGAAACAGGCAAGTTCACAAGTAAATGACAAAAAGCTTAGCCACACAGAAGCACTTATTAAATCAATGACACCAAAAGAGCGCAAAAAGCCCTCACTCCTCAATGCCAGTCGCAAAAAACGAATTGCTGCTGGATCGGGACAAACAGTTCAAGCAATTAACCAACTGTTAAAACAGTTTGAACAATCAAAAACAATGATGAAAAAAATGGGCCAAATGATGCAAGGCGGTAAAAATCCACTTGATGGCATGGGCGATCTTGGAAGTATGTTAAATGGCATGGGTGGTGGAAGTCGTCAAGCTAGACGCTCCCAGCCAGGTGGACGTGGTGGCAAAAAAGGTAGATTCCCTTTTTAAGCAAGTGTTAAACAAAAAAGGTTGACAGATGAATTGAAAACATGTATACTAATAACTATAGTAAAAATAACGGAGGAATGAAATTATGGCAGTAAAATTGCGCATGAAAAGAATGGGTTCAAAAAGAGCACCATTTTATCGTATTGTAGCAGCAGATTCTCGTGCACCACGTGATGGCCGCTCAATTGAAACGATTGGAACGTATAATCCAGTTGCAAAAACACAAGAAATTAAATTTAATGAAGAATTAGCTTTGAAATGGTTAGCAAATGGAGCTCAACCAACAGATACAGTTAGAGATTTATTATCAAGCCAAGGAATTATGAAGAAATTCCACGAAAGCAAATTAAAATAACGATTATTTAAGCAATAATCATTAAAAATTTAATAAAAGGAGGCAATCCGATGCGAGTAAATATTATCTTAAAATGTACTGAATGTGGTGACGAAAACTACATTTCTAAAAAGAACAAAAGAGAAAATCCAGAAAGAATCGAATTAAAGAAATATTGTCCACGTTTGAAAAAAGTGACATTACATCGTGAAAAGAAATAAGGAGTATATCCTTCTTTTTTTTTCAGAATAAATGGTATGGTACCAATTTACGGGAAAGCTTACTATTATACTTGAAAAATGTAACTGATATACGATACAATTGAGATATCAATAAATAAGAAAGTTGGGGATGATATTATGGCAACTGCAAGAGATGCCCGCCGTGTGGCGTTAGTAGGTACTGGTTTTGTAGGAATGAGTTTTGCTTATTCACTCATTAATCAAGGAATTACCGATGAGCTGGTTTTAATTGACTTAAGCCGCGAAAAGACAGTTGGAGAAGCAATGGATTTAAATCATGGGATTGCCTTTGCGCCAACAACAACAAAAATTTATGCCGGATCATATGCTGATTGTGAGTATGTTGATATTGTTGTTATTACAGCAGGGGCTCCACAATTACCAGGAGAGACACGACTCGATCTAACAGCTAAAAATGCTAAAATAATTAAAAGCATTACACAGGAAATTATGAAAAACAAATTTTCTGGAATTATTGTTGTGGCCTCAAATCCTGTTGATATTATGACATATGTTGTTCAAAAAGTATCAGGATTGCCAACAGCACAAGTAATTGGTTCAGGTACAGTATTAGATACATCAAGATTACAATACCTTCTTGGAAACTATACAGGTATTTCAAGTAACAGCATTACTGCTTATGTAATGGCTGAACATGGTGATTCGTCATTTATTCCATGGTCTAATGCATATGTTGGCGCAAAGCCATTAATTAAATATTTAGAGGATAAAGGCACGTATTCTGAAGCTGCACTGGAAGACATCTATGTTCAGGTAAGGGATGCCGCTTATAAAATTATTGAGGCGAAAAAGGCAACCTATTATGGAATAGGTATGGGACTTGCAAGAATTGTTAAAGCGATTTTTTCAGATGAGGCTGCAATTTTCACGTTGTCAGTAGCACTAGAAAATCACTATGGCCACAATGATATCTACATTGGTGTACCAGCAGTTCTTGGTAGGACGGGTGTAAAAGAGCTAATAGAACTAGATTTAACACCTAAAGATCACGAGAAACTGACTAAGTCGATAACGGAACTAAAAGCTGTTATTAGAGACAGCGTCGAAGATATTTTGTAATTTTTTTAAAAAAAGTATATACATATTATACTTTTTTTTCATAGAATAATGCATCTTAGTCGCATAAATGCGTAAGATGATATATAATATTAAATTAAGCAATGCAATTGTCATTGTAGTAGTAAAGGAGATAGAAAGATGAAAACAAATAAATACAAGAACATTGTCAATGGAGTCTGGAAAGACTCGGAAAATTCTATTGATGTTTATTCACCAATAGATAATAGTTACTTGGGGAGCGTCCCTGCGATGACACAAGCTGAAATTGATATTGCCATTCAAAAGGCAAAATTAGGTGGCTTGACATGGCGCCAAGTTCCAATTAAAAAGAAAGTTGAAATGCTTAATAATGCAGCAATTATTCTTGAACAAAGACTAGAAGAGATTTCACTATTATTGATGCAAGAAATTGCTAAAAGTTTCGAGGCATCAAAGCAGGAAATTCTGCGAACAATTGATTTAATTCGCTATACGGCTGAAGAAGGGTTACGAATGCAGGGCGAAGTTATTAATGGGGAAGCTTACGAGAATGGTGCTAATAAAATTGCTCTTGTCTCACGCGTAGAAATTGGAACTGTTTTAGCGATTACACCATTTAATTATCCCATTAATCTATCCGCATCAAAAATTATTCCCGCTTTAATTGCGGGTAATAGTGTAATTGTTAAACCACCAAGTCAGGGGGCCTTAAGTTCATTAGAATTTATTAAGGTACTTGTTGATTCGGGCATACCTGCAGGTGTCATTACAAGTGTTACGGGAAAAGGGAGTGAAATTGGTGATTACTTACTACAGCACCCAAGCATTGATTTCATCAATTTTACTGGAAGCACAGAAGTTGGTGCCAAAATTGGTAATCTGTCTGGATTAAAGCCGCTATTACTTGAATTAGGTGGAAAAGATGCCGCCTTAGTTTTACCAGATGCTGATATTGATTTAGCTGTTAATGAAATTGTCAATGGAGCGTTTAGTTATTCAGGACAGCGATGTACAGCAATTAAACGTGTTTTTGTTACACATGAAATTGCCGATGCCTTTGTTGCGCAATTACAAGCAAAAGTCGAGCAATTAGAAGTTGGGTTACCATTTGAAAATGCTGTGATTACACCACTTATAAACATGCGGTCAATTGAAAAAGCGAAAGCATTATACGACGATGCAATCACCAAAGGTGCATTACCGCTATTAGAATTCAAACATGAAAATAATTTAATGTGGCCAGCACTTTTAGATAATGTAACAAGAGATATGGATATTGCCTGGGTTGAACCATTTGCCCCAATTTTGCCAATTATTCGTGTCAATACAGTAGAAGAAATGATTGCCTTAAACAATGAATCTATCTATGGACTACAAGCTTCAATTTTTACGAAAAATCAAGAAAAAGCAATGGAGATTGCTCATAGGTTAGATGTTGGAACAATTCAAATTAATGCCAAAACACAAAGAGGTCCAGATAATTTCCCCTTTTTAGGTGTTAAACAGTCGGGGATTGGTGTTCAGGGAATCCGATACAGCATTGAAAGCATGTCACGTATTCGCTCAATTGTTATTAAAACAAAATAACGAAGCATTTAAAGTCGCTTTGTTTGTATTATTGTGTAAATTAGGATACAATGGAATTATCAAAAAAATAATAGGAGGAATATATTATGTTTAAATTACCAGAATTAGGCTATTCATTTGAGGCGTTAGAACCGGTTATTGATGCGAAAACGATGGAGATTCACCACGGAAAACATCATAATGCCTATGTTACTAACCTTAACTTAGCATTAGAAAATCATCCAGACTTACAAAATAAAACGATCGAAGAGTTACTAGTTGGTCTAAATGATTTACCTGCAGCTATTAAAGGTGCAGTCCGTAACAATGGTGGAGGACATTTCAACCATTCATTATTTTGGAAAACACTTGCTCCAGTGGGAACATCAACATTATCAAGCAAGTTGGAAACAGCTCTTATTACAGCTTTTGGTAGTGTTGAAGCTTTTAAAACAGCCTTTGAAACAGCTGCCAAGACACGCTTTGGTTCTGGTTGGGCCTGGCTAGTCCTTTCTGGAGATACATTAGAAGTAATCAGCACACCAAACCAAGATGCGCCAATCATGGAAGGCAAAATTGCCATCCTTGGGTTAGATGTTTGGGAACATGCATACTATTTGAACTATCAAAATTTACGCCCTGATTATGTTAGCGCATTTTGGACAGTTGTTAATTGGGATGCTGTTGAAGCAAACTATGACGCAGCAATTGCAAAATAATAATTCCTTTTAGCAAATAAAAAATCTGATCCAGCAACGTAACTTGCTAAAAAAAGTCGATTCAGCTCCCGTATTACACGAGAGAATGGCTCGACTTTTTTTTAATATTGCTATTAGTGTAATAATAGTGATACAAATCATTGCGTAAAATATGTTTTTTTTATGTAAATGCAATGAAATTTTATAATGTGAGTCTTATCCTGATTTTTCAGCTGCTATTTTTATTAGTAGGAAACACTAATTACCTAAAAGAATCATATTTTGCTGTGTTTTTGGTCTGCTTTACCCAAAAAAAGGCATTTCCTCTAGCTTTTCCCGTTTTAATTTAATTTCATTTATTGAAATTTTTTTGCAAAGAAAGCGGTTTTACTTGGTAATGTTTTCTTGGAAGCGGTTTTATCTGGTATTTTTTCATAAAATATTCCTTCTTTTTGAAAAAATACCTCAAAAAATAAAAAATATGTTAATTTAATGTAATCTATTAGCAAGTTAAATTCAGAGAAAAAAGTGAACAGCTTTATGTCTAGTGAAAATAAATTGCAAATCCATTTTTCCTATTGAAATTACCTGATATTCATGATAAACTTCATGTGTAAGCCTTTACACATGAAGTTTAGTTTTATGTTAAAGCAGCAGATGAATTTATAGGAGGAATTTTTTTATGTTAAACTTATTAGAACAGAAGTTATTGCCAACAATGTCTAAAATTGCTGAGCAAAAGCATTTACGTGCTATTAGAAACGGGATCGTAGCAACTATACCAGTTGTTATTGTTGGGTCTTTTTTCTTAATTTTACTAAATATTCCACTTGATCCATTAGGGATTAACTGGAAAAAAGATGTTTTAGCAGCAATTAATCCGATGTTAGAAACACATTTATTAATGGCTTTCCGTTTAACGGTTGGATTAATGGCGTTGTATTCAGCATTTGGTATTGGTGTTGCCTTAGGAAATGAATATGAGATGGATGCAACAACTTCAGGTATGGTTGCCGTTATTGCCTTCTTGTTTTCAATTGTACCAGTTACTATTACCGGCGATATGATAAAAGCTATTGATGCTGCTGGTATTGGTAAACTTGCTGGGGGGCAATATTTATCTGTTGCATCCCTTGGTTCGGCAAGCTTGTTTGGGGCAATTCTTTATTCTCTTTTTGCTGTAGAGGTAACAAGATTATTTAAGAAGTGGAACATCACAGTAAAAATGCCGGATTCTGTACCCGCTGCAATTTCTAACTCATTTGCGGCATTATTTTCTACAGGTTTTGTTATTTTGTTTGTTTGGACATTACGTTTTGTAATTGGTTTTGATTTAAATCAACTTATTACAATCATTCTAAGCCCTATATCAAGGTTTTTAGTGGGGGATAATTTACTTGGAATCATTCTTATTGTATTCCTTGTTACATTCCTATGGAGCTTTGGATTACATGGTGTTTCCCTTGTTGGAACAATTGTTCGACCATTTTGGGAACAAGCAATTGCACACAATGGAGATGTTTTCCAAACAACAGGAAATGCTGTTTTAGCAGGTAGTGAATACAACATGTTTCCCGAGCAATTCTTACAATGGTATATTTGGATTGGTGGATCGGGTGCAACACTTGGTTTATGTTTCCTACTCCTTTTTGCAAGGTCACAATTTTTAAAACAAATGGGCCGTGTAACAATTGTACCAGCACTATTTAATATTAACGAACCAGTAATATTTGGTTTACCAATTGTAATGAATCCAATATTGATTATTCCATTTATGCTTGCACCATTGTTAATGTCACTTGCCGCAGGAGCAGCTCACTACATGGGATTAGTTAATGCGATGGTTACAAGGCCTCCATGGACGCTTCCAGCACCTCTTGGAGCGTGGATGGGAACAATGTGGGATTGGCGCGCAATAGTATTATGCTTGGTTTGTATTATAATTTCAACAATTGTATACTTCCCATTTTTCAAAGCATACGACAAAAAATTATTTGCTGAAGAGCAAGCCGTAGAATCAAAATAAGGAAAGAAAAGAGCGATTAAGATGCAACAATATATTACATACTTACTAATAGGTTACTTTGTGGTTGTCTTTTGGATAACAAATATGTCAAGCCAAAAGCTGGTTAAAAAGTATAAGCATAAAAAGTATATGAAAAGAATAATTATTATACCCGTGGGTTTTGTAATATTCATAAGTATTCTGTTTTTAGCAGCATACTTATTACCAGATGTTTACCTATTATTTGTATTGGCACCATTTCTATGTTACTATGTAGGCATTGTTGCACATCTTACTTTTGAAACAGTTGCAAGTTTGACAAAACAAGCAGAGAAAATGAACCCTTATAGTACGACAAATCAAAAGAAAAAGAAATGAAAGCGAACAGGTGACAAAAGGCGTGCCTCAGAGAGGTTCACGCCTTTTGTTGTATAAAAAATGAATAACATGTCAAAAAAACATTGAAAAGCAGACAATCCATTCCATCCGGAGAAACTTTTAGTGGATCGTCTGCTTAAATATCAGGCAGAACATATGCGATTTGTGACTGATTTTGAAGTAGCATTTGATAACAATATGGCAGAGCGTGCTATACGAATGACGAAGACAAAGATGAAAGTTTCGGGTTGTTTTAGAAGTGAATCCGGACGGAGAACTTTTTTATTATTTGTAGCCTGATGCAAACTGCGAAGAAAAACAAGCAAAATTATTATGAGGTGTTCAAAAAATCATTCTCACAAAACATCGTATTGGAGCCAAGAACTTGATGTCTTGGTTCTATTTCTGCTGACTAGTCAATGTTCGTAAGTTAAGGAATTTCCTCCCTAATATAAGGGGCCGAATTCCTTTTCTTTTTGCGCGAAAAAGCTTGACACGAACAAAAACCGCCAATAATTAAAGGTGAATGGACGGAAAATCCATATCATATTTGAAAGTTGGTATCCTTATGCAAAATCAAACAAAAAAATTCCTGTTTCTCATCAAATCGCTCAAAAAATATTGGAATGATGAGGA
>JBOFTV010000006.1:0-25417 GCA_051652245.1 Culicoidibacterales bacterium | reverse complement strand
GAATTTTGACGGTGGATTCTAGTCCTTTTTTTGTGGGATATTACTATTTTTATTGTGGGTTTATCAGTTTTTGTAAGCCAAAATAAAAATGAACTATCACATTATTACTTGTGATAATCCTTAACTTACAAACATTGCTATCAATATTGATAAAACTACCAAAATCACAGTATTACTCTCAGGTATTTCTATACCTTCACTCCGCATATTCGATACTTTTTCAGGAATGGCTATAAAGCAAAAAAGCGTATTTATGCTAAGCAATATACCCACAAAAAGCAGATAATATTTTTCTCCCAGCATTACAATTTTTTCAAAACATCATTTTCCTTTTTCATTTGAATACCCCTATCATTCATTTCTTTTTTATTATTACAGCTCCAATAGAAATAAGAGAATTTAGAGATAGTAAAATTAGTAATTCATATGGAACTTGCTTAATGACCATTTGGTAAATAACCAACAAAAAATTGAACAAAAAACTTACAAAAAAGCCTATTTTAAAATATTTTTCCATTTTATAACACACCTCCTATTTTTTCATGTCTAACACAATTTCATTATAACAAAAGTTACTTTTTTTGTCCAGTTTCACTTTACAATTTAGGGGAATTCGGCCCCCTATATTAGGGAAGAAATTCCTTAACTTACGAACATTGGCTGACTAGTTACAATTTTTTTATTTTTATTACCTGATTCCGCCTATTATTTGTCACCTTTTGTGCTATAATTAAAGCATAAAGGAGTGATTTTAATGTTAAGTGTTTATATTGCAATGAGTTTAGATGGCTTTATTGCTTCAGCTGATCATTCTGTTAGTTTCCTAGATCAATTTAACGAGCTAATTATTAGCAAACCACAAAGTTATTTTGCTACAAGTTATGACAATTATTACAAAACGGTTGACCAAATTGTTCTTGGTTCAAAAACCTACGATGCTATTTTGGGCTTTGATATTCCCTACCCTTATGCCCAAAAACAGACCTATGTTATTACAAAGCAGACCTACAAGCAAAATAACATGCTTACAACCTTAGCTCTTGATGCCTTTACATCATTAAACTTACCTGGTAAAACCTGGGTTGTTGGTGGTGGACAACTAATTTCTACCCTCCTTGCTGCTAATTTAATTGACGAACTCATCATCACAATTATGCCCGTCATCTTAGGTGATGGCATCCGCCTATTCCCAACTAACCCGACGATGGCACCTGCTAATTTCACATTAATAGACACAAAAATGGCAACCGGGCTAGTTGAATTAACATACATCCGTCCTTGTAAATAATAGTTCCCCACTTTTTTTCTTATTAAAAAAAAGAGTAAACATTGTTTACTCTAGTTCACTCAAAAATGATGTTCCATTGCTTATCTTCGTACCAAAAAATTCGGCAACTGTTGCTCCCACATCGGCCATTGTGTCACGGATACCGATGTTCCGGTTTGTTAGTCCCTTTTTGTAGATGAGCAGGGGGACTTTTTCACGTGTATGCTGGCTGTGACCAATTGTTGGGTCGTTGCCATGATCTGCCATGACTATTAAGATGTCATCTTCTGCTAGTGTTGTGATTAGTTCTGCTAATTTTTGATCTGATAATGCTAGCTTTTGGGCATATTTTTCTGTATCCATTGCATGTCCTGCCAAATCTGTTTCTTGAATATTGAGGCAGAAAAAGCCGGTTTCCTGTTGTTTTATGGCACTAATGCATTGGTCAAATAAGTATTCTGTGTCTACGCCCAGATAGTTTTTGTTTGCTGGATTATCAACGATATCACCAACTTTTCCAATGAAAATTGTTTCGATTCCGTGTTTATGCAGCTGGTGGGCAACTTGTTTTGTTTTGTCGACACCATAGCCCATATGGACAACATGGTAATCTTCATTATATAAACCACTTGCTGGTGTATCAAGTCCAATAAAATTATCTTTGGTGTAGAGCGCATCAAGTAGGTTCTGCTTGGCAACATTTCGGCCACCTAAAGCAATAACCCGCGCAACTGTTACAATCGACCTTACAATGCGACCAACTGCTTTGATTTGCTCGAAGCTAACAACGTCTAAAAGGCCACTTACATTTATAACTTGACCTAAATCAGTTTCCATATTGTCACCAATAATGATGGCATTATCAACTAAAATCGCCATTTGCCCCCCCTTGTAAATTTGTTCGACTTGGTGATTATGCTCTTCTAATTTAGCACTGATTTCGGCTAAAATAATGGCAAGTGGCATCAAAACTGGCGGTTTTGGGGTCGTTCCCATTATTTCTTGGTGACCTGCAAAACTATCTGCACCAAAATGTTTTAAGTTTGCTACTCCATAATTTGCTAATGGATTTGCCTTCATTTGTGGCACTGTTTGCTCCATTGTGTTCATTAAACCTAGTTTTTCTAGTGTTGGCCAGTAATAATTGGGGTTGCTTGCTAAAATGTGTAATGCCGTGTTTGCGTCCACATCTTGTGGTCTGACAAGTTTGGCATCATCCATTGCACCAACGCCCAAACTATCTAATACTACTACAATAAATCTTGCCATGTTACATTGCCCCTATTTCTATTTTTTTGCCTACGCTATCGTATGTGCCAACAAGGCGTGGACTATTTGTGCTTAAGCCTTCTACTAGTGCAACATTACTTCTTGTAACAAATATTTGCGTTCTAAAAGCCATTAAAACCGTGCTTCCCTTGGCAAATAAATTTTCTAGTTCTAAGTAGTAATCGATGCTTTCATTGTCTAGGGGATTAACTGTTGTGTAACTAATTTCACCCGTTTTATTGATGATTTTCGCATTTGTTAAGTTTCCCCGGCGGTAGTATCCACCACCATAACAGTATGTTTTCCCTTCAAATGTATGTGATACTTCACTTACATAGATTAGAGCTGGTCTTTCTGCTAGTTCTTCTTTGGCATGCATTGGTGTTGTCCCTGTTAAGGCATGACCTGGTTCACCTTGAGTGCCTCCAATTTCACGAATAAAAGGGATTGAACGGACACATGTTGCTGAGGGCATGTTGATTTCCGTAATCGTAAACCCATTTTTATTTAAGAGTTCTTTTGCTAAATGTAATGTTTCTGTGTTTTTGGTTGCCCTGAAATCTTGTGTTTGCTCATCATAGAGAAAACAAGGAAATGATGTGACACCACTTACCTCAACTGCTGTAAGTAGTATTATTTTTGGCAACTCTGCTTCTAGTTTCTCAAATTTGAAACCACCATACTGACCTTCATAAATGCGGTCTCCCTCATTAATAACCCGTAATAAAACTTTTTGTATTACGCCTAATTTTTGGGCAACTTCATTTATTTCGACTAACATTTCAACTGAATATGCTGTGATATAGCTAACACCATAAGCAATTATTTTAGCTAATAGTTGTGAAGGTATTTGGACAAGGTGACCAATATTGGCAATTGGTAATCCCTGCTCCATTAAAACAAGTGCTTCTTTGTAATCAACTACAACGGCTTGCTTAATCCCCGCTGCACTAATTTTCTGCGCAAGGTATGGGTTTCGACCAATTTGTTTGGTCATATAAAATAAATCGATTCCCGCTTTTTGGGCTTCCTTACTTAATTTTTCAGCATTTTTCACTACACCATCAACATCAATTACATACGTGTCTGGTAAAATTAAGCCTGTTTGATGTAATGTTGTTGCATATTTTAGGAGAGCTTCATTTCTTTTTTCTGTCATTGTTAGAAACATGATTTTCCCCCCTTATTTTGTTAGTAATGAACACATATGGATATAAATGTATCCTTCTTCTGCTTCGACAAATTCGATTGGTGCAAATGCTACAAGGCTTTTCCATAATGCCTGTGCTTTGCTAAAAGTTGGTTGTGCTTCTAAGTCTTGTTGAATTATTTCCGCTAGTGGCTCCATTGCTTCACCTTTTAATTGCCGATTTGTGGCCATTGCTAGGTGGGTGATGAATACTTGCGTTTTATCACTGCTAATATCAAAGCCTTCGGCTTCTAAGGCAGAAATTACTTTTGTTGTATACTCGTAAGCGACTTCATTAATTACATTTGAATCTTTTAAAATTGATAGTTTTTTGTGTATCATATTATTTGGCTCCTTATTTTCTAATATCTAGGAATCATTTTTCCTAGCTTGACCTGTTTTTGAATTGTGAGAACTTGGTTGACTTCCAGATTTTTCTGGAGAATCATTTTGATGACGCTGTCATTTCGAGCACAGATAATCACAGCTGTTGAGACATCATTTGAGAGCGGTAAATCGGTGATTAATTGATAATTTAGGTGCTGATAATTTTTATCAACAATTTCATCATAATTCCAAACACCAGCATCAATTGTTTGATTACCAATTTCAAAAATCAGCTGATGCCCAGGCATATCAATGAAGGTAACTTCCTTATTAGCAGCTAAAAGATAGGTCAATTCTCTTTGATCAATTGAGCTCATATCGATGCCAACGCGATCACCCGTTTGAATTGCTTGAGCATTTTTATCTCTTAATAGCAAAATATGCTGTGAAAGGTAGGAAAATGGTCCTAAATCAACGGCAATTTCTACAGCTTGCTTGTTACTAATTGCGTGCAGTGCTGCATATTTAGAAACAACAGCGAATTGATACATATTACGTACCACCGCTGAAATTCGGTCACTTGACCCACGAATATATGCCATATTACAGCGAATATCTCGTTGCTTTAATGTATCATAAATTGCTGTTGCCAGCCCCTCGTATAATTTTGAATAGGGTAGTGGCATTGTCCCAAAAAGACTTTCTGAAACGGCATATTTTTGTAAAATCGTATAGTCAATTGCTGTAATATAAGTCCCCAACTGACCACGACTTACCGTTGTAATAGCCGCAACATCTTTTAAAAACTTCAACGCATTCTGCACCATCCCACGTGATAGTAGTAATTGTTCTTGCAGCAGGCTAATAATTGGTAATTTATCACCCTCGCTCAACAGCATCAGCGTTTGTGACAGCTGCATAACAGCCGCCCCTTTCTTTTGAAAAAAATGCTCATTCATTCGTTGCCACCCCAATTCACTTATTTTGCTTTTGCCATTTTAATAGCTGTATCTAATATTCTTAGAATTGTTTCTGTTCCCGATCTCATCGGATTTACCCGAATCATCGTTTGTGTTAATGTTGGGTCACTTAAAATAAATGTTCCTGAGACACGGTAAAACATGGGAACGAATTCATACTGTGACTCGGCCCCAATTGGATGAGGTGCTGCCCCTAATTTTTCGGCTTCAATTAGCACTTGCGGTGCAATTGCTTCCTCAAGTTCAATAATTAAGACTTTTGATTGGGCATTAGCAATAAAACATGATTTAACACCGGCAACAGCTTTATTATTAAGCTGTTGGGCTGTTTTCTCTGTTACTGTTGCTGAAATAGCAAGTGATACTGGTGCATAGATTAATCCTCTTAGCACATCAATTGCCTCAAAGCCTTGGACTTGCATGCCACCTGAATAGTTTTCAGCCCGTAATTTATCCAAATAGTGAGCATCCCCAACAATACAACCAATTCCCACTGGTCCTAGTAATTTAAACGTTGAAAAACATGACATACTTGCTCCTAACTCACTCCCAATTTTGGGAACTTTCAGGGCTGCATAATTATCATCTGTTACAATTGGAATTGTTGCGTTAACTGCTCTAATTTCGTTAATTACCGTTTCCATATCATAGCTATCATCTGGTTTTTGGCGTGTGAATTGGATTAATACGGCTTTTATTTCGGAATGTTGGGCTAATTTTTCGCTGATTTGGCCACTTATATTGAAATCAGCTTCTACTGTTTTTAAGCCCATCGATTTAAAGGTTGTGCTTGTTGTTGGGTAAATTGGTGCTTGATGAATTAATACGGTATCACCAATTTCACATGAAGCAAAAAGAGCACGACAAATCGCATTCGTTCCTGCACCACGAACAAGCATTGCTTTTTGCGCATTGAAAAAGGCTGCCAGTACTTGTTCGACTTTTGCTGTTGCTGTTGGCTGGTTTAGGCCTTTAACAACACCTAAATCGCCCCGTGTTAAAATTTCCGTTCCCGTGAATACTTTTGTTATTTCATCAATTAAAGCAAACTGCTTTTGCATAGCTGCTTCAACTGTAATACTTTCTAATGGATATGTTTTCATTTTGGTACGCTCCTTGTGTTACGTTAAAATTTTTCATTGAAATATCTTTGGGGATTGTGGATTAACATTTTTTCAATAAAGATTTCGGTGATGCCGTTTTGTTTGATAAAGGGGATAAATGTGTCGAGTAGATAGGTATAGCCAAGGCCACCTAAATATTTTAGGTGTGATTTTCTGGTGATATCCAGTGAAAGACATACTTGGTCTGTTAGTCCCGCGTCTTGAATTGCTCGAAGCATTTCTAGACGTGTTTGATCGGGCATATAGTCATTTTTACCCACTGTGTCAAATTCGACATAGACACCTTCTGCTAATATATCAAGGACATATTGTGTATCCCCCGTTAAATCAACATGACCAATCATCACCATATTCAACGGAAACCCATGCTTTTGAAAAAATTTCACTTGCTCTCTACCATATGTTCCCAGTGTTGTATGCGTTGTAATTGGTTTTCCTGTTTGACGCGAGGCAATCATTGCTGCCAAAAAGACTTTCTCTTCTTGCGCGGTCATTTCGTTTTTACTTGTTCCGATTTCACCAATGATATTGGCTTTGATGTTTGTCCCTTCAATCCCTTTTTCGATTGCGTCAATCATGATTTGGGCTAGTGTTTCCACTGGTTGAGTGAAGACAATTTCGGGTAGAAACTTGTGTTGATAAAATCCTGTTGCTTGGATAATATTCATTTTGCTTTCTTGGGCTACACGTTCGACGTATTTAGCATCTCCACCCATGCCTAAGTTTGTTACATCAATTATATTTCGGACACCCTGAGCATAAAGTTCTTTGTATTCTTGGATTGTCTGCTCAAAGCAGTCTAAATTACAATCATCATTTTGTTTTAGCCCTGATAAATCAATTCGGGTATGCTCGTGCATTAGTGTAATTCCTGGTACTAATTTCATTTTTGTGGTCCTCCTTTTACTTCCCATTCCAAGCCCTCATTTGCTATTAGATAGCTTTGGTGGAAGTATTTTACAATAATTTTTGGAAATGGTGTCGCGCGCGTTTGCGCAATTTTAAAGGCTGCGGCAATTGCCTTTTTGTCAGTTTTACAGATAATTAACGTACCCTCCGCCATGCGACTTCGGGGAACCGTAATTGCCGTTGCCTTTGCCATGTTAACAACGCGTAGCAGTCCTTTTGCTGATTGTTTTTGGGCAAGAGTGTCTTTACTTGAAAAACACCCCTGTAATGTGTCACCGTACTGCTGCACATCAATTGGACCTTCATGTGAAATAATTATATCAAATTCCTCAAGCTTCTGCTCTAACCAACTAATTAAAAAAGACCGCGGGCCAAAAATATCAACATCGAGCTGATGCTGTTCTAATATTTGGGGCTCGAAATTTGTTTCTAGTTTATCATCTAGAATAATTTCGACCGTCTTTTTTAATAAGTTTAGGTCTTGGGTGATAATGCCGCTTGCTGGTGTGAATTGCTGTCCATCTGTTGATGTCTTTGCAACTTTTTGAACGGGTAGCATTGGACTTATAAAAGCAAAGAGATTTAAACTCATAGCAGGTGCAAGAACTGATCCACCACCATCAGTTCCTACACCTACATCATTTATTCCATAAAAAACATTTATTGCACTGCCACTTGATGAGCCTGTCATAATTCTTGCGGTGAGTGGATTAACTAAGTCAATATCAATTGCCCGACCATTATAAGAGGCTTTATCCAGTGTGTGCAAATAGTAGTGATGCTGTTGTAACTTTTCAATTAACGGTTTTACTACTTGCGTATCCTTTGCTCCGATATAGTATGCTTTTTGGCCCGCTATATGTGCTTTTTTGAAGTTGTCATAAGCTGATTCATTTATTTTTATGACCGATTTATTTGTTTGCATCTGGGCTCTTAGCATTTTTTTCTGATAGATGTTTAATAGACTTTTGTCCATAGAACTTCCTTCTTTCTTTTTATGCTACGACAGGAATTGTCCATAGGCCTAATAAGTATAAAATATTGACTAAAATTCCTAAGGCAATGGCTGCTACTGGTCCTACTGCTAGGTCTACTAGTGGCTTCTTGGCTGTTCTATTTAGTAAGTAGATACCAATTACCCAGAAGTAGCCGATTCCTGGTGCGATTGCTTCTGATGCAAGTGATCCACCAATTAATAGACCAACTTCTAACACTTTATTCATTGCTGTTCTAATATGTTCACCCATTTCACGAACACCTGGGAATTTATCTAATCCTTTAGCTGCTCCGTCTAATAACAGAATTTCAACAACCATGACAGCAAATCCTGCCGCAAAAGCTAGTGCTGGATTTCCGCGGAATAAAATCCCAATTACGAAGACAAATGTCGTTCCTGCTGGACCATAAACACCCGTTACGATTGCTGTTGAAAATACTAAGGGAATAAAGCCGATTCCACGTGCTACTGCTGCTAAAGCTGCTTCATTGTATAGTCCCCCCATCATTAGTTTTTGGGAAATTGGATCTCCTGCTAAGATCATCAAGCTTGTTGCAGCACTTACTAGTCCGCCCATTACCGCTAAAATAATCCAGTTTGATTTTATTCTTTTTACTCGTTCTGCAAAAATACTAACTAGTTGCTGATTTGCTGTTCCATCTCCGGTTTCACCAACTGAGAAGCCAATCATAAAGGCCATCCCAACTAATAGTGTGATGCCTTCAACACTTAGTTTTAATGTTGCTGATCCAATCGCAATTACACCGAATTGTTTTACTAAGAACATTGTCAAAATTGACGTTAAAAAGGTAATTGCCCCTTTAAAAAATCCATGTTGATAACCCACAGCTAGTGCTGGGAAAACCGAGAAGGCAATAATAATTGGTCCACCAACTTTTTCAAGTGATGCTAAGAAGTTTACTGGTAAATACGCAAATAAATCAACGATATACTGTAATCCTAGTACAATTGCAACACCGTATGCTGCTCCAATTATGGCGGCAATAATCACACCTTTAGTGCCTTTTGGTGACCATGTTCCAATTATATCTGTTGCAAGTAGGATACTGTGCACTAAAATAATTGATACCCCAATTGATACGGGGATACCAAATCCGATTACAAGTCCAAACCCGAGGGCAAAACTTGTTGCTGCTAATTCTTTTTTACCAATTTTGTTGTCTAAGTATTCGGGGATGATTGGCCTAAGTCCATCATTAAATACGGCGATTCCTTTGTTTGCAATCACTGCTGCTAGAGCTCCTAGGGCTCCTATTACGATTAATTCTACTATTTCCATTACTTTTTCCTCAGCTTTTCTCTAATTTATTTTTTAAGTAGTTCATCGACTACGATTGGAATAATTGTTTCTTTATCTTGGGCCGTAAAACCGAATGCTTTCTTACCAGATTGAATTTCTGCTCTGATTTCTGCTTCTGATTTCATGTTTCCAGGCATTGAAAGTGTTGAGCACTTATCATGGCCAACCAAGGCAAGCGCCATTGCTAAGGCACCCCCACCTCCAGTATTACAAGCTCCAACATAATAATCCACTGTTCCTGCTTGCAATGACATTGCTGCATCTAAGTCTCCTTGGACTGTTACAATAACTTTGTCTCCTCCACATTTTTTAACGAGGGCTTCGATTGCTGGTTTGTCAATTTGGCCACCTACAACTATTTTTAACATAATAACTAAACATCCTTTCTGTTTTAATATACATTTTTTTGTATATTCATTGAAATAATAATGCAGATACTTCTAGTACCTGTTCTCCTTGCCAAACTATTGTCTGGATACCTATAATTATAGCTGATGATTTTTAAAAATGCAAGCGTTTTCTATTAAAAAAATATCCATTTCTATTATACCCACATGAAAAAAATACAATAATCGACACTTTGGTTATCATGTATTACGGACGCAACAATATAAATTTAGCTGTTAGCTTTTATGAGTCTATTATATTATACCACCTCAGAGTATTTGGTTTTACTACCATCTAGAATAACATAGGGCTAAAACCACACTCTTACTTGTTGCTCATGCTTGTAAGTTTTACTACCATCTAGAATAACATAGGGCTAAAACTTACCCGCTGTTATGTGGGTAACCTCGTCGGGTTTTACTACCATCTAGAATAACATAGGGCTAAAACTACCCCACGCAGTATTGTCGTAAAGCGCCCAAGTTTTACTACCATCTAGAATAACATAGGGCTAAAACACATAATCGATTTGCACAGCGCAAACGCAAGTTTTACTACCATCTAGAATAACATAGGGCTAAAACTTTATAATTTGAGGATATTTGAACGTCGGCGTTTTACTACCATCTAGAATAACATAGGGCTAAAACTATACTGCACATTGGCATCTATTACCTACTGTTTTACTACCATCTAGAATAACATAGGGCTAAAACATTGTTACCGTTACACCTGCGTTTACTCCTGTTTTACTACCATCTAGAATAACATAGGGCTAAAACCTAAGGACTCAACCATATTTCTTCCTGCACGTTTTACTACCATCTAGAATAACATAGGGCTAAAACTGTGGTTCTACTTCTCCATATGTTCTTACAGTTTTACTACCATCTAGAATAACATAGGGCTAAAACAGCCCTACTTTGTAAAAGTGGTGCGGAGCTGTTTTACTACCATCTAGAATAACATAGGGCTAAAACTTAATGGCTGTACGTGATATGTTGAAACGTGTTTTACTACCATCTAGAATAACATAGGGCTAAAACAGCGCTTGCCGCCGACACACGCTTCACCTTGTTTTACTACCATCTAGAATAACATAGGGCTAAAACGCTTCAGCTCGCGAGACGCACGCGTCTCGAGTTTTACTACCATCTAGAATAACATAGGGCTAAAACGGATACCGTTGACTATAGGCATAGCTGTCGGTTTTACTACCATCTAGAATAACATAGGGCTAAAACCACTATATTTCCTCTGTTATCTAGAACAGTGTTTTACTACCATCTAGAATAACATAGGGCTAAAACTTAGAAGTGGTTTATTATTATTTTTAAACTGTTTTACTACCATCTAGAATAACATAGGGCTAAAACTTAGTTCTACTTGCGTTGATATTATTTTTAGTTTTACTACCATCTAGAATAACATAGGGCTAAAACGTTCTAAATATCCGCAGCCATTCCTCTATGGTTTTACTACCATCTAGAATAACATAGGGCTAAAACTATCTGTTTAAACGTTTCAACTGCAATAAAGTTTTACTACCATCTAGAATAACATAGGGCTAAAACTGAACAACATTCTTACTCTCCGTGTTTGTTGTTTTACTACCATCTAGAATAACATAGGGCTAAAACTCGGGACTAACTGAAATTTCTTTCATTATTTGTTTTACTACCATCTAGAATAACATAGGGCTAAAACCAGTTGCTAAGAACTCCTCACACTGCGCTTGTTTTACTACCATCTAGAATAACATAGGGCTAAAACTCATTTTGATGATGATACAGGAACACTTTTGTTTTACTACCATCTAGAATAACATAGGGCTAAAACTTGTTGATACATTGAATATCAATCTTAGGCGTTTTACTACCATCTAGAATAACATAGGGCTAAAACTAGGTATTAAGGAACGACATGTTTACGTTAGTTTTACTACCATCTAGAATAACATAGGGCTAAAACTTGGTTCGAAGACGAGCTAATCGCTTTGTTGTTTTACTACCATCTAGAATAACATAGGGCTAAAACGTATGTAAAAACAAAAAACATAACTCTTTAGTTTTACTACCATCTAGAATAACATAGGGCTAAAACTAGATCGAGCGGGACACTTTCGGGGAACTCGTTTTACTACCATCTAGAATAACATAGGGCTAAAACTATGGTATACTTTTAATCGCATCATACCTTGTTTTACTACCATCTAGAATAACATAGGGCTAAAACTACAAAGACTAAATACTAATAAGACTAATAGTTTTACTACCATCTAGAATAACATAGGGCTAAAACGTAACTTGCAGGCGGAAACGGGCAAGTTACGTTTTACTACCATCTAGAATAACATAGGGCTAAAACAGTTAAACAATCGAAAGGGAGGATAAAAAGGTTTTACTACCATCTAGAATAACATAGGGCTAAAACCCGCTGCGCTCTCTTCTTCCGTTTGGAAGGTTTTACTACCATCTAGAATAACATAGGGCTAAAACCCTGCATCTAGCTCTTGTAATGCTTCAGCTGTTTTACTACCATCTAGAATAACATAGGGCTAAAACCCAAACGGACTAATTAACGTATGGGCGCAAGTTTTACTACCATCTAGAATAACATAGGGCTAAAACCTGTACCACCAAACACTAGTGGATTTATCGGTTTTACTACCATCTAGAATAACATAGGGCTAAAACAATGAATAAATAAATAAATAAATAAATAAATGTTTTACTACCATCTAGAATAACATAGGGCTAAAACAATGCAAGGATTGGGACTCCAACGCTTCCCGTTTTACTACCATCTAGAATAACATAGGGCTAAAACAGCAGTAGCAAAGGCTAAAAAGCTAAAATTGTTTTACTACCATCTAGAATAACATAGGGCTAAAACATAGTTCTTCTAATAATTCTAAGGCTCTGGGTTTTACTACCATCTAGAATAACATAGGGCTAAAACCTATGTCTTTCTGTTTGTTGGGGTACATATGTTTTACTACCATCTAGAATAACATAGGGCTAAAACACCCATAGTGAAAGTCTCTGCTTTCGGCTAGTTTTACTACCATCTAGAATAACATAGGGCTAAAACTGTCGCCTCCGCGTCTAAATTACTTAGACCGTTTTACTACCATCTAGAATAACATAGGGCTAAAACCTGCGATAAATGCAACTGCCTGCTCTTTCGGTTTTACTACCATCTAGAATAACATAGGGCTAAAACCGGCATGGACGCCATGCGATACGCCTTACAGTTTTACTACCATCTAGAATAACATAGGGCTAAAACTCCCAAAGATTACGGATGCGGATATAAACGGTTTTACTACCATCTAGAATAACATAGGGCTAAAACCTTTACGCCGTCACTTTTGACGTAGTGATCGTTTTACTACCATCTAGAATAACATAGGGCTAAAACGCACAATCTGCCGTGATCCGTTCCTTGTAGGTTTTACTACCATCTAGAATAACATAGGGCTAAAACTTGCTATTGGCAACACGGAAGACCAACTGGGTTTTACTACCATCTAGAATAACATAGGGCTAAAACCCCCAATTCTTCCCTAATAACTCTGTCCAGTTTTACTACCATCTAGAATAACATAGGGCTAAAACGGTAAAACATTAAGACATTTAGTACATTTGGTTTTACTACCATCTAGAATAACATAGGGCTAAAACGGTGGTTTTGCACAATGGTCGAGGCAACAGGTTTTACTACCATCTAGAATAACATAGGGCTAAAACAACTTGTACCCACCGTCGCGCCGTGCAGTTGTTTTACTACCATCTAGAATAACATAGGGCTAAAACTTGAGCATCTCCGCCCGGTGCGCCTCGTCAGTTTTACTACCATCTAGAATAACATAGGGCTAAAACTGCCCGCAGTTTCTGCGTGGGGTATGCGCTGTTTTACTACCATCTAGAATAACATAGGGCTAAAACACGCCTTGATTATTGTAATAGAACGGTGTTGTTTTACTACCATCTAGAATAACATAGGGCTAAAACGTTTCTTCATTATAATGACCATATACAGCCGTTTTACTACCATCTAGAATAACATAGGGCTAAAACATGCCGTGATTGTTGCTATCGATTGGCTTGGTTTTACTACCATCTAGAATAACATAGGGCTAAAACTTGAGTTTAAGCCTAATAGTTTATAGCCCAGTTTTACTACCATCTAGAATAACATAGGGCTAAAACTTATAATAAATATTTCTATTTGGTTTACCGGTTTTACTACCATCTAGAATAACATAGGGCTAAAACAATGAACAAATTTGGCGAAAAATTAAATCAGTTTTACTACCATCTAGAATAACATAGGGCTAAAACCTCAAATTCACTACAAACCGTCAAATTCTAGCCATTGCCTAGAGTTGCAACAAACTCTAAATGGATTTCAAAATACTTTTTTTATTTACCTTAATTATACCACATTCACTCTTTTTTTTCAAGCACTAACTGCTCAAATGACCTTATTTCATAAGGGTTCAAAGCCATTACCTCACCTAATAAAAATGCTGTAACTTTTTGCTTAACAACAGCTTTTTCACTAGAAAAACTTTCTAAAATATCAATTATACCCAAAACCGGCATTTTTTCCGACAAGCGATCATATACTACTATTTCACCACTAATTGCCCCTTCTAACAAAAAGCTTTGATCGTTTGTCACAACCAAAACTGTTATTCCAAGTTCTTTAAGAAAATCTACAAAAGCTACCTTCAATTCGCGCACCAAGGATACCTCCGGAAAGAGCAAAACAATTAATTTATTTTGATTTATTGCTAAACAAAATTCGATAATATTTTTTTTCTTTATAAAATTGTTCTCACTGAAAATTTCACCGCTAAATTTAAATTTCAAATTAAGAAATTCCAATATTTTTTCTGTTTCAATTTTCGACATATCAATATGTAAGTCATAGTCGGTAATTTCTATTGTCTGCTCAAGCTGTTCTGCTATACCATAGTATTTGGTTTTTATCGCCTCAACTTCCTTAAACAAGCCCTCATCTAGCTCTATTTTACTTATAACCTGCTGCAAAATTTGTTTTTGAATGCTCTTCTGCTGCAATTCACCCGTGCATTCAACTTCAATTAAGATAATTTCCTGCTGTTTAATTTTCTGCTGCAGTACATCTTCAATCACTAGCTCAATATCTGTTAAAATTTCCTGCTTGATATGTAAATACTTTCGCAACACCGCTGTAAATATTTCGCTGTCCGTTTGATTTTGAAAATGTAGACTATTATATTTGTTTTGACTCAGCTCAATATCCCCTAATTTTTCAGAAAATTTTATGATCATAATATTGTTGTCCTTTCTGTCGTATCAATAATTACAGATTGCTTCTCACCTATTAAGTAAATCATATCGGCATATTGCTTTTCAGTAACACTCAGCATCTGTATTTTACCCTTGGCTGGCACTTTAGCTTCAACCCTCTTATAAACAGATTTCATCACTGAACTATTTAACACAAGTTTTGTATAAACGGAATACTGCTCCATTATAAAGCCACTCGTTAATAAAAATTTGCGGAAATCACGGTAGCTTTTCTGCTGCGTTGATGTTTCTACCGGTAAATCAAACATAACTAATATCCTCATAAATCTAAAGCTCACTTTCCAGCACACCCCTCATGTCAATACGCAGAGGTTGTTTCGTTTCATCTTCCAGAGCTTTCAAATAATTCGCAACAAAAATATCAATCGCCTGTGGAAGAAATTGCTTCTTCCCCTTGATGATGACCTGTGACTTTGTCATCCCTAAAAGTTCTCTTCGCTCTTGAATACCAAATTCTCCCGTTATATATTTCTTTACATATAAATCCGCTATTGGTCTAAAAGGCTCCATCATATCACAAGCTAAATTATAGGCATTATATTCATTTATATGCTTAATTCCTAACTCTGTTAAATACCCTTTCCCTGAAATCGTCCGCACAAAAAAGGTTAGAATCAATGAATACGCATAATTCAGTCCCCAGTTTACTGGATCTTCTTTACCACGCGTAAACTTCTCCCCAAACAGTTTCCGGAAATATACTTTTGCTGCCAACCCCTCCCGATTTGTCTTATCATGCGGTCCAACTTCCGCTAAATACGATACCAATAGCTCTCTATCCAAATCATGGTACTTCAATACCTCGATTTGATTTGCTATTTTTTCTATTATTGTCCATTTCCACAACTCTTCTTTTGCCGTTTCTGACCAGCCAATCTGTTTTTTGATATTTTTACTTCGATGAAAATTTCCATGAATTGGCATTACTAACGTACTTGGATTATGCTTTTGATCACAGATTATCACTGCGATATTCTCTTCTGTCAAGGCATTCAAGGTATATCCACTTAATCTGATTTTTGGTGTTTCAAAGATAATTGAATCAATGTCATTAAGCAGAATTTTATTCAGGTTATCCATTCGTTGAACAACCAAGTAACCTGAATGTGTACTTATTTTACTTTCCGCCTCGATAATAATGTTTCTAAATCCCATATGATTATTGTTCCTCTCTTTTTCTTATTATTTCAATTTTTTTCGTATTTAAACCTGTTAATGATGATGACCACAAATATAATTCGTCACATTTTATAACTGTCCCCGAAAATCTTCCCGAAAATGACCACACATCTGCACGCGATCCACCACGCTTCATCACAGTAAGCAATAAATCGATGAATTTTTTTACGATTTTATTAAATGAGCTATCCACAATCACTTCGGGAAATTCTTTTTCCGGGATTAACAACTCTTTTTTTCGTTTTGCATCGTTATCATCTATGCGAATATCCATTATGTTTAAGTCGCTAAACAATTGTTTTAAGTCGCTCCCCTCACGACAAACTTCACCATATTTTTCAATAAAATCATTACAGCAATTTCTAATTATTTTAACTTGATTGTCATTTAAATATTTATCATAGACCGTTTCAATTTCTGCCAACAAAATTCTAACCAACATGATTTGTGAGCCAACAACTTTTTCCCGTTTAGCAGTCGTCGAATATGCCTGCTTATATCTTGTATGTCTTACCATCTGAATATAAATATTTTGCTCTGCTTGTGTTAAATTTAGCTGATTTGCCTTTTGGATTGAACTTGATGATGTAAATAAACAAGGGAAGCCATTTCGGTATAGCATCATTTTCTTCTCTAAGACTTGAATTATTTTACATGAATTCCCCCCTATTTTTTCAGCTAAAAGGTCTTGCAGATTAGCGGTGTTAGTCATTTCATAATTACTAATATCAACTGCATCTAACACTTTGTTACCCTTCTTATCCAAATACTCGCAAATTATTGTTTTATTAAAGCCCACTGACGAATACACGCCTAAATAACTTTTTCCTACTGATTTAGGTAATGTATTTTTTTTACTTACTGGTGAAAATAACGTCTCTTTCCAAAACTTCTTATCCTCCCCCTGTGTCCCCGTCTTAAACGTCACACAAAACCGCGTATCATCAATAATTTTAACCAGATAATTATACACATCACCATCTAATAATTTATTCGTTTGTCCATCACGAATCCCATACTTCCGAATATCAGCCGATACCCATGAATACTTCTTAAACTTGTCTTCTTCCGTCTGAATATCAAACTTCGTTTTTTCACTTTGATAGCGTTTCCAGTCTAGCTTCCCATCAATATAAGCACCTTTACCATAAGTTGACACCGCCTGATAGATAAACGCCGCCATATAAGCATCCACTGCATGATGCTTATCATTCAACTCACGAATTTTAACAATCCCTAAATCACGTTTAACCCGATCATTAATCTGCGCCTTCAACCCGACAACTTTCGTTCCGCTTTCCACTTTCCGATACTTTTGTTCTAATAAAGCAATAACATGCTTTGTAATTTGACGTGTCTCCACCAGCTGGCGATTAGCAAAACCTTCCGCCATTTCCGGCGTAATTTCCGGCTTTAATAAATTCACATGCTTCTTACTAGAAATCAGCTTTTTATCCAAAAGTAGCCCCCAAAACGCCTTCTGTTTTGCTCCATTTTCATGGCCAATAATTTCCAAAGGCATTTTATAGCCCCCTTTTTTTTGGTTTGCCTCCCTGGTAACAAGCACACGGTTATCAAAGCTGTTATCACCCGTTAAACTATAGGGAATAACATGGTCTATCTCATATAATTCAGGCCTATCCAAGTCAATTTTAGCCCCTGTATACATACATTTACCCAGTTGATTCAAATACAACCAAATTGTATCATTCGAAACATCCAAACTCTTCCCTGCAATTTCCAGCAAAAAGGCATCACCCTTTAACGCCTTTTTAATCTCTTCCCACTGCGATTGGCGACTAATAGTTCTTTTTTTTACGCCATCTTCTTTGGCTGTTTCAATCACAATTGCCCTTGGAAAACCAAACAACTGCTCACATTCCTTAATAATTGAAATCGCCTGCCAAATTCCCCGTTTAATTCCCGGAGAACCCGCCAATTCGGCAATCAAATCATAGCTAATTTCTAAACTATCATCCATTAAGTCCGCATTTTTACGATCAATTGTCTCCTTAAACCCCAGACTACTATCCGTTACAATTTCCTGAAAACCAAACAAAGAATTCCCCTTCTGCGAAAACAACTGTGTCTGAATAATTGAGCGACCAGAACCTTGCTCATTTTGCGGAACCATATCAGCAAGCAGCATCCGTGAAAGTCGACCCCAGCCGCTATAACTAAGCTTTGTAATCTGCTGCAACTGCTCCTCCCTAACAGCTGGATACCTACTCAAAATCCGCTCCACCAACATCTCTTTTTCCGAAAAAATAGTGCACCACTTAATGATATCCTCACACATCAAAAAGCGTTCTGCCTCCTTCAAATCGACAACCTCACCAAATATTTTATCAATATCAAACGCACCAAAAATACGTGCCATATCATGCCAGCTTGACAAACTTGTCGCAAAGCCCTTCTCTTTTTGATTTCCTGAGAGCATTCCATTAATACCCTTGGCTTTTAAGCCCTTTTGCGCAACAACATTCGTTACATTTTTAGTTGTTAAAAAGACACCCAAAAGCACATCACGTACAGCTCTATTTACACGGTACTCATCCAATCTTGTCACATTCAACTCATTTAAAACCTCAAATAATTGATATGTCAACGACAACTTTGGCATCGCCTGTTCCTGCAATAACAATGTACATCCACCAACCATTCGATTAATAAATGCTTCACCACTTGCTCCTTTATCAACAACTTCAGCAAAATTCCATGGACGAATTGCTTCATCCGATTTTCGAACCATCCAGCCAAATTTATGGTTTGCTTCACCTTTAACAAGCGGTCCCACAAAATAAGGAATTCTAAACGAAATAATTTGGCTAACTCTTTGGACAAATTCAGCACTCAGCAACGCGGGATAATGTGCCGCTTGCGCCGCTAAAACAGCCTTTGCTTCATGCACATTCAACTGGTGTGGAATCGCAATATTACTAGTCGTATTCAACTTTTTCAAAAAGCTTTCCTCACTAATTTTCACATTCATCTCCACCAAATAATTATCCGTTGCCAATTCTTCCGTCGCGGCTAAAATCTTACTCAACTCTTTTAAAAATGTTGGATGATCAATCCTATTATAACGATACTGATCATAGAGCGATCGCGTATCCGCCTTCTTCTTATCGCGTATTTTATCCCAACTACGCAAACTATCCTTTGATGAAACAAAAACCTGATAATAAGCAGCAGTCCCCTCTAAAGTTGCCTTTAACTGAGCAAGCTCAACACCAAACTCATTAAAGCGCCCAACTTTAGCATCACATAAATACTCATGATCACCAATAATATCACTAAACTGAATCGTAATATACAGCTGCTGCAATTCCAACAACAACTCCATTTGTCGATCATCCAATATTTTCTCAGCCTTCTCACTAAAATCTTCAGCATCAAATGTTGTCATTTCCTTCTCAGCCTCTACACCAAATAATTTTGCTATATCAAATTTCAGCCCCACCAATGCTTTTCCACACACAAGTAAATCTTTATCCAAGTATTTAATTGCCGTTGCACGATCATTTCTCGTCCCCGAATCCTTTAACACCGTTTCAATTTCCAAGCAAACGGCCCTATCAATTAATTGATATTCCCGCTGCGGATTACCCGACAGCACAATTTCGGTCAACAATTCTTGCATCCGCTCATAGTCAATCTGCTTTAGCTGATTAATTTTCAGCCCCTCATTTAGAAAGTTCCCTCGCTTTTTCACCATTTGATGGATTGCAAGGTAAACTAAACGAATATCAAATTTCTGCTCTGGCCGTGCAATTATATCTGAGCGGAGGTGATATAGCGTCGGATATAGCTTAATTGCTGCTGCATACGCCTTTTTATTAGGATAAACCAACTTAAGCACCTTATGAAATGAACTCCCCGTAAGAATTCGTTTATACGACATTTCTTCTGCCACTGTTTGGGGAAGCTCCAACTCATTAATCGCAACAAAAAAGCGCTCATCCACCACGCTAATTTCTGGATAAAACAACTCCTGCAAAAATTCAACTCTTTTTCGCCGCCGATTAATCCGTCGACGCATCCCTCGCTTAAGCCTCCTTGTTTCTGCAGAAAGCCCTGCATCAAACAACCTTACGCCCCACGCCTTCTTATCCTTATAATTAACAACCTTTGACGCACTATTAATAACCGCCCAACCAACTGAGTTTGTTCCAATATCCAAACCCAATGTATAAGCTCCATTTAATCGCTCTTTTACTTTATTACCATAATTCTTTCCCATTTTATCTACTTTCCTTTCTCTTTTTAACATAACACGACAATTATATCATTTTTTAAACATTTTTTACACAATTTTCATTGCCAATAAAGAAAAATTGTGTTATACTTAAATAGCTAAATGATTTACTACCATGTAGCATAACATAGAGTAAGTTAAAATAAGCTTTAAGCGTAATCGCTCCCTCTGGGACCACACCTTTTATAAGGTGTTTTTTTTTGTAAAAAAAAAGCAAATCCCCCTTATTTCTACCCTTCCCAATACGATATAAATAGTATATAATAAAACTATAACTATAAAAGAAAAGGGGAAATACCATGGATTTACAATTAAAACACTTCTCTGATCGCGTAATCGCACTAAAGGACGGTTTAATGACAGAAGAAGCAACAAAAACGGCTTTAATCATGCCATTTTTCAACCTATTAGGCTATGATGTTTTTAACCCACTCGAATTCATACCAGAATTCACAGCCGATGTTGGCATCAAAAAGGGTGAAAAAGTCGACTATGCCATCAAAAATGATGGCCATGTTTCCATTTTGATCGAAGCCAAAAGCGTCGGCACAGATTTAACCAAAGTTGATGGCCAACTTGCTCGCTATTTTCATGTAACCGATGCCAAAATTGCCATCCTCACTGACGGTGTCATCTACAAAATATACAGTGACATCGATAAAGCAAACATCATGGACACACAACCATTTTTCGAATTTGACCTAACCCTCCTCACCTCTTCCCAACAACTTGACATCCAAAAATTCACAAAAGAAAACTTCGTCATCGAAAACATTCTCGGACTAGCAACCGATTTAAAATACATCTCCCTCCTCATAAAAAGAATTCAAACCGAAATGCTAACACCCAGTGACGAATTCGCCAAAATAATGCTAACCGACATTTACGAAGGCCCGAAAACAAAACAAGTCCTTGAAAAATTCACACCAATTATCAAGAAAGCCTTTAATCAACTCATCCTCGAAAAAGTCGAAACAAAACTCAATAACGCCATCCACGGCATCAAAGATGAGCCCGAAATCACAGAAATCAAAAACAAAATACGCACAACAGAAGATGAACTCCAATTCTACCAAATCATCAAATCACTCCTCATTGGACACATCGACTTACAAAGAATCACTTATCGTGATGCGGAAACTTACTTTAACATCCTCCTTGATGACAATGGCCGCAAATGGATCTGTCGTGTTAAATTCCTTAAAGATGGCTCTGTTAACGTCATCTTTAAAGATGAAACCCTCAACTTCCCCACTTTAAATGACATCTATAGCTTAAAAGATCGAATTATCAAAATCACTCTTGAACTGTCCATCTAAACACACCAAAAAAGGTAGGATAAACATCCTACCTTTTTCAAACGCCCTACATCAAGCTAATCTCGTCCTCAAATCGTCTAATTTCCTCCATAAAAGCATACTTTTTCACGTGCACACAAGCCAGATCCCCAAGTATCAATAATGCTACCTCTCGATCACCTAGTAGCGCATATTTATAGACAATTTTAGCCGCTTTCTCATACTGTCCACGTGCCTTAGCGGTTGAAGCATAGGCAAAGACGCGTCTTTTAACAAGCACGGCAACCTCAACTAAATACTGCGGCAACAAATAGCCCATATAATCATCAACATCTTCTAAATTCCGCCCTAAATAAGCAAGTAATTCTTCCCAATCTCCCATATTAATAAGAATATCGGCGTAAATATATTGCCCCTTCCCCCCTTTTCTATGATTTTTAATCAGATTCTTTAGCACAACATACTCAACCGCCCACTCGGCACGACTAAACAACGCCTTATACTTAAGGAAATAGGTAAACTTATTTTCCAAGACTAACACCAAAGCAGCCTTTTTTGCCTCCTCAAAATCCTCAAGATCCTGATGAATTTGATACTTCAACTCAAATAATTCATCATCAACTCGGCAATTTTTGCCAATATTATCATTCAAAATTACCAAAGCCTCATCCACTAAGCCATCTTCAATTAACAAATGCACCAACTTATGGCAGCCCCGCTTCCCTAAGTTCATCTCCTCCCTTAGCATCGCAATTGCTCTTTGTTTTCCTTCATAGTTAAGCACTCTATCAACGTTTAATTCCCCGACATCATCACCATAAATTGTTCCTGTGGCTACCATCTTTGCCAAAACGCTGTCAAATTTTTCCACCTGAGCAGCCGTCTCTAAATAAAAAGTCGCCATCCTCATCAGTTCAATTTTAGCACTCTCAATTTCCTCATAAACTTTTATCCCCGCCTCTTTAATAATAAGCCTAAAAAATATATTAGCCTCTGAACTTGATGCCTTAACAGTTGGTGCACACCCTCGAACAGCAGCTCCAACCTGGAAAATAAAATCATAAATCAAGCCGTTACTATCATGCGAAAAAGTTGCCAGCGTAACTACTTGCCTTAATAAATGCAACATAATTTTAAGCGCTAACTCAAATTCCTTAAACACTAACAACTCCTGCGCGCGCCTAAGTCCCTTGCCATATGCGTCCATTATTTGTATCGTTTTAATATTAGTAATATAACCCTTTTTACCCTTTGCAGCGCTCGTTAGCAGCTTAATTTCATTCGAAATTTGGTCAAACTCCGCAACTCTTCCACTAAACGGATTAATCACAAGTAGTGATGGCCCCGCTGATTGCTCAACCCAAATTCCCGCTAAAAAGCCGTACACCGCCGCTTCATGCTGACAATATGGCCCCGTAAATGGACAATTACAGCTTGACTTGCTAATCAAATTATCAGCCACAACTTCAATAATGACCGTATAAACCTGCATTCCCTCAATTTTAGCAACATACTTATTACCGACTTGTTCGACATGCTTAATCTTCTCATCAAGAAAATATTTCTTGCCTCTTGCCAGTATTTTCTTATCGATTACCTTATTCAATTCTGTTAATTCAATCATTGTGTCCATCCTTTTTTATATTCTGATTTAAGTATACCAGTTAATCTTATTTTTTGATGCCCATAAATTGCTAAATCTGCTATAATAAACGATAACCCACTCCCATTTTTTTTAAAAAGAAAGAAGGTCTTAGATATGAAAGATTTCGAAGTATCAGAAACTAATATTATTCAATGGCGGCGTCACCTCCACCAAAATCCCGAACTTTCACACCATGAATATAATAGTGCGCAATATATTTTCACTATTTTAACCAGTTTTAGTAATCTCACACTTACCCGCCCCACCCCAACGAGTGTTGTTGCTTTACTACAAGGGCAAAACCCCGGCCCACTTATTGCCTTGAGGGCGGATATTGATGCGCTTCCCCTTTTAGAAGAAGCTGATGTTTCCTTCAAATCACTCAATAATGGTGTCATGCATGCCTGTGGTCATGATGCACATCCAGCAATGCTACTTGGTGCCATCGAAGTGCTAAGTCAAATGCCCCATAGACTTCATGGGAGCGTCAAATTTATTTTTCAACATGCGGAAGAAGTTTCACCTGGAGGGGCAAAACAACTTGTTGATGCTGGGGTTCTAGTGGGGGTTAGCCACATTTTTGGCTTCCATGTCTCACCTAATCGTCCAACTGGGCATATTGGTTTGACTATTGGTGCAGCTAATGCTGCTTGTGATGATTTCGTCCTTACAATTCAAGGGCGTGGAGCACATGGGGCGACACCACAAGTTGCAATAGATCCCATCCTAATTGGCGCAAACATCATTACTAGCCTTAATCACATCGTTTCCCGAAATATTAGCGCCTTTGATCAGGTCGTAATCAGCGTTGGTGAATTTAAAAGTGGGAACGCATCAAATATTATTCCCGACACAGCCTTCATGCAAGGAACCGTACGGACAACTTCAAAAGAAGCACGTGCGCATACTCGCATTCGCATTGAAACAATAATTGACCACCTATGCACAATGAGTGGGGCAACTTACACCCTCGATTATCTTTTTGGAACAGATATTGTCTTCAACGACCCTTTAGCAACTAATATTGCTAAACAGGCGGCAACTAAAATTGTTGGCGCTGATGCTATTTACGATTCGCCCCAAAGTATGGGGGCCGAAGATTTCTCAGCCTACACAGAATTAGAAACAATTAAAGGCTCATTTATCCGCCTAGGTACAGGACTTGCTGCTGATGGCTATGGATACAGTGCTCATCATCCAAAATTTAAAATTGATGAAGCCGCCTTAAAAATTGGTGCCGAAGTCGAAGTCCAAATCGTCTTAGATATGTTAAGTAAATAACTAAAAACAAGCAGTGCACACAAGAATCTACTGAAAAAAGCACCGCCCTACTAATTATTCGCCTCAACGCTTTTATTGCCTTGGTTAATGTATATGCGAACTGCTTTATAATTAACCTTTTATTTTAAAGGCTTAACGTGTATAAATGTCAACTTAACATTGACCAAAAATGTTCATTTAAAACTGACCACCCTTGGTTCTTTAGTCAAATCCTTTAAACGATAGCTTTTTCCATTAATATTGAAAATGTGAGAGTGATGAACAAGTCTATCAACAATAGCTTGCGCAAGGACAACATCGTCAAAAATAGTGTGCCATTTCTCAATGGAAATATTACTTGTGATGATTGTTGACTTCTGTTCATATCGTCTATCAATGAGTTGGAAAAAAATCTCGGACTCAATTTTATCAAATGGTATGTACCCAAGTTCGTCAATGATGAGCAGTTTATATTTTGAATAATGCTTTAGCCTCGCATCCAATTTTTTCTCGTCATATGCAAGTCTTAAATTTGTCATGAGCCTTTGTGCTTTGATAAAATATGTGCTGACTCGTGATCGTGCTGTGCGGTGCTGATTTACGACCAACAATTGATAGAAAAGCGCCTAAGAACAAGTTAGCAG
>JBOFTV010000005.1:0-20044 GCA_051652245.1 Culicoidibacterales bacterium | reverse complement strand
TGAATTGGACTTGGTACTTTTTGGGTCCGTGGAGTTGTTGGAAGCTGTATTGACCCGTCGCATCTGTTAACATTTCTGATTTTCCGGTTCCATCGATAACTGCTGCTCCCGCTTCATCAAGTAATTCCACTTTTACGCCCGCAACGCCCGGTTCATTACTATCTTGTAGTCCATTTTGATTGAAATCAGCGAAGACATAGTTCCCAATTATACCACTTGGTGCGATGTAACCCGCATCAATTGTCGTATTATTTTCACCATACGCTAATGTGATATCCTCACTCCAACCTGTTGTTGTATCAATATTACTATCAATATCATTATCAGCCTGACCATTTACTTGCTTCGTTGTGATATCATTGGCAGCGGGTGTTTCAAAGCGTAACCGATATATCCTCGTTGGCAATAAATTCGTAAATTCGTACTGACCATTTACATCCGTTGTTGTCTCACCAATATACACTACCGCCCCATTTTCTACTGCATATAAGGCAACCACCACACCAGCTAATCCACCTTCGCCGTTATTTTGCAGACCATCCCAATTTTCATCAAGCCAAGTATAATTTCCAATACTTCCACGCCTTGGAATCAGACCCGCATCAATTGTTTCATCTTTTTGCTTAGCAGCAACCAAAATTCCAGCTGTTATCCCATTACTATTCGCATTACTGTCGATTGCACTTTGTAGTGGATTAGCTGATTGTGGTGAAAATCCACTATACGCTGTTGGTAAGTTGAATTTTACTTTGTATGTTGCTGGTCCATGTAAGTTTACAAAATGGTAGTGGCCCATAGCATCTGTTAGTACAAAGAAATTCCCGGCACCATCTGCTACTGGCATATCAAAGTTATCTAATAATTCAACTCTAACGCCCGCAATACCTGGTTCTAAGCTATCTTGAAGGCCATCTTCATTAAGATCGGCAAAGACATAGTTTCCAATTGTTGTATCAGGCACGATGTAGCCGGCATCAATATTATCGTTATTTTCACCATAGATCAGTGTAATTGTTTCACTCCAACCTGTTGTCTCATCGATATCACTATCAGTTAAGCTATCTACTGTACCATTAACCTGCTTTGTTGTAATATCATAGATGGAGGGTGTAGTGAATTTTAACGCGTAGGCCTGTGTTGGATCGAGATTTTCAAAGAGGTATGCCCCTTGTCCATCTGTTAATTGATCAATAAGATATGTTCTTGTTCCCAAAACATCAACTGTATACAGTTCCACTCTGACATTTGTAATTCCTGTTTCTGTAATATCTTGCAACCCATTTTGATTCGCATCGAGCCAGACATAATTGCCAATACTTGCTCTTCTAGGAATGATTCCGGCATCGATTGTTTGCATATTTTCCTTTACAGCCAGTGTAAAGGTATCTGTTTTACCATCAGAATTAACATCACTGTCCGTTTCAAACGTTGTACCGGCAGCTTGTTTAGGACTAAATCCACTATATAACGTCGGTAAGGTAAATTTGACTTGGTAACTTTTAGGACCATGGAGTTGTTCGAAGCTATACTGACCACTCCCATCTGTTAACGTTTCTGATTTCCCCGTTCCATCGACTACCATAACCCCCGATTCATCAAACAATTCAACTCTAACGCCCGCAACGCCCGGTTCATTATTATCTTGGAGCCCATTTTGATTAAAATCAGCAAAGACATAATTACCAATTATACCACTAGGTGTGATGTAACCCGCATCAATTGACGTTTCATTTTGACCATATGCTAGTCTGATATCCTCACTCCAGCCTGTTGTTGTATCAATATCACTATCGATGTCATTATCTCCTAGACCATTTACTCGTCTAGTTGTGATATCATTGGCAGCTGGTGTGCCAAACAGTAAGCGATATGTTGGTGTTGGAAATAAATTCGTAAATTCGTACTGACCATTTATGTCCGTTATTTTTTCCTCAATAAAAACTAATGCGCCATTTTCTACTGCATATAGGGAAACCACCACGCCAGCTAGTCCGCCTTCACCATTATTTTGCAGCCCATCCCTATTTTCATCAAGCCACGTATAATTTCCAATGCTTGCACGCCTTGGAATCAGACCGGCATCAATTGATGTATTATGCTCTTTTACATTTAACGTGAAAGCATCTGTAACCCCATTTAGGTCAACATTACTATCGAGCATTGGTTGTAATGGGTCGGAATTTTTTACTGTGAAACGGCTGTATTCTGCAGGTAGTGTGAATTTTAATTGATACGTTTCTGGTCCTTGGAGTCTAAGGAAACTGTAATATCCTCCGTTATTTGTTCTTGTTGTTATCGGGTTGCCTAAACCATCCAAAATAGCTGCTCCCGCTCCATTGAGTAACTCGACAAGCACATTTTCAACACCTGGTTCTTGGTTATCCTGAAGGCCATTTTCATTAAGATCGGCAAAAACAAAATCACCCAAAATTCCATCTGGATAAATATAGCCCGCATCGATGCTACTATTATTTTCACCATAGGCTAGACTAATTTCATCCGTCCAGCCAGTACCCGTATCAATATCACTATCACTTTCATCACTATCTACACCATTGATCCACTTTGTTGTAATGTCATAATCAGCCGGTGTCAAAAATTGTAGTTGATAGCGCGATAATGGATTTAAATTGGTGAACAAATACTGCCCACTGCCATCACTAACAGCACGACTTAAATATGTTCTTACACTGTCAGTAATAACGTACAAATCAACTTGCACTCCCGATAATGGCATCTCACCAACATCTTGCAAGCCATTTTTATTGCTATCAATCCATGTATAATTCCCAATACTTCCTTTCGCCGGAATTAAACCCGCATCAATTGTCTGGTTAATCTCCTTAGGATTAATTCTCACTAATTCTGTCATCCCAGTAGCAAAAACATCACTGTCTTTTTGCTCTTGGCCAACTACAGCATGCTTCATTGTAAAGCCACCATAATTAGGAGGTAGGGTAAATTTAAGTTGATATTGTCGTGGTCCATGTAAGTTGACAAATTGATACAATCCTAGTGGACTTGTTCTCACACTTGTGTTACCTGCACCATCTGTTACAGCATTGCCAAATTCATCAAATAGTTCAACTAAGACATCTGCTATTGCTGGTTCATTTACATCCTGAAGACCATCTTCATTACGATCTTCCCAAACATAATTACCAATTCCTCCCTGCGGTAGAATATAGCCCACATCGATGCTTGTCAAGTTTTGGCCGTTGACTAGCGTAATACTATTGGTCATTCCTGTAAGCGTATTTGCATCACTATCGATGCCTCCATTTACACCAGTTTTATAATCTGTAACATCATAGCCTGTTGGTGTTGTAAACTGCACTTTATACGTCCATGTAGGATCCAATCCCGCAAATAAATATTGCCCTAAAGCATCTGTAAATACTTCCCTAAGCCAGATATTCTGCCCCGCATTTTCACGATATA
Source organism: Culicoidibacterales bacterium (assembly GCA_051652245.1). GTDB lineage: Bacteria > Bacillota_I > Bacilli_A > Culicoidibacterales > Culicoidibacteraceae > BHER01. Next base: position 16,603 of record JBOFTV010000005.1, on the reverse strand, counting down.
ACGTTACTTTCACGCCCGAAAACACTGACTCACCAGCATCTTGCAACCCATTTGAATTAGCATCAATCCAAGCATAATCACCAATCGATGCCCGCTTATTAATCAGCCCACAGTCCACATAATTGACAACCTGATTAATTCCAACACCCGTTACACCGCTTTCCCAACTACTCAACAAATCTGAATCCTGATTTACATCTGACCCGACACTTGTTTTTGTTGGCTCATAATACGCCGTCTGCTCATCATTTAGCGTGACTGCAACAATATAATAGCCCTCACGCAAATAACTAAATTGATAGAAACCAGACTCATCCGTTACCATAACGGGAATAACATTGCCAAATGTATCGACTGCTCTACTTCTATCGGCATTTAATAGCGTCAACTCAATTCCTTTAACGCCCACTTCGGTTACATCTTGCAACCCATTTTCATTGGCATCAAACCAGACATAATCGCCAATCATCCCATTTTTTGGTAATAGTCCCGCATCAATTGATGTATTTTTCTGATTGACTTGGAGAACAAAGACATCACTTACACCCAAGCTATCGACATTACTATCAAGTGCTTCGGTAGCAAGTGTACTCCCTTTTTGGGTAAATCCACTATATGCCGCCGGCAACTCAAAAACTACCTTATAATTTCTTGACCCGTGTAATTTAACAAACGAATAATAGCCTTGCGCATTGGTCATCGTTGTTGACTTCCCTTCACCATCAACAACAGCCTCACCAAACTCATTAACCAATGTCACTTTAACACCCTCAACACCAAGCTCTAAGGCATCTTGCAACCCATTTCCATTCAAATCGGACCAGACATAATCCCCAATAATACTATCAGGATAAATGTAGCCTGCATCGACATCATTATCGACCTGACCATTTACCAACGTAATATCATCAGTCCACAGGGTATCTTGATAGACATCACTATCCAGCAAATCACTCCCTGCCCCCTTAATTGTCAAATCCAAATTACCAACCTCAACAAACCGTAACCGATAAACCCCCAAAGGATTTAAATTAGGAAAAAAATACTTCCCTCCACCATCAGTAACAGTACTAGCAATCAGCACGGGTGCTCCATTTTCAATGCGGTGCAATTCAACACTAACCCCAGAAAGAGGCGTATCCATCGCATCTTGCAACCCATCTTCATTTGTATCAATCCAAACGCTGTCACCAATTGCTGCTCTTTTATTGATTAAACCAAAATCAATTGTATCCTCATTTAAATTCGCAACTAAACTGATAATTTCACTTGTAAAACCTGCTGTTAAGTTAGAATCACTTATTTGATTATTACCATTTTTTTCCAGTGTTGGTTGGTAGAATTGCCTGTTTTCTGGGGTTAAATTAAGCTCTACTTGATAATCACCCGGATTTAAATTAGCAAACTGATAATTACCTTGGGCATCGGTTGTTATGGGCATAACAATATTCCCCAATCCATCTGTTACTGGTGCCTTATTTTTATCCCAAAGTGAAACAGTTAAGCCGCCAATTCCGTCTTCACCCACATCTTGTAAGCCATTTTCATTCGTATCAAACCAGATTTTATCGCCAATGCTTGATAAGCGATATTGTAAGCCGCCATCAATTGTTTGATTTTGTTCACCAACCATCAAGGTAATTATTTCCGATTTATTTGTCGTCCCCTCAAAATCACTATCTTGATCACTTGTCCCAATATTTTTAGTTGCAAGCATGTATATTGCCGGTATATTTTCCAGTTGGACAGTGTATTTCCCCGCTTCTAATTTAGTAAATTGATATTTCCCATTGACATCTGTTGCTGTTGTATCAATGATGTTATCATTTTCATCTAATAAAGATAAGGAAATATTTTCTAGCCCTACTTCATCGATGTCCTGCACATTATTACGATTGTAATCTAACCAAATATAGTCCCCAATTGCTAGATACTTAGGCTGTAAGCCGGCATCAATGTCGGTGATTTGTTCATTGATTCCTAACGTTAACTCTGCTGTTTGTTTTGGTAATGCTAAGTTACATTCTGGACTAGTAATTGCCTCATAATCAAATTCGCTTGCTGCTTCTGGACAAAAGTCACTATCTGTTGCTCCCGGATTCTGCATATAAGGTGATAAATTCATATTTTGTGGTAATGTTATTTCAACTTTGTAGACTCCCGGATTTAAATTTGTGAATTCATAGAATCCGTTCACATCTGTTTCCAGACTTGCTTTTTGGCTCCAATCGTCGTTGTTTTTTTCTAATAATGTTACTGTTACTCCTGGTGCGGGTGCTTCGGTTATATCTTGGATTCCATCTCGATTTGAATCTAACCAGACGTAATTACCAATACTTGAGGGGACATATACTAAGCCGGCATCAACTGTGTTATTACTTTCCCCTTTGCCAAGGTTAAACCATTCTGTTTTACTCATTGCTGCAACAATATCGCTATCCTGACCAATACCACCACTATTAGGTAGCGTAAAAAGATATTTTGGTGTAAGATCGATTTCAATTGAATATTTACCAGCATCCAAACGGTTAAAATTATATTTCCCTGCTGCATCTGTTTTCGTCTCCGAAAGGATATTATTGTTTTCATCAATCAATGAAACAATAATATCCGCCAAAGCTGGTTCACTGGCATCTTGAATGCCATCGCGATTTAAATCAAGCCAAACGTAATCGCCAATTTCCGCATATTTTTCTTGAAGACCGGCATCAAGTCCTCTGATTTTATCTCCCGGAGCTACTTTGAATTCCTGCGTTTTATTAACTTCACTAAGATCACAACTCAATGTTTCCACCCCAAAATATTCTAAATTACTTTTGCTTTCGGGGCAAAAATCGCTATCTCTCAGACTATCACCAGCATAAGCTGCTACAAGATTCATATTTTCCAGTGGCTGAATTTCAATTTTATAAAGACCTTGTTCTAATTTATCAAACAGATAGTATCCATCACTATCTGTAACCCCCCCTTTAAAGAAATTCCATTTGACACCATCAAATTGATGAAGGAGCATTCTGACACCTTCAATAGGATACTCTCCATTATCTTGAATACCATTACGATTAGCATCCGCCCAAACATAATCACCAATTTCTGCAAAATTATACTCCACTGCTCCATCTATTGTAAAATCATCGTTTCCAACTTTTCCAACAGTCATCGTTAATGGTGTTGATAAAGCACCTTCAGGTAAAATTGAAAAGTTATTATCTTTTTCTGGATTTGAGCCATTGCCAACAGTAGAACTAAGCGTTGTATTTGGTGGGACATCAAAGCCAATATAATAAATCTCCTCGTAGAAAACACCATTTTCTAATCTTAGTGGCATCGAAAGAATAAATTGATACTTTCCTGCTGCATCTGTCATTCCCTCACGCACTTTAACTTTTTGTTGTGTCTGTGGATTTACTTTATACAAGTAAACCAGCGTATTTGCTAGCGGAATATCAGTTTGATCCTGGAGCCCGTCACGATTAACATCAATAAATAAATAATCGCCAATATAAGTTACTTTATAAATAAAACCCGCGTCAATATCTGTTTTCTGCTCTCCCGCACTTAATTTGAAAGAATCGGTGGCGTATGTTAATTGACTAATATCACTATCTGTTCCAGTCATTCCATTTGTTGAATGCTGGATTGTGGGAACAATAAATGAAGGTACCGTACTTTGAACAACTTGAACATAATATTCTCCCGGATTGAGCGAATCAAACAAGTATTTCCCCCCAGCATCCGTTATTGTTGATTTTACTGGTAAAGGATTACCAACTTGATATAATTCAACCCTAATATTTGACAGTGGATTATCTTCGGCATTATAATAGCCATTATTATCCACATCAAGGAACACCATATCACCAATTGATGCTTTCTTATAAATCACACCCACATCATATGTCGTATTCGATGTATTTGCAGCAAGTGGTCTAACTGTCATATCAGCAATTAAAGGCTCTCCACTTCGCGGATTTGCTAAACTGTTATTGACTAAATTTCCCCCAATTACATCAAAAATTGTGTACTCATAATCAGTTGACGGCAGTAACACTTCTATCCGATAATTACTATTATTAGCCTCCACATCCGTAAAGCGATAAAAGCCACTAGCATCACTTGTTGTTATTCCAACTTGAACACCCGATTTAAATAGTTTTAATGTAACCCCTGCTAGCCCACGCTCACTGTCATCTTGCATCCCATTACGATTTAAATCGAGCCAAACATAATTCCCAATTGAACTTTTCAGATATTGCAAACAAATTCCCCCCGGAGGTGTATTTGCAATATTTGTACTATTAGTTGTCACAACAATTTCAGTTGCAAACGTTCCCACCGGATTTCCAATTGAAAATATTGCCGGTTTATTATTAACTGCCTGAATTTGATATGTTCCCGCCACTAAATTGCTAAAGCGATATGCCCCGCTAGTATCTGTTGTTGTGGTTGCAATTAATGTCCCGGTGACTGCATCGACTAATCTTATTGTCAATCCACTGTAGCCACCTTCATTCACATCCTTGAGACAATTATACGAATCATCTAAAAAGGCAGACCCTGAAATACTGCTTAATCCCGCAGTATATAAACCACCATCAATATGGGTGATTTGATCGTTTAGCCCAATGATTAGTGGTGCGGTTTTTCTTGTTATCGGGTCGAAGTCGTTGTCTATTTGACTATCCGCTCCAATATTTTTGGCCGCGATTTGATATTGACTTGGTTGTGACATTGAGATGACGTATGTATCTGCTGCAATATTAGCAAAAAGATAGCTCCCATCTGCTGCTGTTATTGTGGTTGCAACCTGGATACCTTCGCTATTATAAAGAAACAGCGGAATTCCCGCAATTCTATCCTCGGCAACTGCGCCCGTGGGTTTAAGCCCTTGGATGTTATCACGTCTTAAATCATCCCAAATACTTCCAGCAATTGAAGCCTTCCCAGCTGATAGCCCAGCATCTACTGTCATATCATCTACGCTAATTCCCTGCCCATCGACACCTAGTGTTATGGGTGCTGTTTTAGCTGTTTGTAATGTTACTCTAACTACATCACTATCTTGGTTGTCGTTACCAATATTTGCTGGACTAAAGTTATTTAATAGTGGTTTTTCGACAACAATTTCATAACGCCCACTAATTAGGCGTGTAAACTCATAGTAACCTACTGGATTTGTTAGCGTCGTTGATAAGAAAACGCCATCTTTTAAAAGCGTAACTTTAAGCCCCTCTATTCCACTTTCACCAGCGTCTTGAATCCCATTATCATTGCTATCATTAAAAACAAAATCACCTATTTTACTTAATGTAAACCCACCATCAATAGTTAAAACATCAGTACTCCCCACGGTTATTCTCTGCGTTCTAAAGTCTGCTAAATCATAGTCACTTTTATTAGGATCAAGGGGACTCCCAAGTCCTGTTGCTAGCGTTTTCCCATAACCTGCCATTGGCTTAAACTCAACAAGATAATTACCTTCAATAACATTTGAAAAGGTATAAAATCCTGGAAGACCCGTAGCATTATTACTTGTTACTGTATATAGTGGATTACCTAGCGCATCTAAAACGTTTGTCCCATTTTCATAGAGTAAATATACTAATGTCCCATTTAATCCTGGTTCCGTAGCACCTAATATCCCATCACGATTATCATCAATCCATGTTCGCCCAATAATTGCTGCACGTACTGGTGCTGCTGTTACAACGCCAACTTTTTTTGGTTCAACTGGAGGAGGACTTAGTGTTGCATCAGCATTTTTAGCCTGCATTCCAAATGAATTCCACGCAATTTCGCCATTACGCGGCACACCAACTGGTGTCACCATATCGTAAGTAAAAACAAATGTTCCGTTTGGTAAAAGGGAGTTCGCATATGTTAATTTCATCGATCTCACTGACGTAATATCACTTGGTGCTTGCGTTAACCAATTTGTTGTTGCCTCCCCAATAAGTGGACGACCAATTGCCCCCCTATTAGGATTTGATGATGTTGAATAAGCGATACTTACCCCTGGAGGAGGCACAATTGGTGCTTTTAGATAAGGAGTCCACTCCGACCCCCGTGCCGTTGTAACTAAAACACCCGTATCCCCAACAGCTGGAAAAATATCAACAACATTAATACTATTCATTGGCTTGGTTGATAAATTTCTAATTGTCATCCGATACTGCAACTGTCCACCTGCGGAAACTTTTGCTACTAATGGATACCTTGACCAACTTGTGTCTAAATCACCTCTAGCCTCTTTAACAATCAAAATCCCCGAGTAGGCAGCACCATCAAAACTTGTTGTTGCACGAACCACTGTTTCCGTTGTATTTCCATCGCCATCAATATCACTTACATCTAACAATGGATTTAAATTCGTATAATCGGTAACCAACCTTGTATCAGCTGTCATATAAACTTCATTTACAGTTGCTCCCGTTTTCACATCTTCAGTCACATAGGCATTAAACTTAATTGTTCCCGATGTATTGATTGCAAGAGCACCATTAAGTCTAAAGGCAACTCGCTGGCGACCAGACCCTTGATAATTTTCCTCAACCCCAACAACAGTTACATTTCCCGTAACTGTTCCCGGAATAAACTTCAATTCCTTAGGTAACAAATCGTAAAAAATAACATTCTCCACATTTTTCCCCGAATACAATTGATTGCTATATGCAATGGAATAATTAACAATATCATCATATTGATACAATGACTTTTTATTATCAATTGATTTCCCTAATGTTACTCTTGTTGCCCCAGAATCAGACAATAATTGACAGCCTGATTGCTTATTAACTGTTGCTGTTTGCCCATTGAAAGTATACGTAAAATCAGCTCGATTATAAATACATTTATCAGCCGTAACCTTAGTTCTATCCAACGTAAAACCAACAACAACATCTTGGATATTTGCACCTGATACACCCGTTCCCCGTGGAATTTCAGCAATAGTAATGCGATAACCATTACTATTTAATGGTGCTGTAAAGACTTTGGCAGCATTTGAGAGCGCATTTGTGGTCGAAATCACGGCTGCCCCATTCAAAAACTCCACTTTATACGATAAATTAGGCTTAGAATCAACCCCCGTTGAAATTACGGGCACACGAATATCTTTTAATTTTAACGCCTCTGACCACCCAGCTGAAGTATCCGAAATAATATAATTTTGAATATCCAATGTTGAAGCCTTGTTATAAAAACTTGAGGCCTTCAAAGCAAAATACACTGTCCCCGTATCTAACCCATACCCACTATTAGCAAAATAAATGTCTTTACCCGGTACATTCTGTGTATCCCCCTGGCTATCAATCACCAATAATTTTCCCTCTGCATCTTTTGTTAAGATTGTATTATCAAGTAATGTTGTACTCAAACTTCCTGTGTTTGTAATTGTTTTTGTATCTCCTGGTTGAGCTAAAATCGAATCATCAAGCTTCACCCAAAAAGTAAGCTCCAAATAGCTTGTATTATCATACACTTTTCCCGTATTTGTTGGTACCGTCCATGTAACCTTATCATTATTCCTTGAGGCACTACCCGCTGGAAACGCAACCGTATTACTAGAATAGGGTTGCGCCTTTGAGCTTCCCCATGTTGCCGAATTACTTGGTACTAACCCTGGTAATACCGCCGTAATATTAGGATCATTAGGATCATCAAACGCCACAAAAGTTACACCCTGTGGCAAATCATCAACCACACTAAATCCCTTGGCCCCTAAATTAGCATTTTGATTTGGGGCTTGAATATAAAGTCGAAAACGCACAAAAGTATCCTCGTTATACGTCGGAAATTGAGCAGTCTTCGTTAGATTCCACACTGGTACAGTCTTCATCTGAATTGATAAAGTATCACTTAATGATCTCACAACACCACCAACCGTACCAGAAATTGTTGCCTTAATTGGAACAGTACCTGGCAGCGTATAAAAACTACTCGTTTTTGCCTTAAGCAAGCTTATCACACCCGCAAATCCCGGCTCGACTTTCTTCCCAGCTGCTGCCGTATACGTAATTGTATTTCCACTAATCGCAGGTACTAATGAGTCCGTTGAACCATCATCATAAATTATCGGCATATTTGCGGCCGAAGCAACAGCATTGACCATCTCTGGTGGAAAAACAACCACCAACTTCGCCCCTCCATAACTTTCTGTCAAACTACTAAAACCAAAAGACAGCGAAAAACGGGCTTCTTCCCCCGTATTAATTACTGCCGTTGTTGTGTTTAATGCTAATGTAAAATTATTATCTGAATTTTCAGCTACAAGCTCCTCCAATGGTAAATATGAAACCATCCCCATAGCCAACACGAAAAAGGCTATTAGCCCTTTTATTCCTTTTTTTATCATCCTTATTTCTCCCCCCGAAGAAAATAGCAATTCAGGTTAAACTATCCCCATGTAGAGCTTCCCCTTGACGCTACTTACATTCTATAAAATCATTTTATCACTTTTCATCCTTAATTACAATGTTAATTGTGAAAAAAATACGATTTTTTTACTAGCCCGATAAAAAAAGCCTGAATCAAACAGTAACACTTCATTACCATTTAATTCAGACATTTATTTATTCAAATACAAATTGATTATTATACAAATCACTATACAGTCCCTCTTGCTTAACTAACTCATCATGTGTTCCGCGCTGAATAATTTGTCCATCTTTTAAGACCAAAATTATATCAGCATTTAAAATTGTTTTCAAGCGGTGGGCAATAACAAAGCTAGTTCGATTAGCAATAACATTATCCATTGCCCGCTGAATTCTTGCTTCTGTTACTGTATCAACGTTACTTGTTGCCTCATCTAATATCAGTAAATCTGGGTTAGTCAAAATTGTTCGTGCAATTGAAACCAACTGCTTTTGACCCGTACTTAAAACTGATCCTGAATCCATAACATGTGTGCTATAGCCATCAGGTAACGTCGTAATATAATCATGAATATTAGCAAGCTTTGCGGCCGAAATCAGCTCATCTTCAGTTGCATCTTTATTACCATAAATGATATTCTCCCGAATTGTTCCTGTAAACAGCACACTATCTTGGAGAACAATGCCAATATTTTGTCGGAGCGAATTAACCGTTAAGTGATTGATATCAACACCATCATACAAAATCATATTATCTTCAACATTATAAAAGCGATTCAATAAGTTCATTATCGTAGTCTTACCACTACCAGTTGGACCAACAACTGCTACCATCTTACCCACTTCAACATCAATTGTCACATCCCTCAATACGGGAATGTCTCGATCATAGCCAAATGTTAAACCATTAAGTTTCACACCTTGTTTAAGCGGCTGATAATCAACAGCATCAGCTGCTGTAACAACATCTTCACTCTCCACTAAAATAGCCTCAACACGATCAGCACCACTAATTGCTAACTGAACAACACTATACTGAGCTGCAATCTGCTGAAACGGTTGAAAAAAGCGCTGCGCAAATTGCACAAAAGTTACAAGAACACCAATTTCAATGACTTGATCAATTGCCATTTTTGAACCAAACAAAATAATTAATGAAACTGCCAAAAGGGTAAACCCTTGAATAATTGGAGCAAGCATTCCCGAATATGTTTGACCTAATGTTGATGTTTTACAATATGCTTCATTAAATGCACTAAACCCCGATACCGTAGCTTCCTCTAAGCCATTTGTAATAATAACTTTCTGTCCACTAATTTTCTCATCGATATAGCCATTCATTTCACCCAATCTTGTTTGTTGCTGTGAAACATATTTTTTTGCCCGCATTACGATTCCTAACAGTGTCACCAATAAAACAACACCTAGAACAATAATAATTAAGCCTAGATTAAATTCTTCTCGCAACATCGTAACCGTCGTAAAAAGCAATAAAAACAGTGATGATAATATCTGCACAGATGCCTGTGTAATCATATTTGAAATATTATCAATATCATTAGTAAAGACACTTAAAATCTCACCATCATTACTCTTATCAAAAAAGCGAATTGCTAACTTTTGTAACTTTTCAAACAACTCAAATTTCATATAATTCTGTGATACAGCTGCAACATACGACATACACATACTAAAGATAAAGGACGCAAGCGCCGTTAACATAATATACCAAGAAAAGACAACTAGCGTCTCATTAAAACGCGTCTGGTAAGTTATCGTCTCACTAGTTAGCAACTCTTTTAGCGTAAAGCCCGTCTTCTTTTCTAGCTCCTGCGGATTAATACTACCAGATTGAGCAGCCATCTTATTAATATCAGCCTCACTCATTCCTTTTAACATCTCCACGTACTCCGCTTCACTCAAGTTTTGTCCTGTTGCTGTATTAAAGGCCTCTACTGATGCCCCCCGAGTTGACTGAATTGACTCAACCAAACTATAATTTGACAAAGCCGTAATTGATTGGCCCATTTTTATCGGCGTTTCCACCTGATAATATGTTGAAATAATCACAAAAATCAGCGCCACCACTAACGAAACCGTCTGAGGAACTTTCTTCACTAAGTATGTTCCAATATATAATAATCCTGACATCCTTAATCCCTCCCCTTTTGTGATTCGAAAATCTCTTGATAAATTTTACTCGATTTAACTAATTCTTTATGCGTTCCAATGCTGTCAACTCGACCTTCATCCAACACAATAATCTGATCAGCATGGACAACAGAAGATATTTTCTGCGAAACAATAATTTTTGTTGTCTGCGAAAATTTTTCTTCTAGTCCCTCTCGCACCAATTTTTCACTTTTAGAATCCAATGCTGAAGTTGAATCATCTAATATCAACACAGCGGGATTTTTAATCAATCCACGTGCAATTGAAATTCGCTGTTTTTGACCACCACTAAAATTAGCACCTCGCTGCTGGACGGGTGCATCAAAGCGACCTTCTAACTGCTCAATAAACTCTGATGCTTGCGCAATCTGAGCACTCTGCTCCAATTGACTAAAACTTGCCTCCAAATTCCCATCCATAATATTACGCTCCACCGTTCCCAAAAAAAGAAAGGGCCGCTGTAACACAATAGCTAGCTGGTTTCGTAAATTAGCATGTGAAATCTCTGTCAGACTTTTAGCACCAACATAAATTTGACCACTTGTTGGATCAAATAAACGTGCCATCAAATTAATCAGCGTCGATTTTCCACTACCTGTTGCACCAACAATTCCTACTGTTTGCCCATTTTTAATCGTAAAACTTACATTTTCTAACACGGGATGCGTATCTTTAGGATACGTAAAACTTACATTTTCAAATCTAATATCAGCACGAAGTGTTCCCACCTCATCATCACTATAAGTAAATGCCGGCGTATAAGAAAGCACCTCATTAATCCGTTTAATACTTACACCTGCACGACCAGCCATCATCATCAAGAAGCCACCTAAAATTAAAGCCATCATAATCATAAACAAATAATTTGTATATGAAATTAAATCGCCTAAAATTGACATATCTCCCACAACATTCTGTGCTGCAAAGTAAATTGCAAAGACAACCGCCATATTACCAATCAAAGTAAATAACGGCATCGTCACCGAAAAATTTCGACCAATTTTAAATGTCAACTTCGATAGCGTATCATTTTGCTTTTGAAACTCCGCAATTTCATGCGTTTCTTGAACAAAAGATTTAACCACTCTTGAACCGATAAAATTATCCTTCACGCGTGCATTGATACCATCAATTAATTTTTGATATTTCCCAAATAAAGGAAATGTTGCACCATTAATAAACAGTAAAATCAAAAATACCAAGACAATTTCGGCAACAATAATCCACCAAAGTGAGGGAAACACAAAGAAGGCAAGAATAAATGACCCAATAAATAATAACGGAATTCTAATTAACTGCTGCAACATCATCAATATCAAGGACTGTACTTGATTGACATCATTTGTCATGCGGACAACTAAATTAGAACCTTCAAAATTTTCAATATCCGTATACGAAAAACTTTGAATTTTCTTAAACATATCCTCCCTAATTTCCGCTCCTATTTTTTGCGCAACAAAAGCCGAAATCACAGTGTTAATGATACCAGCTACCAAGCCAATAACCGCAATAATAATCAAATAGATACCATACTCATTAACAATTGCCATATTAGGCTGCGGAATTCCCGCTTCATTGACATTACTTACACCTTTATTTAAGACCGTGGCCAATAACTTAGGCTGCAAAAGCATAGCAGCAACCAACACTCCTGTCAATAAAATTGACACAATAATTCCTAATCTATGCTTTTTGATATACTTTGACATAACCATTCCTCGTTTCTTTAAAATTACTAAACCCCTACAGAATTTAGTCCATATAAATAGGACACAATGCTAATTTGCGTCCCTCTTTTTAGCATCTAACAATTGTAAATAACTATTTTTTATATAAAACCCATTATACGCCTATGTTCGCCACCTTGCAATCCTTTCAAAAAATTTAGTCATATCTTAACATCGTTAACAAGGAGGGGCGACCTTCCCTAAAAAACAAGGAGACTAATTATTTTTTTTTGGTAAGCCAGACGCTTCTGACCATCAAGTAGATAGATGACACCACAGTATTTAAAGCCCTCCCGCAGTAAAAATTTCTGCATCACAATATTATCTTCATGCGTATCAATTTTAATACTCTGGACTCCATTCTCCCAGCATCTAGCCTCACAAAAAGCCAATATCTCTCTAGCAACTCCGCCACCACGCTCCCTTTTATCAACAGCCAAACGGTGAATAACACCATAGCGATCATTGGTTTGCCACGCACCCTCATAAATCTTATCATACGTTGGATCAGTCTCAAAACAAAGCATCACCGTTCCTAAAACGACTCCCCCCTGCTCATAAACATACGCCCTTTTACCCACAATATCGGCCTTAATTGTCTCAGCATTAGGGTAACCATCTTGCCACTGATCAACACCCTGACTTGCAAGAAATAACTTAGCCTCCTCCAACAGTAAAACAACATTTTCAACATCAGATGCTTGCGTTTTTCGAATATTAAATCGTGAATAATCGCGCGTTTTAAGCACATCCAAACAAATTTTTAACGCATGCGCCGTTGCCAGATGCCTTAAACTTTCCCAAGTATCCCCAACGCCCCTACTTAACTCTACTTTCTGGCAGATGACATCCTTGCATGTTGCAACAGCAATATAAACTACAGCCTCCGACTTCTCTATTGCTAAACCCGGAATCCCCAAAACACCAGTCATACCAATACCAACATCACTAGTAGTCAACATCCTAATATTATTAGCCATCGCCATCGCAACTTCTCTTGAATCGGAACCAAAGCTAGCAATATCAGATTGAGAAACCGCCAGTAGCTTATTTTTCAAATCATTACTAGTGGCACAGACTCCACCTTCATAGACTCCCGCCCCACTACTCGCTGAACTAATTCGCGCACTTAAAAGTCCACCCGTACAACTTTCAGCGACTCCAACACTCAAACCCAAATCAGCCAACTTATTAGTCAGTGCCGTCTCTAAATTACCAACATCCACGCCATAGATAAACGGTTCCAAAGCTGCATAAATCACTGCTAAGACCGGAGCAATTAATTCCATTGCTGCACCAACATCAGACGCTCTCGCTCTAAGCTGTAAAAGCACCTCACCTTGTTTTGCATAAGGCGCAATTATTGGATTACGTGAAGTTACCATTAAGTCTTTTAACACCGACTCCACCTTCGATTCACCCACACCAAATAAATGAACATTAACGACATGCTCTATTTGCTCCTGCTGTGGCCCCAAAAAGGCAACAACATACGCTTCAAACATTGGTTCCAACTCATGAGGAGGTCCTGGCAACATAAAGGCCCGCTTCCCCGCTTTTTCAAACAAAATACCCGGAGCAATTCCCCACTTATTTTCAAGCACGATAGCCCCTTCTAAAACAGCCACCTGCCGTAAATTATTTGGTGTCATCTCCCGTGAGTTTTGCGCAAACCATGCAGTCATCTTCGCCAAACTTTTATCGTCGCAAACCAAATCCACAGCAAAATAGGCAGCCATCGCCTCTTTTGTAATATCATCATAGGTCGGACCAAGTCCCCCACAAGTGATTACAACATCGCTCCGTTGATATGCAACATTAAGAGCCAGTAATAACTGCTCAAAATCATCCCCAACCACCGTCTGAAAATGACAACTTACACCAATCGCTGTAAGCCTTTTGGCCATAAACTGCGCATTTGTATTCACAATTTCACCCAATAACAACTCCGTACCCACACATAAAATCTCAACTACCAAAACACAACACTCCTCAAATTATTTATTACTCCATTCTATCACAAAAGCCCCACCATTTTCACATTTTGAAAAAAAAATGACCAACAATCAAGTATAATTAAAAACGTAAACAGCAACCAAAATAGAAAATAGGGAGGCCAAACAGATGGCAAAAGGAATTAAAATAGTAACAATCGGTGGTGGATCTAGTTATACACCAGAACTAGTTGAAGGATTTATCAAAAGATTCGCTGAATTACCGGTTCGTGAATTATGGTTAGTTGATATTGAAGCAGGAAAAGAAAAACTAGAAATTGTTGGAGCAATGGCCAAAAGAATGGTAAAAGCAGCCGGTGTTGATTGCACAGTACACCTAACCCTTGACCGTCAACTTGCCCTAAAAGATGCTGATTTTGTGACAACACAATTCCGTGTTGGCCTACTAGAAGCCCGAAAAAAGGATGAAAGAATCCCACTGAGTCATGGAATGATTGGCCAAGAAACAAATGGTGCTGGTGGTATGTTTAAAGCATTCCGAACTGTACCAGTAATTCTCGACATCGTTAACGACATGAAAACCCTTTGTCCAAATGCTTGGCTAATTGACTTTACAAACCCTGCAGGAATGGTAACTGAAGCCGTCCTACGCTATGGTAATTGGGAAAAAGTTATCGGTTTATGTAATGTTCCCGTTGGTGCGATAAAAATAGTGGAAGAAGTCCTTGAAACAACAGAAAAAGACTTGTTTTTCAAATTTGCCGGCTTAAATCACCTCCACTGGCACCGTGTCTGGGACAACAAAGGTGTGGAAAAAACGAAAGAATTAATCGATACTTTCTACGGGCCGGGAGCAAAACCTGCTAAACTTGTTGAAAACATTCAAAACATGAAATTTGTGCATGAGCAAATCAGACATCTAGGAATGTTACCCTGTCCTTATCACCGTTACTACTATATGACTGGTGAAATGCTGGAAGAAGAAATTGAAGCCTTCAAGAAAAATGGTACTCGGGCTGAAATTGTTAAGAAACTCGAGGATAGCCTTTTTGAACTCTACAAAGACCCTAATTTAGCTCATAAACCAGAAGAATTATCTAAACGCGGGGGCGCACACTATAGCGATGCAGCGTGTGAAATCATCAACTCAATTTATAACAATAAAGGAACTCACATGGTTGTAAGTACCAGAAATAATGGGGCAATTGCTGACCTGCCATATGACTGTGCAGTAGAAATTACAAGTGTCATTGGGGCAAATGGAGCTCAACCATTAAACTGGGGCAAATTCCCAGCCGCTCAAAGAGGCTTACTGCAAGCAATGAAAGCGATGGAGGAACTAACAATCGAAGCCGCCGTAACTGGTGACTATGACACAGCAATGGCGGCATTTATTGCCAACCCACTGGTTGTCTCAGGTGAGGGTGCGCGTGTTGTCTTAGACGAACTATTACTAGCACATGAAGAGCATCTTCCACAATTCTCAACAAAAATTGCGGCATTAAAAGCAGCAAAAGCAAAATAAGCAACTAAACAAAGGGATGCATACATCAATGTCATTAAGTTAATCGAATATTAAGTAAACAAAAGACATTACTTAAGAAGTTATCTCATTTATTTTTGATAACTTCTTTTTTTCTGTCAAAAAAAGCAACAAGTTGGCAGAGATTGAATAAGAGTAATTTTGAATATAACTCTTGTAAAATGAATGCCACTTTTTTTGTATGCAAAGCCATAAGTCCTACAGTATATTTTAATGTTCTAAAAGCCGTTTCTATCCCCCAACGCATGGCATACAATGTTTTGATATCATCAAGAGAAAATGCGTCTTCCGGTAGATTCGTAATGATAGATTCGTATGTCGTTTTACTTATGTTAAAATGGACCACACGAAAATTTAGTGTATAATCTCCATCGCCATCAAAACAGGCATTCAGATGTAATTTGTTATACCCCTTTTCATTTGAACTTTTCACATAAGTCGTGTCATTGATGCTTTTATCTGCAAAGCTTAATGTACTCCCATCAATAGCGATCAAGCGATACCCGCGAACCGTTTTTTATAAGGATATTGACTATTGAATGTATCAAAAAGATACTTAAAAGTGCCATCTCCAAATTTATTGCGCTGTTGGACAAAAGCAGATGCTGTTGGTGTATCAACAGTATCGTTGAAGAATTTATGGCGTTCTTTTCTTAAGTTCCCCCCTTCCATTGATAGGATGATTTTCATCATTTTTTCAAAATCGCGTTTACGCTTGCGCTTAAAATCTGTTTCTGAGTTTTTGGCGAAATCGCCATTTCATGAATAATTTTGAAGTCAAGGCTTTGTGCATAAAAAAAGCGGGGGTACTTTCTACCTCCGCCTAAATTG
>JBOFTV010000004.1:0-3006 GCA_051652245.1 Culicoidibacterales bacterium | reverse complement strand
TGAGAGATGGACAAAAGATATCAGGAACTGGGACTATGAAGTTGCGGTATCTTTAAATCCAATAAAAGAACAAAAACAAAGAATATCAACTTAAAAATACCGCAACTTACTTGACACATAGCGTAATCAGTAATTGGCGTAGCAAGCTGGGGATAAAACTATCATCCAACCGGTATGGAATGGCATTCAATATGGCGTTGGCTGGATGGGCGACCAATACAACAGCGGGTCAGCTGCAGAAGAAATGCGCAAAGAAGCAGAACGAGAACAGCAACGACAGGAAGAAGAATTAACAAGTGCATTAAATGAACTTGAATCCAAAGGTATCAACTTAAATGTTGATATGGCAGGCTGGTCACATGCACAAAAAGTCGAATACCTCAAGACAATCAAAAAAACATGTGAAGAATTTAACCATAAAGGTATTGCTACAGAGAAAATTCCTGACTTTATCATGCAATCGTTAAAAAGAGGAACAATAGTAGGAACTCAAGGAACTAGAGCAATTTATGAAATAATCTATAATGGTCAAAAATTAAGGGTTGCAATAGAAATAGGGAAGAATGGGTTTATTGTTAGCGCTAACATGAGATCAAGTGTATAAATAATTAATAAAAAGGTTTAAGAAATAAATTATATTACCGATTTATTAAACTCTAAAAGTGATTGTTGAAAGGATTGAGAGCGATGGATAAACTAATTTTCAAATATGAATACGGGATGATACCGCTACGAATTGAAAGACAAGGAGGTGATAAAGATTACGAATGTCCGCCAGAAATACTAGGCAATATTGAAATAATGGATAAACTTTTTGAAGTAAATAAGGTATACTATAATTTAGTTATCCATAATCTATATCATTATAGATGTATTGGGTTTAAAAATTTGGAAGACAAATACTATTTTATTAGAAGCACACACAATATCTTTATGGAGATACAAGAACTTCTAGCGGTAAAATACGAAGTAGTTGATAATTTTTCAGCTGCTTTTAAAAAGGAGCAGTGTTCGAATGGCAAAAGTAATAGGCCTAATTGGAAATAAAAGTGGAACACTAAAAACAACGATAGCAACACAGTTAACACTGGAAATAGCACAAAATAAAACAGTATGTATTGTTGATTTAAATAACCAATCTGACGTGAGTAATTTTTTTAATATTGATCAAAACTTACATGGTTATACAATCTATGATGTACTAATGAAGCGAACAGCAATTGAGGATATTATTTATGATATGAAAAAAAATGTATCCGTCATTATTTCAGATTTTGAAATGTCATATTTTGATATAAATATTTTGAAGAGTGCTAATCAAATAGATGGTTTATTTGATATATTAAAACCACATATTGAAGTACTACGTGATTTGTTCGATTATATAATATTAGATGCACCGTCAAATATGGGAATTATCGTAGGAAACATTTTAAACTGCGCTGATGATATCCTAATTCCATATGATTCAGAAGTAAGTAAAATTAATGATTTGATAAAAACAATTATATTGATCAATGAACATAAAATAAAAAATAGTAATCTTCAGATTAAAGCAGTCATACCTGTAAAAGTGGATGAGGAAATAAATCACAAAGCTATGTTCAAAGAGCTTTATGATTTTTTAGAACAAAATTCAATTAAAATTACGAATACACTAATTAAGAAAAGTGATGGTATGATTTCCCCATGGAATGAGGCTAGTGTTGGTAAAACATATCAGAAACTTTGCAAAGAGCTAGGATATACGGAGGTGCTTAGACTATGGAAAAAGAAATAAAGTTATTTCTTAGAAAAATAGATGCATATGAATTTTATGAGGCGGAAAAAATAGTAAAAAAAAAGATAAATAGTAAAAAATTTAAGGATAACTTAATTGATGCTCTATATGATTCAGATGACTTTAATTCAGGCGTACCACTATTTTTTCAAGAGTTAATTGAGCGTAATGATGGAATGGAAGTTAAAATGTATTGTCACGAGGTTATGAGCTTATTTTGGTTTTTCTCATATAATTATATAAGAGGAGCTGCGATGAATGATTTATACCATATGAAAAAAATTCTTGAGCTTGATAGCTCAAATGAAGAAATGATAACCTATGTAAATCAATTATCAAAGCACCCTGACTATTGTGATTTTATTAAAAATGATTTATTTTTAGCTTCACTGCTTTCATCAGATATCATAGAATAAAAATAATGCAAGGTACACAAAAGTAGAGTATGGAGGGGTTATACTAATTAGGACAGAAAAAATAAGAATAGCAAGCACGTTTGCAAACAGATGTAAAAAATCAATTATGAACCTGTTTACAAATTGTTTTGACATACGACATGTTTTTTTGTTGTGAAACTGGATCAAATGTATAAATGAAGTGGAATATTATAATGATAGGTTAGATAAACAATAGGCAAGGACTTTTTTTCAAAAAAGAAGCTTGCCTATTGTTCTGTTTATGGTGAATTTTAGATGACTGTAAGTGATTTATCTACAGTGGGCAAATTGTTAGAAAAATCAAGTAACAGAAGTGACAAATAATGTTGAACAATCGGTGCTATCGTATAATCAATTTGGTGATTTAGTTTCGTATAAAGATAGCCGGGGAAATATTGTAGGCTATATGTATGATGCACTTGGTCGGCGAACGGGGATGATTTATCCAAATGGAAAGCAAGTTTCATATAGCTATGACAAGGCAGACCAACTGCTTGAAGTCGTTGATGGGATGGATATCACACGCTACACATATGATGAAGTTGGACAATTGGTGGAAACAATATTGCCAAATGGGACAATCACTCGTCATACATATGATGGGGCAAGGCGATTGACAATCCTTGAAACAACAAGTGTGGAACAATCGGGGAATAATGAGTTTTTGGGGTTTATCAAAGATGATGCGTATAATGAAGATTATAAGTTAGAGCTAAAAAGCCAGACGACGACAGAACAGTTGGAGAACTTGCGTAATAACATGCGTGAATTCAAAGATATCCACTCCGA
>JBOFTV010000003.1:0-2400 GCA_051652245.1 Culicoidibacterales bacterium | reverse complement strand
GAAGTATTGGTATTTTTGGATATCGGAATCAAGATTTATGGAGGTGTTGTAGCTGCTATTTTGGCACCGGTAACAGGAGGTGCAAGCTTGGTTGTTTATGGTGGGATGTTGCTTGGAAGACTGGCAGCGGAGGCCTTTTTGAATAATGGACGGAATTTGATTACGGGAGAGAAGATGAAAAGTGGGGATTATTTGTTGGGCGTGTTGGAAGCCGTGCTGAATATAATTCCGGGGCTGGGGATGTTGGATGATATTGTGCATGCAACTAGATTAATTAAGCTTACAGCCAACGTATCAAAGACAATTGGAAAAGTGGTGAATCAAGCGATAAAAGTTGGGAAGCCATTATTAGGTGGGCTTGCAAAAGCCGCAGATTTCCTAAAAAAATATAAGACATTAGTTAGCATTGGTTCAGGTGCAATAGCAGGTGGACTCAATGATGAAGGGATTGAAAGTATTATTTTAGGAGCAGTAGTGGGTGGGGCATTAAGTGTATTGTTTAACTTGTTTGGTAAAGGACTTAAAGATGGTATACATGCTATTTTCAAGAAGTTGAAGGTCAATGAAATTGGTTTGGAAAAGCTTTTGAAAGGGGTTAAGAATAATCAGATTCCTTTGAGTAAGTACCAAGTCAAGATTATTCATAGAGACTATGATATCAAAGTTGATAGAAATGGAGTTTCAAAATTGATTATGAAGCCTGATCGAAGCATAGTGGACAATATGGAAAAAATAGTGGTAAGTCTAAATGAGCCACTTGATAAAAAATTAGATGATATGCTACCAGGAAAAAATATTCGAGATATTATAATTGACAAACATCTATCTCCTATAAAGAAGAAGACAGATGAAGCAATAAAAAAAGAAATAGAAAATATTCGGAAAAACAATCAAACCCAAAATATTAATGATTTGAAAGCTAATCAATCCGCTTATTTAATTAGTAATTCAGTAGAAGATGACATACAAGACAAATTGAAAGTAGCATTAGGTAAACTGAGCGAACTTAAAATAGATGAAGGACAAGTAAACATAGGTATGCTTCAAGCATTATAGAAGAAAGAGGGAAAGATAGTGGGTATATTAGATAGATTAAAAGAATTGTTTAAATATGAGTTTACACCAACAAACCTAAATAATGTCAAACAAGGAGAAGTATGGTTAGGAGAATATGAGAAAGCATTACTAGAAGCAATTGACATAGCACCAGAAGAAAAAAAAGCTAAATTGTGGATACATTATGCAGAATATTTATCTATTTTAATCCGACATGAAGAATCAGAAAAAGCACATAAGGCCGGGGTTGCGTTGGGAAGTTCTGCTGCGAAGTTTGCATATGCATTTTTTCTAGATTTTCATTATTTGTATGAAGAATCAGAAAAATTATTTTTAGAATTAATAGAACAAGATTATGAACGATTTCATATTTATAATATTCTAGGAAATGAAAAATTTTTAGAACATAAATATGAAAAAGCACTGGTTTATTTTCTAAAAGGCGAGAAACTAGGGAATAAAGTATCAAAAGCAAATAGTATAAAATGCTTAGCTTATCTTGGAGAGCATAAAAAAGCAGAAGAAAAATTGAAAGAAGGTCTATTGGACAGTGAGATTCCTAAATATTCTCTTTGGTCAGCATATAGAGTTATTATTAGGGAGTTCTATAGCTCACCAGCCAGTAAAATATATGAAGCTATGTTATATGATTATAAAGAATGCCCATGGACACAGGAGAAAGAGGACGAATATAGGTATCTGATAGGGGAATCACTGAAGGGGTATCAAGATGCATTAAAAATTGAAAAGTCAGAAATTACGAAAAGTTGTTACAATGGTGAGTTATTTAGGAACAATCACATTGAGTATGATATGAAAAGAATAAAAGAGATCAATGAGCAATGGTACTCGTTAGGGAAAGAAACAATATTTGAGGGTGATGATCTAGAAAATAAAGAATTCAGAGCATCAGAAATGGCATCGCCAGATAAATCATATTACGAAATGTACTGGGATTTTCATGGAAAAGAAAATCCCAGATATCGCTCTGAAGCTAAAGATTATTAATCATTAGCACAACCTACAAAAAAACGAAAAGGAGCAAACCAACATGAACCCAAGAAGATCAAAATACCTAATAGCAGTCATCCCCGCCCTCTTATTCTCATTCATAAGCAGTGGCTTCAAACTAAACACAATAATCCAAGAAAAAAACGCCAAATAAAGACCAATACACCACAGAAGAAAGCCTAGAATTCAGTGCTACAAAAATGGTCATCAAGTACAACCTAGATAATAACATAACAGCCAACACAGATCAAAGCATAACCAAGCTAATAGCGATCCGTGATCGCATCGAATCAAGATTTGCATAAGAAAGAGGAATAACAAATGAATACAGTA
>JBOFTV010000002.1:0-3421 GCA_051652245.1 Culicoidibacterales bacterium | reverse complement strand
TATGAGTTGGCATCGGGTGTTGAGTTACCGAATATTGTGATTGTGATTGATAATTATGATGTGGTGCGGGATGCTGATTTTAGTGAAGGATTTGAGGCGTTGAATATGCAGGTGAGTCGAGAAGGAGCAAGTGTTGGTGTGCATTTGGTGATTGGTGCGACAAGTTTTAATGCGATTCGGATGGGTATGCAAGCTAATATTAAGTTGAAGTTGGTGCAGTTTATGAATGATAGTTCAGATGTGAGTGGATTGGTTGGACGTAGTGAGTTTAAAATTGATGAGGTTGCGGGACGAGGGTTGGTTAAGTTGGATCAACCGACGGTGTTTCAGATTGGGTTACCAGGGCGTGGTGATGATGAGTTGGGGGTTATTGCTGGGTTGAAGGCTGAAGGCGAACAAATGTCAGAAGCATTTAGAGGGATAAGACCGAAGAAGATACCGATGGTGCCTGAGGTATTGGGGTATGATGCGTTTGTGAAGATTGTGAGTGTACAGGAGGCGTTGACGACGACAAAATTGATTCCTTTAGGCGTTGATTTTGAGCATGTTGAGGCAGTGAACTGGGATATGGAATCAACAAAGAAACTCCTGATATTAGGTGGAAACAATACATATGATGAGGTGTCTTTAGGTAAAAGTATCCTCCAAACTATAAAAGCGAAGAAGGACGTTTTTGAAATGGTTGTTTTTGATAATAGTATGTCAGAGTACAGCCATGAAATACAAGGACTCCAAATGCGTGGCTATGCCGGTGCACCAACAGAATTTAATCAAGTAACAGAAGAATTATTAGATGAAGTGAATAAAAGATTAGAAACATTTTCATTAGCAAAAATAAATACGCCATCGTTAAATATGAAAGAATTTTTTTCTAAAGCAAAGCCTATTATTGTCATAATTACAGATATTATATATTACTTAGAGCAAACACAGGAGGGGGAAAAGATGTTGAGCATATTAGAGAAAATGGATAATTTGAATATTTGCGTTGTCTGTATAACATCACCTAATGAGTTGAGTAAATCATACGCTGGATTGGTAAAAATGATTAAGACATGGACAGAAGGGTTCATTTTATGTAAAGTTGAGGATCAGAGTATTTTTAGTCTAAGATCATACCGAGAGCCTGAGTTGCTAGAATACGAAGGCTATAAAATTTCAAAAGGGCAAATGCAAAAAATTAAATTTATTGAAAACAGCATAATGGAAGGAGAGTAGGAAGTATGGATAATTATGAATACCTATCTTTGTTAGAACGAGAGCTACAAGGAGAAAGAAATAATTTGGCACATATTGAAGGTTCAATGGCTCAATTGAGGGAGGATTTAGAGAAACTAAGATCAGAGAGAAGAAAAATAGAAAATGCCTATAGTTCTTGGTCAACACGCTATAGGGATTTTGCAACATTCAGTAATAATAATAGTATAAAGATGATGAATAAATCAGAAGGTATATACGTGGATACGTGGAGAAGACGGTATGAACCAGTAAAAACAAATTTGATTGTGGCAAAAAATAAAATATCAAATTTCATCGAATTAATGAAACAAGCGGAGAGACAAATAAGTAAGGAAACGGCAGGGAGTGAACAAGAAGCTAGAAAAACAAGTAAAAAAGTGAGTAAACTTGAAAGTAGAGTTAGAGGTGCTAAAAAAGCAATTAGAGAACAGGAGGAACAATAAATGGGAAATACGGTAGACGTAAGAAAAGAAGAGTTAAAAGCTTTTCAAAAAAAATTATCAGCAATACATGTAAAGGTAAAAGATTCAGTCTTTTCAACAAAAAAAGCAATAAATCTAATTCACGAAAAAGATGGTATGAAAACGCCGGCGATAAAGAGTTTTATGGCATTTTTTGAGGTTGTGGATCAAGATGTTTTTAATGCGAGTCTCGTATATAGTAGCAGAATCAGCAAAGGTTTGGAAAAGGCGAGAGCAGATATTCATAAGAAAGATAAGATGTAAAAGGAGGAAACAAAATGGCTACACATTTATCACATGATCCAGGAGGCACTGAGAAAATAGGAATAGACCTCTTAAATATCCCGCATTTATTTTTACATATAGATAATAAAATAAAACAATTTTCAAGTTGCCTAACCGAGTATAGAAAAATACTTCGCGAATTAGAGGCATTCCAAGATTGGAAAGACAAAGCAAAAATAGAATATATAAGTTATATAAGAAAAGATATTGAGGTTTTGGATAAAACGTTAATATTTTATGAACATTGTCGAAAATATTTAGAACAAGCTTTGCAGGCATATATTGATGCAGATCAAAAAGCAAAAAAAATCATAGACCAAAGGATGGTTAAATGATGGGAATAAGCGTTGTTAAAGAAAATAGGGAGGAATTAGAAGTATGAAGCATATAATGAATGAGGAATACATTAATGATTGGATTGAAAATAATCGAAAAATTGGTAATACAGTAGATCCGTTAATAGGTGAAATACAAGGGTCATATAATTGTGCTAATCAGATAGTGAAAAAGTATTATAAGCAGCATTATAATTATAGTTATAATCATTGGATTTCTGATCTGCAGGCAGCAAGAGATGGTATTAATAAACTAAATGATTCACTTAATACTGTGATAGCTAATTTTAAGGCGTATGATAATGAGATGGGGTTATTTTTTTTAGAAGAGCAACAAGAGTTTGTGCATTTTGGTAGGTTATTGGATGCGTATACGCAGGTAATTGGTGTCAACGGTGCCAATATCGGCAGTCCGAGTTTTCAAGGGAATTTTAATCAGGTAAGGGCTGGTCATGTTGGGAATGTGAAGACGATTAAGAAGCATTATATGGATAAAGCACAACAGGAGATTAGTGAAACGATGAAGTGGCTAATGCTTGCAGGTAAGGAGATGGATAATGATGCGATTCAAGCAATTATGAAGAAGCATTTGGATAGTGTGTTGTCTGAGGAGGCGTATGCTTATTTTCTTTTGACAATTATGTTGAATAAGAAGATTAAAAGACCATTTACAGATGATGAATTATTGAAAATGTATACTAGTTATAAATCATATGATAATAGTATTTCTTTTGAAGATTTTAAGAATATGAAGAAGGGAGATTTGATTTGGACTACGGAGTTGGAGGAGATGCAGAAACGGGGGGAGATTCCTAATGTTGCTGGGATTGATTTGACAAATGTTGCGGCTAAGTTGATGATTGAGAATGCTTATGTTAATGGTGGGTTTAGTTTGTTCAATAGGGATTTAAGTTTAAGGGGGAAAGGTAAAATAAGTGATATAAAACAAAATAATTTGGATGGGCTGGTGGACAAAAAAGCACTAGAAAATCTCTTGGGTGCCAAATTTGGTATTAATCTTTCTTTATTACAAATGAACTTTTCACCATCAGATGGACCAATTAATTTTAATGTAGATATAGATGTATTGTATGGAGATAT
>JBOFTV010000001.1:0-24671 GCA_051652245.1 Culicoidibacterales bacterium | reverse complement strand
AACAAAGTTAGGATCAACATTTGTTGGTTGGAATACAGTAGCCAATGGAAGTGGAACAACATGGAACTTTACAACGTCAACAATTCCAGCAATGGACAGCACGTTATATGCGCAATACAGCATCAATGAATACGCGTTAACATTTGACATAAATGGGGGAGACAGTATAGCTCCAGCAGCATTAAGACAAAACTATGGTACAGTAGTAGTGGAACCAACAGCTCCAACAAAGTTAGGATCAACATTTGTTGGTTGGAATACAGTAGCTAATGGAAGTGGAACAACATGGAACTTTGCGACGTCAACAATTCCAGCGATGAACACAACGCTGTATGCGCAATTCACACGAAATAATTATAATGTAACATTCGATATTAATGGTGGTAATAGTACAGTACCAGAACCAGAGGCTTATCAATATGACACATTGTTAACAGCACCTGAAGCGCCACGAAAAATAGGTCATGAATTCATCAATTGGAATACAGCAGCTGATGGAAGTGGAAGTGTCTGGAATTTTGCGGTAAATAAAGTGCCGGCAAATAATGTTACGCTCTACGCGCAATACTTAGTAAATTCATTTACAATAATATATAACTTGAATGGTGGAGTTGGTGTAGCTCCAGATGCTATCCAAAATTTTGATACACTTTTAGCTGCTCCAGAAAATCCAACAAAAATAGGTCATTCATTTATTGGGTGGAGTCAGTTAGAAACAAATTCTAGTACATTATGGAACTTTGCTATAGACAGATTGCCAGCAAACGATATTATTTTATATGCACAGTTTAAACTAAATGAATATACAGTAACATTTGATGTTAATGGCGGTCAAAGTACAGCACCAAGTCCAATTACACAGGGAAATGGATTACAAATCAAAGAACCGACTCAACCAACGCGCCTTGGCTATAGATTTATTGGTTGGAGTTCAACAGTGGACGGTGGCGGTACACTCTTTGATTTCTTGACGGGAACAATGCCAAATAATAATATCACATTATATGCTCAATACAGCATCAACGAGTATACGATAACATATGATTTAAATGGAGTAGAAGGAATAGCGCCAGGAGCTGTAACACAGAATTTTGGAACAGCACTAACAGAGCCAACGGCTCCAGTAAAACGAGGATATTCATTTAGTGGTTGGAATAAAATGGCAAGTGGAACAGACGTTCAATGGGATTTTATGACAAATCCTATGCCAGCAGAAAATATTACATTATATGCCCAATTTACGATTAATGCTTACAGCATAAGCTATGATTTAGCTGGTGGAACGGGGATGATTCCAGCAACTGTTCAAAACTATGATACGCTTGTAAGTGCACCACAAAATCCAGTAAAACCAGGGCAGCATTTCATTAATTGGAACACGCAACTTGATGGAAATGGTAAAACATGGAATTTTGCATCAGATAAAATCCCAGCAGAAAATATCATATTATACGCTCAATATGGATTTTCTATTGATTTTGACTTTGAGTCAAACGGTGGAGAAGGTGAAAATCCAAACAGAACAATCAAAAAACCAGGAGATTTATTAGACCAACCAGTAATGCCAACAAAAATTGGCTTCCGCTTCCTTGGGTGGAATACAGCAGCCGATGCTACAGGGAGCATGTGGAATTTTAGTGAAGATGTCTTACCAAATGAAAACATTATCTTGTATGCAATTTTTGCTGTTAATTCATATACAGCTGCTTATGACATTGCAACAAATGGTGGAACGGGAATTGCCCCAAAGACAGAAACACAAGAATATGATAAGGTACTTACAGAGCCACAAGAACCAATAAAACGAGGACATACATTTATTGAATGGAATACAGCAGCCGATGGAAGTGGCATTAAATGGAATTTTAGCGTAAACAAAATGCCAGCCAATGACATGACACTATACGCTCAATACAGAATTAATACATACACTGTAACTTATAATTTAAATGGAGCAGCAGGCGTAACACCAGCTGCGGTAAGTCAAGATTATGGAACACAGTTAGCAGAGCCAGCAAAACAAGTAAAAGTCGGATATGAATTCCTTGGTTGGAATACAGCAGCTGATGGCACTGGGAAAACGTGGAGCTTTGAAAATGATACCCTCACGGATGAAAATATCACATTGTATGCAATTTTTACGGTTAATTCATATACAGTAGAATATGATGTTATCACAAACGGTGGAACAGGAATTACGCCAGAACTTGTTTTACAGCAATATGATACTCTAATAACTGAACCAGAAGCTCCAATAAGACAAGGGTATACGTTTATGGGTTGGAATACAGCAGCTGATGGAAGCGGAACAAAATGGGAGTTTAATTTAACAAAAATGCCCGCCAACAACATTAAACTATACGCGCAATTTTTCTCATATGCCCCAGTGATTACAACAAGAGAATTAGCAATTGGAGAAAATGCTGAGTTTGGTGACATGGATGCTTTAGTCTCAGCTATTGATGCCGAAGATGGTGATTTAACAGCAAAAGTAGAAGTTGTTACAACACAAACGAATGCACTCAATGTTGTATCAACAATGAAAAATGTTTCAGGTGTTGATACAAGTAAGGTTGGAACATACACAATAACATATGCAGTCTCGGATAGTACAGGAAACCGCGTGGAGAGATCAACAAAAATTACTGTAGGAGACCCAACAAAACCAGGAGAGCCAACAAAACCAGGAGAGCCAACAGAGAAGCCAGCAGAAGAAACAACACAGACAAACACTGATAAACTCCCAGCAACGGGATCACAGATAAAAGAAACAATCATGGGAAGTACAATTGGAGTATTACTTGCTGCAGCCATTGCGACTGTAGGACGTAAATACCGTAATAAAGCAACAAGAAAATAAGCAAAGCGAGAGGATGCAACAAGCTTCTCTCGCTTTTTTTTTTAAATTTTGTAAAAAAGGGAACCAATCGAAAATGTGTGATTAATGTAAATAAAATTAAATCCATTATTGACGGCGCTTTCTTAAGGGTGGTATAATAAACATGTAAGTAGGATTGTAACCAATATATTTGGGCAAAACCGAAATGACTAGTGAGCAATCATTGGTTATTTTGGTTTTTTTTTATTTCTACTTAACGTAAGGAAGGAAGAATAGTAATGAAAAAGACAGTAATGAAATTGATGGCGGTTATTTGTAGCTTTGGTTTGATTTTGGGGGCCTGTAGTCCAGCAGCAACAGCAAAAAAACCTGGAGAAGTTGTCTTCTACGTAACTAGACATGGGAAAACGATGTTAAACACAACAGATCGTGTCCAGGGCTGGTCAGATGCTGTATTGACAGGAGCAGGGGTCGTTGTAGTAGAGCAGTTAGCAAAAGGAATTAGTGATGTTGATTTTGTTGCAGCGTATAGTAGCGATAGTGGTCGTGCAGTGGAAACCGCTAATATAATTTTAAAAGGGAATAAAAACAAGAAACTAGAACTAGTAATAGATGCCCGCTTTAGAGAGTTTAACTTTGGGATGTACGAGGGAGAATATAACGAAAAAATGTGGACCGACATTGCCAAATCTCAGGGGAAAACGCTAGAAGAATGGAAAAGTGGACCAATATCACCAAAAGATTTTGCTAACAGCGTAGCGGCCCTAGATAAGCCATTAAACGATAAAGTCAATTGGCCAGCAGAAGAATATACAACAATTACTGCTAGATTAGAAGCGGGAATCAGAGAATTAGCAGAAACAACAAGTAAAAATGGTGGCGGAAATGTGCTGCTTGTTAGCCATGGTTTAAGCATTGCAGGATTAGTAGACATTCTAACAGCGGGAGCCAAAAATGGGGCAGGAGTTAAAAATGCTAGCGTGACAAAAATAACGTATAAAGACGGTACGTGGACAGTGGATGAAATTGGCAGCTTGGCGTATGCTGAAAAAGGAAAAGCAGCCTAGGTTATCATATTTTTGGGAGGGCTTCCTCCTTTTTTTAATGATAAAGGTGAATGGGCATGGTATATTGATTGATAAATTGGTATAATATTATTAATTGAGTTAAATGGGGATGAGATTATGGAATTAATGGTTAAGTACTTTGTTGATAATTATGGATATCTGGGGTTAGTTTTACTTGTTGAAATATCACCAGTTTCGTCTGATCTGGTGCTAATAATTAGTGGCTTCATGTCAAACAATACATCACTACAGGCACCACTTATTGTACTGCTTGTAACACTATCATCAACGATTGTTGGGGCAATTAGTTATTATATCGGTCGTCTTTTTGCTATTGAGAAAATTATGAGTGCTCTTGTTAAGTGGGAGCGGTTTTCACCAATTAAAACCAAAGATATTGTTAAAATCCGAGAATGGTTTAATCAAAGGGGAGCAGTTGTTGTATTTATTTGTCGACTTATTCCGGGGTTGCGAAGTGTTATCTCCCTTGCTTCGGGGATGATTGGGATGAAATTCTGGCCGTTTATTTTATTAACGATTGCCGGAACATTTATCTGGTCGTTGGTGTGTGTCTATTTTGGTGTGATTTTTGGTGATAATTGGGCCATCTTGGTAGATTATATTGGACCGTATGGTGTCATAATGATTATCTTGCTCACCATAGGAATTTGGTGGAAAATTCAACAAGTTAAAAAAAAGGGTGGAATAGAGGAGGAAAACTAGTGTGTTTTCCTCCTTTATTTTCGGTCGCTATTATGTTACAATTAAACCAATGATTTCGTTTACGGGGAAGACCTTTTTTTAGTTGTGCTTGGATTTTGTTAAGTGCTGGATAAGCGGCTGGTAATTTTTTTTTACAATTGAGGCGATGTGATAATTATGAGAAAAGAGTGTGAGTTAAGATGACGGATATGACGTTGAAATTAAGTGAACAAGAGGCGGTGCGCCGGAGTAAGTTGGCCGATTTGCGCGATAAAGGGATTGAGCCTTTTGCGGGAGCGTTTAAAAGAACGTCGACAAGTGAAAAGCTACATCGTAAATTTGACCAGATTGATAAAGAGCGTTTGGCTGAAGGCGTACATGAGGCAACAATTGCCGGTCGAATTATGACTAAACGGGGAAAAGGAAAAGCTGGTTTTGCTCATATTCAAGATGCTGAGGGTTCAATTCAAATTTATGTTAAAAAAGATATCGTAGGCGATTTAGCATATGAGGTCTTTTTAGCTGCCGATTTAGGTGATATTGTTGGTGTTAAAGGTGAAGTGTTTAAGACCAATATGGGGGAATTATCAATTAGAGCAATTGAATTAACGCATTTAACAAAAGCGCTGCGACCACTACCAGAGAAATATCATGGGTTAACAGATATTGAAGAGCGTTATCGTCGGCGGTATTTAGATTTGATTACAAATGGTGAGGCACGTGAGACTTTTATGATGCGTAGTAAAATTATTGCAGCCTTTCGTGATTTTCTTGAGGACCGCGATTTTATGGAAGTCGAAACACCAATTTTACACAGTATTGCTGGTGGTGCTTCAGCCCGGCCATTTACAACACATCATAATTCGCTCGATATGTCATTATTTATGCGAATTGCCCCAGAATTATATCTCAAAAGGTTACTAGTGGGTGGTTTTGAAAAGGTTTATGAAATTGGTCGGACATTTAGAAATGAGGGGATGTCACCACGGCATAATCCAGAATTCACATTGTTTGAGGCCTATATTGCTTACGCTGATTATGAAACAATGATGCGACTAACAGAAAGAATTATTCAATCAGTTATGCAAAAATTGGGTATGGGCTTTGAGCTTACTTATGAGGGGACGGCAATTACGATGGAAGGACCGTGGAAACGGATCCATATGGTTGATATGATCAAAGAAGTTTGTGGTGTTGACTTTTGGCCAGAGATGTCATTTGCTGAAGCAGTAGCGATTGCTAAGGAGCATCATGTTAATGTGGAACCACATCATAGTGGTGTTGGTCATATTATTAATGAATTCTTCGAAACATTTTGTGAAGATAAAATTATTAATCCAACATTTGTTTATGGTCACCCAGTAGAGATTTCACCACTGGCAAAGCAAAATAGTGAAGATATGCGCTTTACTGATCGTTTTGAGCTATTTATAATTGGTCGGGAGTATGCAAATGCCTTTAGTGAGTTAAACGACCCTATTATTCAATTAGAGCGCTTTAAAGCACAAGTGGCACAAGCACTAGCCGGAGATGACGAAGCAACCGCAGAACTAGATTATGACTATGTAGAGGCCTTAGAATATGGAATGCCCCCAGCAGGAGGAGTCGGCATTGGAATTGATCGACTTGTAATGCTATTAACGGGACAATCTTCAATTCGCGATGTTTTACTATTCCCTCATATGAAACCAAGATCAGAAGAGAAATAAGGAGCTGAAACCACCGTATGTCAATAGAACTTGTAATATTAGAAAAAAAGGCAGAACAAGCCCTCGAAAAAGAGAATTTCTTAGCAAGCTTTGAATACCTCAAGGAGGCGCACATTCTAGCACCAGAAAATCGGGATATTTTAGAGCGGGCGATTTTTTTGGCGAAGTATAAGTTAGACTTGCCAGAGGAGATTATTAAATATGGGAAGCTATTAGTTGAAATAGAACCTGATAATGTTGCCTTATATGGAACAATTGCTTTTGCCTTCTATGATGTGGGTGATGGAGCAGCCGGGTTAATTGAGACCCAAAAAGGCTTGGATTTAGCAGAAGATCGGGACGATATTCTCTATCTGAAAAGTGCCCGTGGTTTGTGTAATTACTTAGTTAATCGCTTTGAGGAAGCAGTAGCTGATTTTGAAGTAGCTGTTGTTAAATATGAAAATTGGGTTGCGGGGCATGCTAATTTAGGGTGGTCATATTTTATGCTGGATGAGTATAGCAAAGCTGTGGATTCTTTAACAGCGGCGATTAGTTTAGCAGACGAGATTTACCCCTATGCTCATGGAGGTCGTGGACTTGCTTTGTATGAGCTAAGTCAGTATGATTTAGCGGCTGAAGATTTAACAATTGGTTTGGAGGAGAATGCTTCTTGGGCGCGTGGGTATGCAACCCGTGGCTGGTGCTACTTAGAAATAGAGTATGTCCAAGACAAGTATGCACTCGCTTTAGCTGATTTTAATAAGGTGATTTCATTAGCTGATACAGAAGCAGATGAATTTGCTTATTATGGTCGAGCAGTTGTCTATTATAATTTACGGGAGTATCAAAAAACGGTGGCAGATGCAAAAGTAGCAATTAGATTAAATAAAAATGCCTATCATGCCTATGATATTCTAGGGTGGGCTTATCTTAAAAATAATCAACCGCTCAAAGCGCGCGAAACATTCGATAACTACTTATCGCTAACAAATAAACCCGATTTTTCATCACTTAGTGGGCGCGGGGAAGCAAAGTATGAACTTGATTTAATTGACGAAGCCCTAATTGATTTTAGAGCAGCAGAAAAATATGATATCAAGGGGAAAGAAGAGCCAAGAATACAGCTGTTAATTGCTTGGTGTTTGTTTGAAAAAGCGGAGACAGAAAGTGATTATGAGGATGTTGTTGAGTGTTTTACAAAGGCAATGGCGCTGCAAGATAGTGGCTATGCTCATGGTGGACGCGGACTGGCCTATTATATGCAAAATAACTATGATTTAGCCTTAGCGGACCTTAATATTGCACTCGCCCAAAATCCAAATTGGTTACGCGGACTGGCCTATAGAGCATGGATATTTTCAGAAAATGGCACAACTGACCAAGAATTTGAACAGGGATTAGCAGATGCCAAAAAGGCCTTAGCAGATAGTGAGGGCGAGTATGATTTTGCGCAAGCGGCTCAAAGCGTGCTCCTAAGCAAACTTGGGCATTACCAAGAAGCAATGCCCCAGCTAGACCGAGCGCTTGCCAATAATGCTGATTGGCTTGAAGGATTGTGGCACAAAGGGACGTGCTGCTATGAGCTAGGGCGATATCAAGAGGGCATCATTGTCTACAGCAAGATAATTAAGCAACTCAAAGATAGCTGGACTGCTTATCATATGCGTGCGCTGATGTACGTCAAAGACAAACAATACAAAAAAGCAAAAGCCGACAATAAAAAGGCCATTGCCCTAGGAGGACCAAGCTGTTCACAAGGAAACCTGGCCGAAATGTATTTCTATGGGCAGGGCATGATTTTACCAAATGTCAAAAAAGCATACAAACTACTAGAAGTAGCCTATGCCAATCAACAAAAAACAAAGGATTGTGGCTGCATTACAAGTAAGTTGATTAATTGCTACTACAAAGGATTAGGCACAAAAAGAAATCTCAAAAAAGTGAAAATGATGTTAGAAGAGTTAACGGCTGCCGAAAAAGCCGATGAAGAAGTTAGCTTGTTATTAGCCTACTTTTATGTCCAAGGCGATCTTTTTTTTCAGAAGGAGGGGGAGGCTTTGGGGGTTGTTGTGGCTGCACGAGTGACTGCTCCTAAAAGTTGCCTGCTTGCCTATTATGATTGGGTATTATCGGAAAATCAAGTCGAATTAAAAAGGCTGCAAGCATTAGAACTACTTGATCAGCTTGAAGAAGACTTCGTCGAAATAGTAACCATGAATTTAACAAATAAGCTAAAAGAAATCATCTACCCAATAAAATAGATAAAAGAAGAGAGTGGAAATAACGTGA
This sequence comes from Culicoidibacterales bacterium, assembly GCA_051652245.1. Lineage (GTDB taxonomy): Bacteria > Bacillota_I > Bacilli_A > Culicoidibacterales > Culicoidibacteraceae > BHER01. Next base: position 16,083 of record JBOFTV010000001.1, on the reverse strand, counting down.
AAAATGTAAGAGTAAGGTATGCACCAAGTCCAACAGGTAATTTGCATATTGGAAATGCAAGAACAGCAATGTATGTTTACCTATTTGCCCAAAAATATGGTGGCGAGATGGTATTAAGAATTGAAGATACGGATACGGCAAGAAATGTTGAAAATGGTGAGCAATCACAAATTGAATATTTAAATTGGTTAGGAATTGAGTGGAGCGAGGGGCCAAATAAAGGTGGATCTTTTGGCCCATATCGACAACTCGAACGCCTTGATAGCTATACAAAATATGCCCAAAAACTTATCGAGCAAAATGATGCGTATAAATGTTATTGTAATGAAGAAGAACTAAATTTGGAAAAAGAAGCTCAAAAAGCACGCGGTGTGGTTGCAACTTCTTATAATGGAAGATGTAAAAAACTGACGGCTGCTGAAATTATGGCGTTTGAAGAACAACAGCGACCATATACCATTAGAATGCGTGTTCCGCAAAACAAGACGTATAGCTGGGATGATTTAGTTAAGAAGACGATAACATTTGAATCTGCTGATGTAGGTGATTGGGTTCTTGTTAAAAATAATGGGATACCCACATATAATTTTGCTTGTGTTGTGGATGACCATTTGATGGAAATTAGTCATGTGTTACGCGGGGAAGAGCATATTTCTAATACACCAAAGCAATTGATGGTTTATCAAAGTCTTGGCTGGTCAGCGCCAGAATTTGCCCACATGTCAATTATTGTAAATGAGCAACGGAAAAAGTTATCAAAGCGCGATGAGGGTGTTTTACAGTTTATTGAGCAATATGCTAAGTTAGGGTATTTACCAGAAGCACTTTTCAATTTTATTGCATTGCTTGGGTTTTCACCGGAGGGCGAAGAAGAGATTTTCTCAAAAGCTGAGTTCTGTGAACTATTTGACGTTAAGCGGTTATCATCAGCACCAGCAATGTTTGATGTTCAAAAATTAGAGTGGATCAACAATCGCTACGTCAAAGCAGCACCAATTGAGCAAATTGTTAGTTTAGCAAGACCACATTTGGAGCAGGCCTATGATTTAGCGGGTAAAACGGAGATTTGGATTGAAAAATTAGTTGCACTGTTTCATAATCAAATGTCATATGGGGCACAAATTGTTGAATTGGCCGCGCTATTTTTCAAAGAAGACGTTTTATTAGGGGCCGAAGAAAAGGCATTTCTCCTCCAGGATGGTGTCAAAGAAACTTTGATTATCTTGGCGGAAAAATTAGAACAGTGTACGCATTTTACTGCTGATAATATTAAAGCGGTTATTAAAGAAACGGGAATTGATGCTGGTGTTAAAGGGAAATTATTATTTATGCCAGCCCGAATTGCCACAACCGGACAAATGCATGGACCAGAGCTACCCCTAAGTATTGAGGTACTGGGGAAAACGGTTGTCGTTAATCGTGTTTTAGCAGTTATTGCAAAAATGTAAAAAAAAACAGATTTTAAAATTTTTTCATCATAAAAAAAATACACGCAAACAATAAATCAGGTGATAAAAGTTACGGCTTCACTTGATTTTTTTTCATAAAAAAGGTAGAATGGATAGGCAAAAATTAAAAAGTAATTAAGTTAGGGATGTGTGAAAATATGAAGAAAAATGTGGCAATTATACTGGCTTTAGCGCTAGGAGTAGGTGTGTTTAGTGTATTTGACGTGGGTATCTTTGAAGCGAATACCTTAAATTGTGATTCTGTGGAAAATTGTGACGCTGTTAAAAAAGACATCGCATCCCAAAAAGAAGCCAAAAAAAATGAGCTTGAAGAAGCAAGAAATGATGTCACAAAGCAAGCAAAAATCCTTTATTTAGTGGGAGACCAACGCAAAACATTAGAGTCTGAAATCAGCGTACTGGGGAGCTCGATTCAATTTTTAGCCGTGCAAGAAGGCGAGTTAGTTGAAGAAATTGGCCACAAGGAGCAACGTGTTGCGGGGAGACTAACCGTCATGCAAAAGCAAAACAACGTGGACACATTTCTAACAATCTTAGCAAAATCGACATCACTTACTGATTTAATTAGACGCTGGTCAGCACTAGAACTAATTAACTCAAAAGACAAAGAGCTAATGGATGATTTGCATCAAACAAAGGTTGAATTAGTTGCAAACAAGCAGAAGTTTACAGAAGACAAAAGCATCTTAGAAGGAGCAAAAGAGGCAATTGCTAAAATTGAAGCGGCGGAAGAAGAGCAACTAAAAGTCATGGCTAAAAATTCTGAGCGACTAGAAAACCAAATCCAGGATATTGTCCTATCAGAGGGTGAAGTACAACAGCAAAGCGATGCAGCAAAAGCTTATAAAGAAGAACTAGAGCGTAAAAGACGTGAAGAAGAAGAACAACGGAGAAAAGAAGAAGAGGAGAAAAAGAAACCAGCGCCAGTGGACCCAGGACCAGTCGATCCAGGACCAGTTGATCCAGGACCAGTTGATCCAGCACCGGTCGATCCAGCACCGGTCGATCCAGCACCGGTCGATCCAGCGCCGGTGGAACCACCTCCAGTGAAAAAAACATGGTATTTACCGGCTGAAAAAGGTTGGGTAAGCTGTGAAATGTGGTGCTACCCTAATCATATAGGGACAGATTTTGCCATGCCTGAATGGACACGAGTCTATGCCGTAGCAGATGCTAAGGTTATCTATACCTCGCATGGGTACAGCGGCGGTTTTGGGAATATGATTGTCCTTTACCATTATATCAATGGTGTGGATTATGTAACCATCTATGCACATTTGAATGAAATAAATGTGAATGTTGGACAGACACTATCAGGAGGAGAACTTATTGGTTACAGTGGGAATACGGGGGCAAGTGAGGGTCCACATTTACATTTAGAATTACTGGTCGGAATTGATTATTACCCAGGATCTAAAGCCGTTAGAGTAAGGCATGCAGAAAGTATTTTAGCGTATATTTCTGGAAGTTGGAAGTGGAATTGGTAGAAAATAGATAGAGGGGTAAAAAAAGGGGATTCTCCCCTTTTTTACATCGAGTTAGAGTGATTAAAAAGCTTATAAAGAAGAGTAAAATAGATTGACGATTTGCGACGAAAAAGGCTATAATGGTATATGTGGTTTGGGTTAATGTATATTCGTAATATTATGAAGTCGGAGCAAAAGAAACGAGGAAGAAAATGAAGAAGTTTAGTTTTAAAGTAGTTAGCTTAATAGCGATGGTGGGGTTAGTATTACAGGGTGTTTCTGTGGGAGAACTAGCTCAATTATTAGCAAATAAAGAAGTACGTACAATGAGTAAAGAAGAAAGTACAATGAATAACGAAGAAAGTACAGTGAACAGTGAAGAAAGTACAGTGAACAGTGAAGAAAGTACAGTGAACAATGAAGAGGGTACAGTGAACAATGAAGAGAGTACAGTGAATAACGAAGAAAGTACATCGGAAGTGCAAGCTGATCGCAGTTTAGCTGTAAGCACGGTTATCACAGCAGAAGAAAATCAACTGTTGGGACAGTATAAAAACCGTAGCTTGGCAGTGGGAAGAGGAAGTGGCGAGTCATTAAACTTCTTAAATCCAGCAGAAAGCGAAGAAGCATTTATTGTTTTACTAGAAAATGATAGCAATAACTATGAGACCGCAAAAGAAATTTTTGCCCAGTCTGAAGGTAAGAAAGTTGGTGTGGCATTAGGAACTGCAGTTGTTGTTAAGCAAGAGTCGGGACAAACGGATGAAGCATTCATGCAAAATTTACAGGCGATTGATGGCGTTAAACTAGTTGAAAAAAATATTAAGCTTGACTTCAAAACATCATTTGTGCCTAATGACCCTTATTATTCAGAGCAGTTTGAACTAAAACAAATGGGCATGGAGCGCGTGTGGGATATAACACGTGGAAAAGGTGTTAAAATTGGAATATTAGATGTTGGTTTTGAAGGTGTTTATTTAGATAGGGATAGCAGTGAATTTGATTTAAATAGAATTCTGCCAGTAAAAATTACAGCACCAGATAACTCATGCTACCCTGTTGAGGCAGGTGGAGGACATGGAGCTTCTGTTCTAAGTATTGCAGGTGGGACGAAAACTAATAATAGAAATGGGATGGCATCGGTTGCTAATGAGTCAACTTTTCAGCCATATATTTCAGGAGATAGTTGTGATGCTGACGGGTCATTTAGAAATAGCTTAGTGGCCTTTACAAGTGCTTTTGACCATGCAATAGAAACAGGTGTTAATGTGATGAATATGAGCTTTGGTGGAGCATATAGAAATGCAATAATTGAAGCTACCATTGCTAGAGCAAACCAAAGTGGAATGATTTTAGTTGCAGCACGAGGAAATGCAGGTGGAACAAGATATGATACATCAGCAATTTATCCTGGGTGTTATGACGATGTTGTTTTAGTAGGGTCAATTAATAAAGAAAATCAGAAATCAGGATTTTCTAGTTTTACGGATTGTGGAAGTGAAACCTATCTAACGGCTTATGGTGATGCCGTAAAAACGGCAAAGGCGAATCGGAGTGGCGGTGTTGATATCTCACGCTCATATGGGACAAGTTTTTCATCACCAGTTACCGCTGGTGTGATTGCAATGATGAAGTCTGTTAAGCCAAGTGCTAGTAGTGAGGAGATTAGAAGAGTATTAAGAGAAACAGCTACTGATATTGGTTGGAGTGGGTATGATCAGGAAACAGGGCATGGGGCGATTAATCCGTTGGCTGCGGTGGAGAAGATGGAGCCGTATGTGATTAGAGATGGAAATGTAATATATTTTTTGAATCAAGATTTCACGGTTAAGTATTCCTCAGAGTGGCAAAGTGGTCTTCTCCTAGGTTACAAAGAATATTATGCAGGCGCTAAGCATGGAAATAATCTAACTGGATTTGTTAAAAATATAATTAAAACGGATAGAAATGGAGATGTTTTCAATTCAACAGAGATACAAAAAAATAGTATAAGAGTTATATCAATAAAAGAATACCCAAAAGGCATAAAATATGGAGCACATGCTGAAAAAGAACAAGTAACTTACTATATTAATCAATTCAATGAAATTGGTCATATGGAAAAAAAGGCAGCGGGTAAACCGGATTACACTGCAACGTATCATAAAGGTGCCCAGTACCCACGAGATAATCAAACATATATTAAGTACGTCATATATTTTAATTTAGATGGTACAGTAAAGTATTCACGAGAACAAGAAAAAATCACAAAAATGGTGAAAAAATACGTGGAATATGAGCCAAATACTAAATATGGGGAACATATAAAAAAAGAAGTGGCGCGATATTATATTTCAAGTAATAATAATATTTCTACAAGTGAAGTAGTCAAAAATAATACAGTTGTAGCTATTCTTACATATTATCCGAATTCTATCTACGGGGTAGCTAATAGTGTAAAAAAAAGGTATGTATTTAATGTCACTCCTAACAAGACACTAATTAATGCAGAGGAATATAGTTCAGTGACCGGAAAGCTACTTAAAATATTTTATTTTGAAGAAGGCACAAAATATGGTGAAAATCATAATAAAAAAGTAATAAGAATTGTCAATAAATAGTAAAGTAGGAGTATGAAAAATGAAAATTACAGTGGTTGGAGCAGGTTATGTAGGCATTGCGAATGCCTTTATTTTGGGGGTGACAGAAGAGGTTACCATAATTGATATTGATGTAAAAAAAATTGAAAACTTAAAAAAAGGGATAATGCCCATAGATGATGCATATATAGAAAAGTACAAAAAAAGAGTCAATGTAGCATATTCGGCGGATGGGAAATGGTACTATGAAGAAAGCGATTTTATTATCATAGCTACAAATACTGATTTTGATGAACAAACAAAGAAATTTAACACCGAGAGCATCGAATCAATTATCGCAGAAATTGATTCTGTCGTAAGCGAAGAAAAGAAGATCATTATAAAATCTACAATACCAATAGGATATACAGATACAATGCAAGCGAAGTACAAAAGGCATAAAATCTGTTTTTCGCCAGAATTTTTGAGAGAGAGTTTTGCATTATATGATAATCTTTACCCGGATAGAATTGTTGTTGGTGGAGCGGATGATGATTTGAACTTAGAGATAGCATGTTTACTGAATAAAAACACAAAGAGTTCAAAAAAACCACCAATTATTTTAACTACTGGAAAAGAAGCAGAGGTGATAAAGCTCTTTGCTAATACATATTTAGCAATGAGGATAGCTTTTGTTAATGAATTGGATACATATTGTCAGGAATTAGAAATGAAAACACAAAATGTTTTAGATGCCATTGGCTATGATCATCGAATAGGAAGGCATTATTTTAACCCTTCTTTTGGATACGGTGGGTACTGTTTGCCAAAAGACTCTAAGCAATTAGAACAAGAATATTCAGAGCGTGGGATTGAATCATCCCTGATGCCAGCAATTGTTGAGTCAAATGAAAAAAGAAAACGTTTTATTGCGAAGAAAATCATTGAAAAAACTAGTGTAGAAGATGTCATTGGCATCTATCGTATCATAGCAAAAAAAGGAATTAATAACCACCGTTCTTCAGCAATTTTGGATATTATTTCTCAACTTAAAGGGGAAGGTAAAAAAATTGTGATTTATGAGCCAGAATTACATGTGAACTATTTTATGGACTGTAAAGTAATTACAAATCTTATAGATTTCAAGCAACAATCCGATATTATTGTTGCAAACAGGTTAGATGAATATATTGGCGATGCAGATAGAATATATTCTGTAGATGTATATGGTGAAAATTAATGAAAAGAGTGATAAAGTGAGTGATCTCATATTCAAAGAGAGAGTATCGGGCATACCGGAGAAAATGATTGTCTTCCTAGATGATGAATATAATGTATTTAATTCGATCAAAACGGAAAAAAAAATACTAATTAAAATAGAGCGTGGAAGCAGAATGATTGAAGAAATCAACTATTTTATAGAGGCGTACAATATTTCAAATAGTTCTCTTTTTTTTGTAACAAATTTATTAGATGAGATAATTTTAGGATTAATAGATAGATATTTCAATTCAACAGCAATTGTTACCTTTCCTATAATTTTTGATGTGCCAAAGATAGAAAAAAAGTTGAGCAAGTATAGTATTAGAGATTCCAATGTACGCATTATTCAAAATAAAAAAAATTCTTTCTCACCATCTCTTGCGAGGGGAAAGAGCAATTTTCAATTTTTTTGTAAAGAGGATAACAGTGATGTAAGTAATATAATTCTAAGCGTAATTGAAAATATTAATATATACAACTATGAGTTTGTAAATACCGATAGTTTACCTAAAAACATTACAACTTGTGAGGAAAGTGTTGCTAGGTTATACCCGTATATAGAACTAGATTTTTCCGTAAAAATATCTAAGTTTAAAAAGTCTGTTTTTTTTAGAAAAAACTTCAATAGATTAAAAGAAATAACAATTTTTTCCGAGTGGTTAGAAAAGAAACAATTTCATAAAGTTTATTATGATTCTAAGGAATGTAGCGATAATAATCTACATTTGGAATTTTATTTTAAAAAATCAAAATGTGATTTAGATACAATTTTTTCTTTGTTGCTTTCGGTGCCACCAATAGAAAAAATTTCTTTGATAAAAAATGATATAAAAAAGTACTTTTCGATTATTTCAAACATAATGGTATTATTAGAAAATGATTTTTATCATGAATTTACTAAGTTGAAATTATATTATTGTACAAATCAGATAAATGAAGAAACTTTTATAGCAGTTTACAATAATGTGAAGAAAGTTGTGGAAGATGAATTAGAACTAACAGCGCAACATGAAGCTTTTTTAGTAAATTACATTAGAAGTATGACAGTAAGTGAAGCGCCAATATCAGTAAAAACAGTCATTGGATATAAAAGCCCAAAGATGGATACGATAAATGCAATAGTTTTAGAGCTATTAAACGCTCAAAAAGATAACGAGATAGCTACTAAAAACAAATGTAGTAGAGAACAAATAATAAAGCAGATTACTGCTGATTTTTCAATGAATTTTTCAATAATTATGGTATCCTATAATAGGAGGAGAACGATTTTTGACGCAATAGATAGTTTTATTCATAATAATTATCGAAAATCGGAATTAATCATTGTCGACAATAACTCATCTGGAAAATTATATGATGAATTATTATTATACACTGAGGAACAAGAAAATATTATAGTAATTAAAAACAATGAAAATAATTATGGTGGTGCACGAAATTTTGGTCTTGAAGTTGCAAGGGGAGAGTATATATCTTTTTTAGATGATGATGATAGAATATCATCATCATATTTTAGCGTGTTGGAAAAACATACGATTAAGTATAAATATGACATTTTAAGATTCAATGCTATTCATTTTGATGAAGAAAGAAATATCGAGGGGACAATTAGTTATTCAGTTGTTGGAAATGAGTCGCACTATGATATAGAAAAAGAAGATGTTGAAATATTATTAGACCACCGGGAAAATATGGCATCGGCATGCTTTCAGTGCTTTAGAAGAGATTTATTAGCTGAAAACAGGTTTTTATTGAATGTTTTCTTTGAAGATAATGCCTTTTATTTAAACCTTTTACTACGAACAAATTCAATTAAGTATTTAGCAGAGGGAATTTATTTTAGAACAATACATACGGAATCATTAATGTCAAAAAAAGGTGATATAGAGCGAAGAAAGATTACAGAGTTATCTGTCTATGCAGTCGTGTGTGATATGATAATTAGTATAAATAGCGCTTCTTTGGTGAATAAGTCAGTAGCAATAAATTATGTTGAAAAGTGGGGCGCAAATAATATTAATAATTTAAATTTATCAAAAGATAGATTTTTAGAATTTGTAGACGAAATTAAATCTTTAAACAGCTTGAATTACATGGAGGTAATCAAAAATGTTGAAATTAAAACTATTCTTAAGCAACGATTTAGCGGAGATAACTAAGCATATAAAATATGGAGGAAAAGCTGTTTTAACAACAAGTGAGATGGTATATGATTATTTTTCTTTGGTTTCAGAAGAGTTATATTTTCATATTTATTTAATAGATAAAAGTGGAGTGAAGCCGGAAGGAACAAGGATAGTAGAGAAGGTTGCTCATCTCAAAATGAACTTGAGGGAAAGCAATCTGGATGAACAACAGGATGTACTGGTAAAATGCAGTGATTACTTACAAACACATTATTTTGTCGTATCAGATACATTTTCTTTAAATGATCTTTTGGATATAGTAGGGCTAGATATTAGGGTGGCAATGACACCAGAAAAGATAAAAATATTGGAGTTGCAGTCAGAAAAAGAAAAATTAGAAAGCCGAAACAAAAAAATAATGCAAATACACAAGGAAATCAAGAAAAAATTGTTGAAAACAGAGAGAAGAGTAGAACAAAGGATTGCTCAGGTAGAAAGATACAAAAATAGAAAAGTGATAAGGATAGTAGATGGGATAAAGAGAACATATCAGAAAATAAAAAAAAGAGGGGGAGCATAAGATGAGAACGGATGTATACATCATCAGAAAAAAATATACTAATATCAAATTTACAGGACTAAAAGAGCGAACAAGAATATTTATTAACGGAATGTCATATTTTATTTATCCTGATCATTTGGGAGACGCGTCAATAGACGGACTGATTTTAGGCACTGAAAAAGTAGAATTAAAAAGTAGAATTCCGCTACATGATATTTATTTATCATTTTCATCAGAAAAAAAGATAAATAAATGGCAAAAAGAATACGATAATAAATATGGTCTTAAAGTAGAGGGAAATATATATTATGCAGAGATTAATAATGCACCGCGGGTACAGCCCAAAAATATTATCTTTACTTTTGGTTCTGCAGCAAATCACCATGTGAAATTTCCATTATCAATGCTTGGTGATGTTAAAGGGGATACTATAATTATAGCGCTACAGGATAGATATCACTATAGTGGGACATATTTTCTACTAGATGATGATGGAAAGAGTCTAAGTGAGGAATTAGAGAAATTTATTGATAAAAAGATTAGTGAATATGGTGTAGAAGAGGAAAATGTTGTATTTTTTGGAGCCTCTAAAGGAGGAACTGCTGCACTAATTATTTATGAAAAATATGTAAAAGCAAAATGTATTGCAATAGTGCCTCAGATAGATGTGATATCTTTTTTAGATGAAGTCTATCCTCTTTTTAGTTACTTTTTAAAGAACTCTGGAATAGAATCATACTCTGTTGCAAATTTAGTTTTAAGGTATGTACGTGAAGGAAGACAGATAAAGCTATTTTATAGTGATAAGGACTACACGCATCACCAGTCATTTTTTTTAAAAAAAGAGTTAACAGCAGTTTCCTATTGTTGTAAAAATATGGACCATTCAGCTGTAGCAGGAAAAATGATGATGATGATGAATCCCTTTTTAAGTGGAGAAATGCTAACAGAATTATTTGAAATACATAAAATTAAAAATAACTTGTTAATTGAGGCAAGCAGTAACACAATCATGCTAATCTCCTGCTACGATGGCCAAACAATGTATAAAAAAGTTTCAGAATGTAATGGTGATAAATATTATTTGCCGATAGATGAGTTGTATTCCGAAGGGCTACGAGGTAGTACTAATATAGGAGTTGAGTTATATGATGGAAGCAAAACATGTAGAATCGGAAAAATTATGCTACATGTAGGCGAACAAAAACGGGAAATATTTGATTTTAGAAGTACGAAATCAAATCATGGCTACCAAAAGGTAAACAATGATAATAATGATCTAGATGACCAAGTTTCTGTCTTAATTACAGCCTACAAAGAGCCACAGTATTTAAAAGAATGTTTAATCGCTGTACATAACCAAACATATAAAAATATGGAAGTTATTGTGGTAAATAACAATGATAATGGAAGCTTTGAGGAAAAATTTGTTTCTTTTATAGTAATGTATATGAAGTCGATTTTTTCCATGCAAATTAATGAAATTAAAACAGGTAAGGCAGGAAGCGCACAAATTGCAAGAAATATAGCTTTACGAAATGCTAAAGGAAGGTATGTTAAATACATTGATGATGATGATGAATTATCTCCATATGCAATTGAGAATTTAGTCGATTTACAAAAAAAGTATGGTGTGGCCGTTGTTTTTGCTAAAGAGTTTGATTATATAGACAATGAAGTTATCAGAAATAAAAATGAAAATCAAGAATATGAGATAAAAGGAGATTTCTCATATTCGCTATTATCAATAAATTACAGTCAAAATCCAAGTACATTCAATTCGCTTATTCTCAGAGAAGAAATATTAGAAATAGGTGGGTGGAATGAAGAATATGGACGACATCAAGATGTGGAACTGTTTTTACGCCTATCAGCAAAAAATGACTTTATCTGCGGTAACTTTTATATTGGTAAATATAGAATAATTTCAGATAAAAAAGCAAAGTTAAGAAAGTTTTTAGAAGAAAACTTAGTGGATATAAAAATTAGTTTATTTAAAGATAATATCAAGCAGGTGAAAAGTTGGAATAATATTGAATGGTTAGATACAGCAATTAGCAATAATTATAGAGAAATTGCAACATTAAAAATTTCCAGCTTGAATATTAAATTCCAAAAATTTGCACTGGAGTACATTAATGCTATTAAAGGGAAAAGAAAAGAAGTAATTTTTTTAGTAAATATTGAGTGGGAACTTGGGGGGTTACATGAGTATTATCTTCTTATAAGTCGCACTCTTAAAGAATTAGGTATCGGGTCAAAAATTATTGGAATCAGAAAAAGTGAATTAGTTAAGCAGGAGCCTACGCTTAACATGGAACAGCACAGTGCATTAATCGAAAATATTTTGAGTAACCCAAGCAATATCATTATTGGCTTGCATGTCAATGCTTATTTAGAGTTGCAAAATAAAATAAATGAAAAGTCATTAAAAATGATTTTCTTCCACGGTGATGCCTGTAAAATTACGCCAACACAGTTTTATGCAGGTTATCATAATGTATTTGTTAATAATTTAAGTAACTATGATAAAATAGTATTCTTAACTGAAACTATTCAAAGCGGATTTAAAAAAATATTTCCAGAAATAAATAGTTCTTACATTATGACCCCTTTTATATCTAAACAGGAAGAAGAAGCTTATAGAAAGCAAGTAGAGCTAGTAAATGGGAAGCATAAAATTATTTTTGTAGGACGTCTTAATCAATGGGACAAAAATTGCTTTGCATTAGTTGATATTGCACTAGAACTTAAAGTAAGGAAAATAACTGATATTGAAATTCATGTATATGGTAGCGGTGCAGACGAAGAAAAAATGGTGGAAAAAATAGAACGGTACGACCTTAAAAATCAAATTTCACTACACGGATTTGTAGAGGATAAACAGAAAATATATGAGAATAGTCTGTGTTTGATCAATACATCGGTTACAGAAGGGCTTCCGCTAACATTTTTAGAGGCCTATGAAGAAAATATACCCGTTGTAGCTTATAATTCGTTTACAGCTGTAACAGATATTATAATTAATGGGAAAACAGGATATATCATAGAAGAAAATGATGTAATTGCTTATGTAGATGCGCTTATAAATGTGCGAAGTGGTCAACTTGAAGAATTTGATTTACATAAGAAGATATTAAAAGAAAAATTTAGCAATGAAACATTTAAAAAACAAATAGTTAAAGAATTATACTTATAGGTATTAAAAATTGATATAGAAACTACAATATAAGGAGAGATAGGATGAAAGCAGTAATTAAAGTGACCATGGAATTATGTAGAAATTTAGCTATCATTCATAGACTGGCAATAAACGATTTAATAGTTCAAAATAAAGGGAATCTATTAGGCGTTTTATGGTTATGGATTAATCCCTCAATTCAAATAATGATATATGCTGTAGTATTTGGGCAAATACGAAAAAATATACCAGTACAGGGGGTGGACTTTTTTTATTGGGTAATAGCCGGGTTTTTTATGTGGAACTATATTAGCAGTGTTATTACTCCAGGTTCTAGATCGATTGTGGGTAAAATGGGAGTAATCACAAAAATGAAATTTCCAATTAGTATAGTTCCGGCAATTGTTGTTGTTTCAGAACTATATATACATATCCTAATGGTAGCTACAGTTTCAGTAATACTAGTTATTTCGGGATTCCCAATGAATATTTATTGGCTACAACTGCCTTATTTTATGTTTGCAGCAACTTGTTTGCTTTACTCGTTGTCATTATTTAATTCAGCTATGACAACTGTTGTAAGAGATTACCAGCACATTGTCTATAATGTAATGAGAACAATGTTCTTTATCACGCCGATAATATTTCCTGTAAATTCAATGACTGGTGTGATGCTATTAATCATTAAACTTAATCCATTTACATATTTGATTGAAGGATACAGAGATGCTTTTATCTTTGGCCGTAGAACGATGCTTATGTCATTTAGATGGGGAGCATATTTTTGGGTCATTGTAATTTTATTTTATATTGTGGGTTCGATATTACATGTGCGAATGAGGAAAAATCTTTTAGATTACTCTTGATATTTTTTTGAACAGGAGCTGATATTTTTTGAAACTATTAACAATTGGAATAACAGTATATAATAACGCTAGGTATCTAAGAGAGCTATTATATGTATTGGAAAATGAATTACTTCTTACACCTCAAATAATAGGTAAAGTAGATCTTCACATCTATGATGACGCGTCAACAGAAAAAGATGTGAAAGAAATCCTAGAGAATATAAAATTTGGAAATGTTTATTATAGTTCAAAAAATTCAGGAACACCCGCAGTAGGGCGGAACTATATAATTGAAAACAGTAAGACAAAATATTTGCTGTTTATAGATGGTGACGATAGCTTTATTGGTAGCCTAAGCGAATTAGTAGAGATATTGGATTTATCCCAAGCAGATTTACTTATCTCTGATGTTGTTAAAATAGGTCACGATGGAACTTATTTACAAAGTCCTTTCATCTTTTCAGACAAGCTTTTTGAATGTGGCCAAAGTAACGAGGATATCTATAAATTTAGTGTGCACCAAACAGGAATTTGGAGTATCTATAGGCATCAGTTTTTGCTAGAAAATGAGATAAAATATCGAACAGATATTAGATATGAGGATAATTACTTGATGACAGTAATTCATTTAATGCACCCATCTATTGAATCATTAGCAATGAAATATTACGGTTGGCGCATGAACAATAGTAGCTTCTCACATGAGCAAAAAGCTGTAGAAAGCAGAGTGAAAGTATATGAAGAAATACTTTCTTTGATTACATTACCAGAAAATATAAATAAACCGGCAACACCATATCTTTATTATTCTATTTGGAATCAAACTTATGGGAATATTATAAGGGCGTATCCTAAACTTACGTTAGGAGAGTATAAAGAATATTTTTCGCGATTAAAAGAAGCAGAAAATAAGTATAATAAAGAAATGAAGCATATAATAAAGAAAATTCATAATAAAAATATTAAAAAAATAGCGCGAGTTATGCTTAAAAATTCAAAATTCAAAAACTGCTATTTATATTTAATTTTACAGCAATTTTCAATAATTTGGACAAAAAGGCAGAAAATAAGATCGAAAATCCTTGGATTCATGTTTCTTTTTCCGATGAATAAGAATAAATATTTTTTAACAAGTCATTATGGTGATTTTTGTGATAATACTAAATATTTGTACTTGAAAATGAAGAATAGCAAAAAAAAGGTTAGATTTGCTGTTAAAAACCCTAAATATTTAAATGAATATTATAAAACAACTGATTTTTTTCAGTATAATAATAGACTGCTATTTTTTTATCACCACTATACAGCAAAATATATTTTATTTATGTCATGGTATAGCCCACTCATCTTAAAAAGAAAAAATCAGTCATGGGAGCAACTATGGCATGGTCTACCAATAAAAAAAGTATACTCCGATATTCATTCATATCGTGATACAATTACTAAATCACAGGATAATGATAAAAAATCATCTATCAAAAACTGGGACTACGTTTGGTCAATTAATTCACAAAACACAAGAATATTTACTGAAATATTTCAGGGGGTAAAAATTAAGGAGCAACAGTATCCTAAAATAGAATGGCTTTTGAAAAATCAAGAAAACATAGAACTTAAAGACAATCTGAAAATGAAATATGGATTAAAAAGAGGGCAGACATATGTTGTATATGCGCCAACCTACAGACCCTATAAGCTCTATATTGATGTGAAAGATATCCTCAGTAAATTGTGTCCAAATGAAAAGCTAATTATTCACTTGCATCCAATGCTAAGGCTTCAATTTATTGGTGATAGTAATGATCCTAGAATTCATAAAATCATGGGTGAAATTGATATTCAAGAATTAATTTTGGTAACTGAAAAAGTGATTACAGATTACAGTTCGATAGGATTTGATTATGAAGTCATTAATAAAGAAGTTATTATATATGCTACGGACCTAGAGGTGTATGATGGGATCCAAGGATTATACGAGAGGGATAAAATTGAGGCGAAAAATATTTTCAAGTGATGTCTATTATTCAAAAAAGTATTAATCTTACGTCTTGAACAAAAATGAGATGTTGAGACCAATACTTTTTCTTTTACCCCCAGTGTGATAGCCAAGACATTATTGGGGGCTTCCATATTTACTATTATAAAATCAAAATTTGTGTTATACTTGTATAATAAAAAAATAATAGAATATAGGTATGCAGGGAGAATCAATATGGCGTATAAAATATCAATAATTACAGCCTCATATAATGCAGAAGACTTTTTAAATGATTATTTTTTAAGTTTCTGTGGTATGAAAAATACTGATAGAATAGAATTAATTTATATTATAGATGGCTCTACAGATAGTACGGTGGATAAAGTGGAAGCCTGGAAATTACCATTTAATATTAAATTAATAAATAATCATATTAATAATGGTCTATCAGCGTCAAGAAATCAAGCACTGGATCTTGCAACAGGAGACTACGTTATGTTTTTAGATGCGGATGATTGGCTAGACAGGGGAGCAATTGATTTATTGCTA
Source organism: Culicoidibacterales bacterium (assembly GCA_051652245.1). GTDB lineage: Bacteria > Bacillota_I > Bacilli_A > Culicoidibacterales > Culicoidibacteraceae > BHER01. The sequence continues at coordinate 83 of JBOFTV010000001.1, read as the reverse complement.
TCAATCATAGAAAAACATGAATGGGCAGATATCATTTTATTTGAACAGAAAAAAGAGATAAGTCGTATTAGTACGGGAATAAG